>NZ_JBNZCE010000068.1:0-72789 GCF_050589265.1 Actinoplanes sp. G11-F43
TACGCGGCGGTCGTCCACCGAGGTACTCCTGAGTCCACACAACCCAGGCGAACCCTCATCGGACGACCGCCGTTACGCATCGTCACCCAGACGCGGGACCATGAAAAACGACCGCCGCGTTCTGAATAGGGCTCCAGGATTCCAGCCCTCGGATGTCTAAATAGTAGATGCTCAGGCCGGGACAAATTGAAGAAGAAAATTTCGGTCCATCCATGAAGGTCAGCTAAGCAGCCCTGAACATCAAGGGCGACAGCGTCGATGCCCGATATTCGGGATAGCACCATGAGTTCGGCGCGAAAATTCAAGCAATCATGCTCCCGAGCGGCCTTCCGATATGGACCGCCGACGCGATGCCTGGCCTTCTGCATGACCTGACCTGTGCCAAGAAACTCGACATCGCTGCTGCCCTGAACTGGGCCGCGCCGAACTCAACCGTCACCGTCCCACCCCGGCCGACTCCGGCTACGAAGGCGCCGGTCACGGCATCAAGACCCCGGCCAGTCAACCAGCCGACGGCAGACCTCTCGCCAACGCCAACCGCAGCAGGAACCGGCTGCTCCGCGACCTTCGTCGGCAAGGAGAAACGCGGCTTCGCCTTACTGACCGGCCGCTGGAAAGCCTGCACCACAGCACGATCGGCTCCGAAAGATCGGTGACGTAATCGCGGCAGCCCTACACCTCACCTACTTCGGATACCGCTACCTCGGCGAATCTTGCTGAAATCACGTCAATGAATGAGAAGGACACCGTGCGGCTCAGCACCAGGGGCGCGTCGGGGACTCCCCGAATCGATTTGACCCCGAGCCCGAACCTACCGATGTCATCACCGCGTTTATCGCTGAGGTAGGCGTGTGTGACCGCCTCCAGCCCTTCCTGCGCGAACGGAGCCCCATCGTTCGCGCAGTACAGCGTGTCGCCGACGACCGCCGCCTTCACGCGGCCTTGTCGACCTGAGCGTCGTAGGGCGTCGGCCGTGTTCTGGACGAGTTCGAGTACCTACCTCTGCGAGTACCCGCCGGTTAGGAAGCTGTCCTCCTGCGCGGCATGTTCACGCACGAGCGCCGGGTTTGCTTCATACTCCGCCAACATCCTGGCTCGATGGGCCTCGATCCACCCCGGAGTATTGGATCCGGTTCATCCCACGAGCTGAAGGTTGCCACGGAAGCCGTTATCGCTTCGTCTGTCCCGTTGTACGTAGCCCCCGGTGTGGCCGGTATTCAGTTCAAGTAGCCCTTGAGGTGCTTGGCGATGGCGGCGGCAAGACCCGAGGGGACGGCGTTGCCGATCTGCTTGGCGATTTCCGTCTTGGAGCCGCACCACAGGTAGTCCTTCGGGAAGTCCTGCAGCAGCGAGGCTTCATAGTGGGTGATGACCCGGTTTACTCGATGATCCGGGCGGCCCTCCTCCCACTGTGGGTGCAGGTATTGGCCCTTCTCCGGCTTGAAGAACTCCGTACGGATCGTCAGAGATGGAGCGTCCCAGCGCATCCGGCCCATGACGTCGGTAGTACCGGTCTTCTTCTCCCGCCAGCACCGCGACAGCAGGTGGTCCGGAAGATTGAAACGTCCGCCGCCTGGCGGGATGTGGTCATAGCGTTCGAGAGACATAGCCGTCGGCTGGCGACCGAAGTGAATGTCGGTTCCCTTGAACTCTCCGCGAATCCGCTGGCCGAAGTATTCGGTCATCGACTCGGGCAATTCAGTCGTCGTCGGTCGGGGGTCGAGCCTCTCGATCCGGCTACGAACTGTCTCCCACGGCAGCAGGTCGCCGCTCGGCACCTTCGCATGGGTCGGATCCGGCAGTGGGATCTTGCCGATGCGCGATCCGATCACGATCGTTCGTGGCCGGCGCTGCGCCACTCCGTAGTCCGCCGCCAGGAGCACCCCATGCGAGAGCTCGTAATCCTTGATCATGCCGTGGTCGGCCTCTGCCAGGAGGAGTTCGAACTCGCTGGCGCGGGAAAAGCGCTCCACGTTCTCGATGACGAAGACCTCTGGGCGTGCCTTGACGACGAAACGCAGGTACTGCTTCCACAGCGTGTTCCGCGGGTCGTCGACGTCCTTGCTTCCGAGGTTGGAGAAACCCTGGCAGGGCGGCCCCCCGATGATCACCTGAGCCCCGGGGATCTCGCTGTCGGGTACCTTCTCGATGTCACCCCACCGGGTGTGCGACTCACCGAAGTTCGCAGCGTAGGTAGCAGCCGCCGCAAGATCCCATTCAACGGACATGACGGGATCGAAGCCCTCACGCTTGAATCCGACGGTCATGCCGCCGCATCCCGCGAACAAGTCGATCATGCTCAGGCGGTCACTCACCCGCGAAATATTAGCCGCAGATCTTCGCGAGAGGCGTGACGCCGAGCGCTCCTCAGCAGATCGAGAGCGAGATCTGCACCTCAACCCCACCAGAGGGTCTGCGCAACAAGTTCGTCACGGAGATCTCATAGTCGCCGTACCGCCCGAGGAAACCCTCCCCGCGAACGTGATCCAGGGGTTTAGATCACTGGACAGATGTTCTATCGTGTCATGACGTAAGCCGACCTTCATGTCATGACACAAAGCCACTTTGAGGTGCGATGATGCCCAAAGTTCTTGACTTGTACTGCTGCGCTGGCGGGGCAGCGCGTGGTTACCAGAGAGCCGGTTTCGAGGTGGTCGGAGTCGACATCGAGGACCGGCCGAACTACTGCGGTGACGAGTTCGCACGGCGGGACGCCCTGGCCGTACTGGAGGAACTGGTAAAGAACGACGGCGAACTTGCTCATTACGGTCGGTTCGACTTGGTCCACGCCTCGCCTCCCTGCCAGGCGGGCTGCACCATCACCAACGGCACGAACAAGGCGAAGGGCTGGGGCCGCCGACACGAGCAGTTGGTCCCCGCCACCCGCGAACTGCTGGACGCCACCGGGCTCCCCTATGTCATCGAGCAACCCACGGGGCACGGGGGCCTGATCCGAACCGATCTGCGGCTGTGCATGGACATGTTCCCCATCGAGGAACCGCCCTGGGTCCAGCGTCACCGCGACTTCGAGATCCACGGCTTCGCTGTCGATCAGCCGAGGCACTCGAAACACCGCGGCTATGTACGTGGAATGCGGCATGGCGTCTACCGCGACGGCCCATACGTGGCCGCGTACGGCAACGGCGGCGGCAAGGCCAGCATCACCGAGATGCAGCATGCGCTCGGCATCGACTGGACCTCGGAGCGCGAGGAACTGACCGAGGCCATTCCGCCCGCATATACCGAATGGATCGGCGTGCACCTGCGCACGAGTGTCGGCGTGTCATGACACCTGTCATACTGACTTCGTGCCGAATGCGCCAAGAACCCCCCGGCGTACCGTTCGCATTCCCGACAGCATCTGGGATGCGGCGAAGGCCACTGCGGAACGACGGGGTGACAATCTGTCGGAGGTGATCCGCCAGGGCCTGGAACGGTATGTGAGGCGCAACCCTCCACCAGCCGCCCATGCAGACGATGACGGGTGATCCGCACGCGCTCCCCTGGTCGCGAAGCAATCCCACCCAGCGGGTGAGATGAAGCACATGTCCGACAAATCTTGGGCGTCGTCCGCAGGGGTCCGGAGGTCGATGCAGGCCAACACCGGACGTGACACCAAACCCGAGCTCGCCCTACGTCGGGCCGTCCATGCACGAGGCCTGCGATACTTCGTGAATCGGCGCCCGATCAAGGCGGTTCGCCGTACGGCGGATCTGTTGTTTCCCCGCATCAGGCTGGCGGTCTTCCTCGATGGCTGCTTCTGGCACGGCTGTCCCGAGCATCACACCATTGCGAAGACGAACGCGGCATTCTGGGCGGAGAAGGTCGCCACGAATCGTCGCCGCGACATCAACACCAATGACCACCTCGCCGGCGCCGGGTGGACCGTATTGCGCGTATGGGAGCACGAACCCATCGATGAAGCCGCTGACAAGATCGCAGAGACGGTGTCGGCGCTCCGACGGATGGATCATCGATCGGAAGGAGCCGGCCTCACGGGGAGGGCACCGGTAGCCGTTCGACCTCGCTGACCAGAGCATCGTAGTCCCGTAGACGTCGCTGCTGCACCAACCGCCGGAACGTCTGCATAGGCGACCAAGTCTCCGGATGCCGTCTGCCCCGCACTGCGAGAGCCGACATCGCATGCTCGAGCGCTGGGAGGTTGAGATGGTAGACGCAATCCACAGCCCCAGAACCGTCCCCGAGGATCTTCAACATCGAGGGTCTCGGCTCCATGGTGACAACTCCGAAGTGAGGCATCCGCCCTCTTCGCTGCGCCACCAGTTTCGCACCCTGCGATACGCAGTCCTGAGCGCGGTCCGTGCGTAAGGACCACTTGGACGAAAGAGCGATCTGCAGTCGGGCGAGGGTATCGCGCTGAGGCTCGGCGATCGTCACGTCGATCTTCAGCAACGCCTCCTGAGGCATGTGTTCCATGAGCTCGAAAGCAAGATCGTCCTGCCTCTGAAAAGCTTCTGAGGCCGCATCGAGAAGTCGCAAGAACTTCTCCCTCTCGATCGAAGAGCTCAGATCTCGGCTGGCGGCGATCAGCGGAGCCAGCGTCAGCACCGCCCCTTGGTGGCCTCGCCGGTACCGAGGGAAGACCGCTAAGTGTTCGTACTGCTCGAACGACGCCGCCGAAGCGCTTATGGCCGTCCGAAGGTCGGGGCGCAGTTCAGCCAGATGAGCCCGCACCTGCTGCTCGAGTGCAGCACCGGGATCGTCCGGCCCCCTTTGCCCGTCAGGGACACCGACGATCCGAAACAACTCCTGGCCCAGTTCCTTGGAGAGGCCGTCGTTGTTGTCGGAGGTGTTCGGATTTCCACCGGAACGGTAGCCGCAGAGCAGGGGCATGAACGGCGCAGGCATCCGATCAGCTTGCCACTACTCTGAGCCACGACGAGGATGCCGGTCAGCCTTGAGGCTGACCGGCATCCTCGTCGTGTGTCAGGCGGGTTGGGGTGTGGAACGGCCGAGCAGCAACGACCGGTTCAGGGAGTGGCCCTTGAGGCGGATCAGGGCTGCTCCGCCGATCAGGGCTGTCAGGGTGGTGATCGTGCCGGCGGTCAGTAGGGCTCCTCGGGCGCCGAGGGTGTCGCAGAGCCATCCCGTTGCGGGGGCGCCGACTATCGCGGCCAGGGAGGAGACGATTCCGACCGTGGCCAGGACTCGGCCTCGCATCTCCTCGCGCGTGTCCAGCAGGATTCGGGTGGAGACTACGGTGTCGACGATGACCGCGCCGGCCGCGATCGGGAGGATCAGGGCGGCGAAGCTCAGGACGTTCGGGGCGAAAGATGACGCCAGCTGCAAGGCGCTGATCACCACGCCGGTGCCCACCAGGACCCGCAGCGTGGAGCGGCCGGTGGAGGCCAGCAGCAGGCCGCCGGCTACCGCGCCGACCGCGAAGACCGTGGACAGCAGGCCGTAGGCGCCGGAGGTGCCGGCCAGTGGGCCGGCCACCATCGCGGCCATCGACACCTGGTAGTTGCGGCCGAGCGAGCCCAGCACGAACGACAGGGCCAGCACCACCAGGATCACCGGCTGGCCGAGGAGGTAGCGGAAACCGGCCACCACACCACCCTCAGAGGCTGAGGGGGCGGCCAGGGTGCGCATCTCGCCGAGGCGCATCGCCATCAGGGACGCGATCACCGCCACGTAGGACGCCGCGTTGATCAGGAACAGGGCGGATGGGCCGGTGACGCCGATCAGGACGCCGCCGAGGGCCATGCCGCCGATCCGGCCGGCCGAGTTGAGCACCGAGCCCAGGGCCAGGGCCGAGCCCAGGGCGGAGGTGGGGACCAGCGCCGAGCCGAAGCGGCCGAGTACCGGGCCTTCGAAGGAGCTGATCACGCCGGAGAACAGGGCGATCGCGTAGATCGTCCAGTTGCCGCCGGGGAGCAGCAGGGCCAGGGCCAGGAGGGCGCGCAGCACCTGGAAGGCGATCAGGAGGGGACGGGCCGGGAGCCGGTCGGCGATGACCCCGCCCCAGCTGCCGAGCAGCAGCACCGGCAGGGACTGCAGCATGATGACCGCGCCCATGGCGGTGGCCGATCCGGTGGTGGTGAGGATCAGCCAGTTCAACGCCAGCACCTGCATCCACGTGCCGCTGACCGAGACCAGGTCGGCGGCCGCCCACAGACGGTAGTTGCGCTCTCGGAGCGGCGCGAACATCGGAGCCAAAGTGGCGGCACCCCCACAAGGAAAGTGGCGCCGTCCGTCGGCGCCACCATCCTCGTCGGCCGGGGTGTGGGCCGCGCTTCGCCGATGGTGTCAGGTACAACCTGACCGCAACCGGGGCGACCCTAGGGTGCCCAGGTGCGCAGTACGCCGTCGTCCACCTGGTGGATCCGGCCGCCGGCCACGGTGACGGTGCCGGGCCAGGACTGGCCGAGTGGGGTGCCGTCGTCGGGGCTCAGCACCGGGCCGCCGGCGTAGAGCAGGCCGCCGGCCCGGACCGGCTGGGTTCCGGGTTCGGTCTGGGTGATCGACCAGGCTCGCCGGCCGTCGCCGGTGTTCAGGGCTTCGACGGTCTTGCCGTCGACCCGGTAGATCCGCTGCCAGTCGGCGGCGATCCGGCTGCCAGCGGACAAAGAGGCGGACAAAGAGGCGGACGAAAAGGTGGGCGAGGAGGCGGACGGGGCGGCTGCGGTCCACACGGAGTGGCCGTCGACAACGCGGATCGCACTCAATTTGCCCGATTTGTCCGTGGCATAAAAGTACTCACTACGCGGCGATGCGGCCTGGGCGGTCCACGAACCGGACCGTTTCCACAACTCCGTGCCGTCGGTGACGGAGAGGGCCACGGTGCCGTCGGGTAGACGTACCACAATCGTGCCGTTGGCAGCGACTTCCGAGGTCAGCGCGTTCTTCCGGGTCCACAGCGCCCGGCCGTCGGTGACCGCGAAGGCGGCTACCAGGTCCTCGTCGGACGGGGAGCCGCCGGAGACCACGATCACGTGTTTGTCGACGACGATCGAATGGACCGGGTTGTCCAGGCGGAGTTTCCAACGGGGCAGGCCGGTGCGGGCGTCCAGGGCCAGCAGCCGGCCGTCCGGATCGCTCTGCGAGTTGCAGTCGCCGCCGGCCACGATCAGCAGGCCGTCGCTGAGGGCCAGGGTGGGGGTCTCGTTGTCGGCGGGGTCGTCCCAGTCGTACCGCCAGAGGGTTTTTCCGGTGGCCGCGTCGTAGGCGGAGACGCCGAGTTGGTCGCTGACGTGGACCCGGCCGGCGGCGAGTACCGGGCCGCCGAAGGTGGAGCAGCTTCGGGTGCTGGTCCGTAACGGGACGTGCCATTTCTGGGTGATCCGTCCGATGGTCAGGCCGGTGATCCCGGTCTCCAGCGGATTGAAGTGGCTGTCCTCGGCGTCATAGCCGGGATGGTCCCAGAGGGCTGCGGTGGTCGCGCTCGCCGGCGCGGTGCCGGCGAGCGCGAGGGACAACACGATTGCGGTGGTACGGCGCACAAAAGGCATGGTCCGAAGTTATGCGGGCCAACCATCAGGTATCGGATGAAACGGCGAACCGATCAGCCGGCGAGCAGTTTGAGCATCTGCTGGACCTGGTCGGTGCGGGACTGCTTGACCCGTTCGGCGAACGACTTGGTCAGCTCGTTGCCGCCCTTGTCCAGTTCCAGCTGGGCGAACTCGACCGCGTTGTGCTGGTGTGCCAGGAAGAGGTTGAGGAAGGCGGTCTCGAACTGGGCCTTCTTGACCGTCTTCAGCGAGGCGATCTCCTCCTCGCCGGTGCTGGGCATGCCACCGTGGTCGGCGTGCAGGCTGACCCGCTCGTCCAGGGTGGTGGGCTTGCCCCACTCGGTGAGCCAGCCCTTCATCAGCTTGATCTCGTCAGCCTGGGTGACCTGCACGGCCTCGGCCAGTTGGACGACATCCGCCCGGCCGGCCCGCTTCGCCGCGATCCTGGCCATCTCCTGGCCCTGCTCCTGGTTGTCGATCAGCATCTGCAGGAACATCACGTCGGTGTCGTTGAACGTGGCGCCCGCCGCGTCGATCTGCGAGACGTTGGTGACGCTGGGCGGAGGCGACGACACCGGGGCCTTGTCGGTGCCGCAGGCCCCGAGCAGGAACGGCAGGGCCGCGGCGACGGCGATCAGGCGGCGCTTCACAGCGGCAGCCAGAGGGCGAGCGTCCAGATGCCGGGCTCCCAGCTGCGGATCGAGTTGTGGCCCTGGCGGCACTCGTAGGTGACGCCCTCGTAGGTCACCTTGTCGCCGGCCTGGTAGGAGACGCCCGGCGCCCAGGCCTGGCCGCCGCCACCCGAGGTGGGAGCCGTGGTGGGCGCCCCGGTGCTCGGCGGGGTGGTGGTGGGGGCAGTGGTCGGGGCCTTGGTGGGGGCCGTAGTGGGGGCCGCGGTCGGCGCGGTGGTCGTCGGCGCGGTGGTCGGGGTGGACCCTCCGCCGCCGGTGCCGCCGATGTTGACGTCCACGCAGTTGTAGAAGGCCATCGGGGTGTCGCCGATGTTCCAGACCGCGAGGACCGTCTTCTTGCCGGAGAACCGGCTGAGGTCGACGGTGTGCGAGACGCTGGCCGCCGGGATCTGGTTGTTGTCGTCGAACTTCGCGACGGACGCGCCGTCCACGAAGTACTCCCAGGTGGCGGTGCGGTGCCGGGCGGTCAGCACCCAGCTGAAGGTGGCCGACCGGCCGACCGTGGCGGCCGGCCAGTTGCGGGACTCGTCGTTCAGCTCGGTGAACGCGGCGCCGCCGCCGTTGCACTCCGTGGAGCCCTTCGGGGCCTCCACGCTCTGCGGCTCGAACTGGATGGCTCCGCAGCCGGTGACGGTGCCCGCGGCGCACAGCGCCTGCCGGCTCGGCGGCGAGGAGACGTAGCCGTGTGCCATGGCCGGCGACGCGGCGACCGCCAGGCTCGATGCGACCATCCCGAGGGTGGCCAGCGGGTAGGCGATCATCCTGCGCATGTCGGCACTCCAATTCCGTTCTGGCTGGTACTGCCGGAACGTTAGGAGCGGTTGCCATAACAGAGCCTTAAAGCGACCGGAAATGGCTCATAAACCGGGGTGCAGCAGGAATCCGATCCGGGCGCCGCCGAGCGGGCTCCGCTCGATGATCATCTGGCCGTGCACGGTCTCCGCGGCCCGGCGCACGATGTCCAGCCCCAGCCCGGTCGAACCGGCGCCGCTGAAACCCCGCCGCACCGCGGCCGCCGGATCCGGGATGCCCGGTCCGGCGTCGTCGACGAGCAGGCCGGTCGACGACACCAGAACCCGGAACGCGGTGCCGTCCGGGGTGTGCGAGAAGACGTTGCCGAGCAGGGCGTCCACCACCAGGATCACCTCGCCGGCCGGCATCGGGAGCAGCACCGGCTCGTTGCCGCCGACCACCTCCCACGGCCGCTCCTGGTCCTCGGCCAGCACCGACCAGAAGGCCAGCCGGTCGGCCAGCACGTCGACCAGGTCACACTGCTGGGAGCCGCGCTTCTCGATGCTGCCCAGACGGGCCCCGGTGATGATCGCTTCGAGTTCCTCGTCGAGCAGATCGCACGCCTGGCGCATCCGCTCGGCGATCGGACCGGGCGGCATCGCCTCCACGTCGAGACGGAGGCCGGTCAACGGCGTACGCAATCGGTGGGAGAGATCGGCGGCCAGTTCCCGCTCGCGGTCCAGCAACCGTCGCAGATCGTCGGCCATGCCGTTGAAGGCGCTCGCCGCGTCGCGCAGTTCGCGCGGGCCGACCGGGGTGATCCGCTCGTTCAGCTCGCCGCCGCCGAGCCGCCGGCTGGCCGCCGCGAGCTGCCGGGTGGCGCGCACCAGCTGGCCGCCGAGCCGGTCGGCGAACAGGGTCGAACCACCGACCAGGACGACGGCCAGGCCACCGAGGGCGAGCCAGGCGGCGACCACGCCGCGCCGGGTCTCCTCGTCCAGGACGAAGACCTCCACCACTACGGTACGGCCGTCGGTGAGCACCGTGGGCTGCAGATACGCGACCCCCTCGGTGGTGTGCGCGGTGGCCGCCCGCCGGTCCTGCGCGGCCCGCTCCACCACGCCGCCGGTCAGGTGGGAGACGCCGATCGGCTCCTCCCCGGGCAGGTGCACGGCCAGCCGCCCGGAGCTGCCGGCCGGGGTGCTGGCCACCGCGTTGATCAGGGTGACCGGGTCACTGTTGACGCCGAGCACGGTGACCATCGAGGTGGCCTGCTGCCGGGCGTCCGAGATGGCCCGGTCGTAGGCGATCTGCCGGGTGGCGACGGCGAGCGGCACCAGGAAGGCCAACGCCACCATCGAGGTGATCGCCAGGGCCAGCCGGTTGAGCGCCCACCTCACTGCGGATCGACCATCATCACGCCCACCCCGCGGACGGTGTGCAGGTAGCGCGGTTTCGCGGCGGTCTCGCCGAGTTTGCGGCGCAGCCAGGAGATGTGCACGTCGATGGTCTGTTCCTCACCGATCCGGGCCTGCTGCCACACCTGGTTCATCAGCTCGCGGCGGCTGATCACCTGGCCGACCCGCTCGGCGAGATAGGCGAGCACGTCGAACTCGCGCCGGGTCAGCTGCAGCGGCTCGCCCCGCAACTCCACCCGGCGCTGCCGGGGCCGGATCACCAGTTCGCCCACCGTGATGGCGTTGGGCTGCTGCTCGACGGTGGCCCGGGCCCGCCTCAGCACGGCCGAGATGCGGGCCAGGATGTGGCCGCCGGAGAACGGCTTGGTCACGTAGTCGTCGGCGCCGGCCGAGAGCAGGGCGATGATGTCCGCCTCGGAGCGCCGGGCAGTGGCCACGATGACCGGTACGTCCGAGACGGTACGCATCATCCGCAGCGCGTCGGTGCCGTCGATGTCGGGCAGCCCGAGGTCGAGGATGACCAGGTCGGGCCGCTCCTGCGTGACGATCTTCAACGCCAGGGCAGCCTGACCGACCGGGCGCACCACATGCCCGGCGTCGGTGAGCGCACGGGTCAGCGCGGCCGTGATGATGCGGTCGTCCTCGACCAACAGGATCATCGCCATGGCGCTAACCATAGGGGCAGGTGAGAGGATGGCCTCGTGCGATCTTCCCGGTGGGTGCCGGTCGCGGGGTGGTGTCTGGCCACCGCGACCAGCATCGTGCTCTCCTCGGTGGCCCTGACACCGGTGCTGAGCGCCGCCCGCGCCGAGTCCGGTGAGCTGCCCGACATCAGCCAGCTCCCGGCGCCGACACCGGCGGCGGTGACCGGCACGAGTGTCACCCCGCCCGCGAAGTCGACGACCCGGCCGGCGCCGTCGCGGACCCGCCCGGCACCGGCGTCGTCGTCCGCGTCGCCCGAGCCGGATCGCCCGGCGAGGTCGTCCGAACCGCCCCGGGTGACGCCCACCACCAAACCGGCGACGACCACAGAAGACGGATGGACCGTCACCACCAGTGATGGTGTCAAGACGTATCTGAAGTCGTTCGTGACCGGTGGCGGCACGGCCGTGATCCGGATGACCAGCAAGGGCACCGTCGCGCTGGTCACCGCCACTCCGGCGGACGGTTTCCAGGTGGTGAAACAGGGCTCCGACGTGAACCTGGCGGTCTACTTCAACGCGCCGAACCACAGCTTCATCGTTCACGCACAGTGGTTCAACGATGCCCCGCTCGTCGAAGTCAGCGAGATCGGCGGCTGAAGATCACGGTCCGGTCCGGCACAGGTGTCTCGCCGACGTGTGGGGGCGATCCGCCGTCCGGGACGTGCTCCTGACCGTCCGAGCAGCCGGCGCCGTCGGCCTCGCCGCGCAGATCGCCGTCCCGGCTGGCCCTGGTCACCGGCACCGATCTGACCACCGCGATCGGGGCCGGGCTGACCCCGTACCTGATCGGTGACGTGGTGAAGACGCTGCTCGCAGCCGCGCTGCTGCTCGGAGCGTGGATGCTGGTCGGCCGCCGGGCCGGAGCCGGCCGGCACTGACCCGCGATACCCACAGGCTGTGTGCACAGCCTGTGGATAACTCGAACAGATGTGCGAATCCGGTCAGCCCCGGCTAGAGGTCCAGGCCGCCCTCGATCCGCTTCAGCTGGTGGCGGGCCAGGGCCAGGTTGGCGCGGTCCTTGTTCAGGGCGATGTACAGGAACAGGCCCTGCCCGGACCGGCCGGTCAGCGGGCGGATCAGGTGATACTGCGAGTCGAGGGTGATCAGGATGTCCTCGATCTTCTCGTGCAGGCTCAGCATCTCCATCGTGCGCAGCTTCGCCCGTACCACCTCGGTGTTGGCCGCCGCCGCGACCTGCAGGTCGAAATCCCGGCTCCCGCCGGCCACCCCCAGCGCCATGCCACTGGAGCGGTCGACCAGCGCGGCGCCGATCGCGCCATCGATCTGCATCGCGTCCTTGAGAGCTACATCCATGTCCGGCATCTGATCCTCCACATCGGTCCGGGTCTGTGGCAGAGCGTGTACGACACCGGCCGGAACAGGTCGCACACGATGTCCGCCTCGACACCCTCGAACCATGGGTTTATGGAGCGTGTAACGAGGGACTTGAAGATTTCTGCAACTCCGAAACTTCTGATTGCTTCACGTCGCGGTGCGTCGTGGGCACGCTTGCGAAGAGCAACAACTTGGGTACGCCGTAACCACGCCCGTGTCGCACAGTTGTGAGGAGTGTTGGAGCCGGGAGTCTGGGCAGAGGGGACGGGACGTGTCAGTGCCGCTGTACCAGGCGAAAGCGGAGATGTTCCGAACCCTCGGTCACCCGGTTCGGATCCGGGTGCTGGAACTGTTGCAGACCGGGCCGCTGCCGGTGCGCGACCTGCTCGCCGAGATCGACGTCGAGGCGTCCAACCTGTCCCAGCAGCTCGCCGTCCTGCGCCGGGCCGGCATCGTCACCTCGTTCCGGGACGGCGCCCTGGTGATGTACAGCCTCAGCACCCCGGATGTCGCCGACCTGCTCGCCGCCGGCCGGCGCATCCTCGGAGCCGTCCTCACCGATCGGGACGGCCTGCTGGTGGAGTTACGCGCTCAGAAACTCGCGAAGTAGGACGCGGCCATGTCCTCGTCACCGTGACCCTGCCCGGCGGCGCGGCGGAACCGTTCGGCTCCGGCGGCCGGGCAGGTTCGGTGTGGCGGATCGCGCGGGAGCGAGGCATGGCGTGATCCACCCACCGAACCTAGCGGCCGTCCTGGTGGGTGGGGCGGCTGGTCTCCACGATCTCGGTGATGCCGTCCGCGGACAGCTCCGTCCGATATGCCCGGACGTCGTCGATCAGGCCGTGGAAACGGTCCGTCCAGACGCCGTCGGACCAGGACCGGGCCACCTGCACCGGGCCCGGCGCGTCCCAGGTCGCGGTGTGCTCGGCGGTGCCCTCGGCCACCCCGTCCACGAAGATGGTGATCTCACCGTGCTCGGCGTCGAAGGTGGCCGCCAGATGCGTCCAGGTGCCGACCCGGGGCCGCGACGACGCGGACGTGCCGTCCAGCTCCGGGGCGTTCCGGTCGGCCCGTGGCATGGTCAGCCGCCAGGAGTCGTTCGACTTCTCGTACTTGAGGGTGAAACCGCTGGCCGAGGCGCCCGGCTGGGAGAGCACGCCGTGCGGGCCGTCGGTGTCGGCGAGGTTCACCCAGGCCATCACCGTGAAGCTCTGGTCGGTGCGGACCGCCGGGCCGGACCCGCTCACGAACGCGTCGGTCCCCGGGTCGAACCGCATCGCGGCACCCGATGCCGACCAGCCCACGTCTGGGCTCAGCGCCGCCTCGTTCCCACTTCCGGACCGGTCGCAGAGGGTCTGCCCGGAACCCTCGTCGGCCGGCCACCAGAGGGCCGGAGCGCCGGACGGGCCGGCACTGGCCGGGGCACAGTCCGGCGGGGCCGAGGACTCCACCGCGGAGATCGGCGGCTCGGCGGCGTCACCGGCCCGGCCCGGGAACAACTGCACCACCCCGAAGCCGATCGGCAGCAGCACCAGGGCGGCGGCCAGCGCGGGCAGACGGCGGGGCCGGGCGGAGGGCGCGCCGTCCATCGGCAAGGCCCGGACGACGGCCGGCACCGCCGGGCCGAGCGCGGGTGCCGACGGGACCGGGCCGGCCGGCCCGGTCGGATCAGCCGAGCCGGGCGGATCGGGCGGATCGGTTGCATCGGTCGGATCGGGCGGCTCGGGGATCATCGGCTCGGCGACCACACTCGCCGGGACCACGCTGGTCAAGCCCACGATGTCGGCGGCCGAACTCCGCGCCAGCCGCGCACCGGCCCGCAGCCGCACCTGCCGCAGCCGGGCCGCGAACTCGGCCATCGTCTCCACCGCCGGGACCGGCGTCAGAACCTCGTCGAACAGCCCGGTCAGCCCCGGCCAGGCCCCGATGATCTGCACATCCTCCAGGCCACGACCCGGCCACGGGCCGCCGGTCACCGCGCGGAACATCAGCGCCGCCAGATCGGTGACGTCGTCGCGCTGGGTCGGCGGCGGTGTCCCCGGCGGGCGGGGCGCCGCGAAGTCGGTGATCATCGGGACGCCGTCCACGCCGATCAGCACCGACTCGGCCCGCACCCGGCCGTGGGTCATCGGCTGGGCCCAGGCCAGCGCGTCGGCCAGGGCGATCGTCAGCTCCAGGGCCACGGCCGGCGACGGTGGGTCGTCACGCAACACGTCACTGAACGGGCGGGCGTCCACCGGGTCCAGGGCCAGCCACGGGCGGCCGGTCGCGGTCACCCCACCGGCGCGCACCGGCACGATCGTCGTGTTGCGGCCGAGACCGAGAGAGGTGGCAACGTATGCGGCGAAAGCGGACTCCTCCGAGCGGTCGCCGACAAAACGGTGGAAGAGCCTGAGCACCACCCACCGCCCGGCCCGCTCATCCCAGGCTCGGTAGACACCGGCATCCGCCCCGGTGCCCGTCCGCTCCAGACGGGTGTAGCCGGCCGGGGTGTCGATCCCCGCCACGTGTCGCCCTCCCCCACAAACCTCGAAATACGGATCTCACCCGACCGGTACGGCACCGGCAACGCCCTCCCGGTCAGCAAGATCAACCGAAGATTCGTTGTGGTTCGCGGCCTCATTCCTATCCTGCCGGGACCCCGTACTGTGCATCCGCCGGGTTAACAATCCCGCTTCGGTAGTCACTTCACTAGCGGATTCACCCGAATAGCGTCCTATTTGGAGAAAGGCTTCGCATTTTGCTGATCGCGCAATGCGGGCGATAGGCGCATATTTCGGGCGCGACGGTGTGGCGAAGGCCAGAGGGATCGCCTCTGGCCTTCGGGTGCCGGGTCGGTCGTCAGGCGGGATCGGCTCCACCCGGCGGCGGGCTCGCGGGCGAAGCGGCGGGCGCGGGCGACACGGGCGCGGGCGACACGGGCGCGGGCGACACGGGCGCGGGCGACACGGGCGCGGGCGACACGGGCGCGGGCGACACGGGCGCGGGCGGCACAGGCGCCACGGGCGAAGCGGCGGCAGGCGCGGAGGCAGGCGCGGCGACGGCTTGGGCTGCGGCGGCCTGGGCAGCGGCGGCCTGGGCGGCGTCGATGTCCGGGCGGGCGGTCAGCACCGCCTGCACCGTCTCGCGCACGATCGCGGCGATCTGCACGGCCTGGTCCTGCACCGCGGTCTTGCGGCGCCGCCGGCGGCGGATGCGCCACATCACGTACAGGACAAAGCCGACCACCACCAGCAGGATGATCAGTTGCGGCCAGGGCACCGACCAGGTGGCCGCCGAGGCCGAGGCGACCGGGACGGCCGGATCGAGTTCCTCGCCCTGCCGGGACGGGGTGGGGCGCAGTTCGACGGTCGCCGTGGTGCGGAACGTCGGCCAGATCCCCGGCACCAGCATCGAGTAGTCGAGTGAGTTGCCCGGCAGGAGTTCCGGCATCGGGTCCAGCGTCGCCTCGATGCCGGGCAGGCCGAGCCCGCCCGGGACCACGATGGTCTGCTCGGCTCCGATCCGGACGTTACCGGTGTTGGTGACGGTGTAGCTCACCCGTACGTCGCCGGGCTCCAAGGGGTTGGTGTTGCCTTTGTACTCGGTCCGCACCTCGCTGACCGTGAGTTCGGGGCGCAGCGCGCCGGCCACCCGGACATACATCCGGGTGCCGAGACGGCGGTCGATGATCACCGCACGGCCCTTGTCGTCGGTGCCGGGCGCCCGGTACGACGTGACGATGCCACCGGTGTGGTCGCCGGGCTCGGCCGCGGACGGCACCACCATGGTGAACGGGACGTCGACGTGCCCGTTGGCCGGCACCTCGATGGCCGCCTTGCCGAGCACGATCCACTTGCCGACGTCGCTCGGCGGGGTGGCGGCCGGCAGCAGGTCGAGCGCGCCGGACGAGGTGTTCAGCGCGTCGCTGGAGTAGATGGTCAGCGGCAGCGGCTTGTTGCCGAAGTTGCGCACCCGGATGCTGTCCTCGATGCGCTGGCCGGGTGCCAGGTCGTGGGCGAAGTTCGGCCGCTGTGGGCTCTTCTCGGTGGGGGTGGGCCGGACCGACCAGGTCAGCGACGTGTCCGGGGCGGCGGCCGCGGGCGTGCCGGGCAGCAGCACGCCGGCGAGGGGGATCGCCGCGGCGATCAGGGCCCGTCCGATCCGCGGGAGGGCGACCGCCCAGATCGTGCTCGCGCCCGGCCGGTTCACCGTGGTCATGCCCTTGTCGGGGTCGGTGGCCGGTTGGTGATCCGGCCGGGTGCGCAGTGCCATACTCGTTCTGTCCTGTCGTGGCTGGTGTGCGGTTCGTGATGGGGCGGGCGGCCGGTATCCGGGACCATCGGATACCGGCCGCGTCTCCACTAGGAGAGGGCGGTGACCGTGAGGGTCGCGGCGTACTCTCCAGCCGCCGTGTCGGCCGGCAGGCGCAGGTCGAGGTCGGCGCCCACGCTGGCGGTGCCGCTCGCGTGCCCGTCGGCCGCGGTGGCCAGGGTCGACGAGCCGGCCAGGCCGGTGCCGCCGTTGAGGCCGGTGGCCACGGCCGAGCCGGCCACCGCGCCCGCACCGGCGGTGAGCACCTTCGGCGTCCAGCCGAGGTGGCTGCCGGAGAGGCCGCCGGTGAAGTCGGAGACCTGGCCGGAGATCGACCACTCGGGGCCGTTCTGCCGGGTGTCGGTCACCGTGATCGGGTCGATCGCGCCGGTCGCCTGCAGGTAGGTGCCCTTGGCGCTGGTCTCGCCGAGGTTCACCGCCTTGTCGCCGTCGATGTTCCAGAGGAACTCGCCGGGCTCGACCTTCTTCGGCACGGTGACGCTGATCGACTGCTGGCCGCCGTCGGAGCCGCCGGGCTCACCGGGCTCGCCCGGCTCCCCCGGAACCTCGCCGTCGCCGTACGCGATGGTCAGGGCACTCGGCGCCTTGTACGGGTCGGCCGCGCCACCACTGCTGTACCAGTAGGAGGTCAGGCCGGTCGCGTAGTGGAAGTCCACCCAGCTGTCCGGCCAGGCGCCCCAGCCCGCGTTGGTGCGGTTCTGCGGGGTGCCCCCGGAGCCGGCCGGCGGGGTGTACTCCACACCGGTGTACCCGGGTGTGGTGGTGAAGCCGACGGTGTTGCCGCTGTCCACGTCGGACAGGTCGGCGACGACGACACCGTTCACCGGGTCGAGCGGAACCTTGACGTTCGGGTTCTCCATCGACGAGCCGTAGCCGAAGAGGGTGGCCTTGACCGTGCCGCCACCGTTGGCGTCGACGGTGACGACCGGGTTCTTGATGGTGAAGGGGACCAGGCCACCGTAGAAGTTGATCGACACCTCGCCGGTGAAGGCCAGCTCGGTGACGCCGGTCGCCGGGTCGACGGTGCCGGCGCCGCCGGACCAGACGATCTGCTGGTTCATCGCCTTGGCGGGGGCGCCGGCGCACTTGCTCGCCCAGGTGGGGGCGACCCCGTCCTTGACGATGCTGACGTCGCCGACGGTGGTCCGGTAGTTGGCCTGGGTGCCGTCGGACTCACCGGCGGACAGGAAGTTGCAGCCACCGAACGGCGGTGCGGCCTGCAGCTCGGTGCTGACACCCCAGGTGAAGGTGGCGTCGTCGATCGTCTGCGGCGCGGCGAACGCGGGCGTGGCGCCCACGGCCACACCACCGGCGGCGACCGTTCCGGCCACGGCGATCGCCGCGAGCCGCCGGCCCACGCCGCGCGGCTGGGCCGCGCGATCAGGGATGGACATGGATGGGTACCTCCTACTAGTGCGGTGGATCTCTAGGAGAGTGGGGTCGTGGGGGTGGCCCGGCGTCGCCGCCGTCGCCACCAGATGCCGCCCGCGGCTAGCACCACCAGGGCGGTCAGCGCGGTCAGCGGGATGAACCAGCCGATGCCGCCGGTGCTGCGGACGGAGCGGGTGCCGGCCACCGCCCGGCCCTCGATGTCGCCGCCGGAGTCCGCCTCCTCGACCGCGACGAGGTCGGCGGATTCGGCGGTGCCGGTCGCGGTCGCGGCGTTGGTCGCGCCGGCGGCGGGTGCGGTGGTCCGGGTGGGTGCGGTCGTCGTGGCCGCGGCGGGCCGGGTGGGCGCGGTGGTGGGCTCGGCCGCCGTACCGCCGCCGGAGGGGGCTTTGAAGGTGATCCGGGTGAACTTCTCGTTGGTCTTGCTGGCCACCCCGTGTGCCCCGATGGTGTAGACCCCGCACTGGACCTTCAGGCAGTCGTACGTGCTGGACTTGCCGTTGCTCGTGGTGCTGAAGGTGGATCCGTTGATCTTCAGGGTGGCGCGCCAGTCGCCGTCGTCGTCCATGTGGAAGTCGGTGGCCTCGCCGGAGGCCCCGCCGGTGGTGAACGAGACCATCCGCATCGTCCCGCTGCCGTCGTCACGGGTGCCCGCGTCGCCGGCCTCGCCCGGGTAGGCGTAGGTGACACCGGGTGTGCCGTCGTTGTTGCCGGAGTTGCGGATGCTCGGCCCGAAGCCGCCGGGGTCCTTCACCCAGCCGAAGAAGAGGTAGACGCCGCCGAACACCTCGACTCCGGGCGCGTGCGGCGGCACCAGATAGCTCCGGCCGGTGACGGTGATCTCGGAGACCTGGTCGGACGGCAGGGTGCTCTTGGAGACGGTGAGTTTCGGCGTGGCGGCGAGGGCTCCTGCCGACGGTGTCACCGTCAGGGCCAGGGCCAGCGCGGCGACACCGGCCAGGCGGGCGGCGAGGTTCATCGGGACTCCCATCAGGTTGCGGGCGCGGTGTGGTCCCGGACCGGGACGATCAACACCGCGCCGGTACGGGGATGGCGGACGACCTCGATCGGATGCCGGTAGACCTCGGTCAGCGTCTCGGCGGTGAGCACCTCGCCGGGTGGTCCGGACGCGTGCACCCGTCCCTCGGACAGCACTGTCACGGTGTCCGCGTAGGCGGCGGCGAGCCCCAGGTCGTGCACCACGAGCAGGACCGCGTCGCCGCGTTCGGCACGCTGCCGGGCCAGCGTGAGCACCCGTTCCTGGTGTCCGATGTCGAGCGAGGCGGTGGGTTCGTCGAGCAGCAGCGCGATCGCCTCCTGGGCGAGCACCCGGGCCAGTGCCGCGCGGGCCCGCTCGCCGCCGGAGAGGGAGCTGTAGATCCGGCCGGCGAACGCGGTCACGTCGGTCTCGGCGAGCGCGGCGGCGACCACGTCGTCGTCCCAGTCCTCGGCCGGGGTGCCGGCCCACGGCGCCCGGCCCATCCGCACGATCTGCTCGACGGTGAACGGGAACGAGACGTCGATCCGCTGCAGCAGCACACCGCGCCGCTGGGCCAGCTCGGTGGCGGTCCACGAGTCGAGCGGCGCGCCGTCGACGGTGACCGTGCCGCCGTCCGGCCGGTGGTCGCCGGCCAGCACGCCGAGCAGGGTGGATTTGCCGGCGCCGTTCGGGCCGACCACGGCGAGCACCTGACCGGCCCGCACCGTGAGATCCACGCCGCGCAGCACCGGGGCGCCACCGAGCGACAGCCGGACGTCGTCGGCCCGCAGCACCACGTCGCCCACGGCCGGGCGGGCCGGGATCCGGGCCAGGCGGCGCCGCAGGGTGTCCAGCGCGGTCATGCCCAGCCTCCGGATCGGGAACGGGTGCGCATCAGCAGCCAGAAGAAGAACGGGCCGCCGATCAGCGCGGTGAGCATGCCGATCGGCAGGTCGGCGTAGTCGACGGCGGTGCGGGCCACCAGGTCGGCGACGGTGAGCACCAGGGCGCCGCCGATCGCGCTGCCGGGCAGCAGCCAGCGGTGGGCCGGGCCGATCAGCATCCGGATGACGTGCGGGACGACCAGGCCGACAAAGGCGATGATCCCGGCGAACGCCACTCCGGCCGCCACCAGCAGGGTGGTCAGGACGATCGCGGTCAGCCGCAGTCGTTCCACCCGCACGCCGAGGTGCCGGGCGGCCCGTTCGCCGAGGGCGAGCAGGTCGAGCCGGCCGGCCAGGGTCCAGGTCGCGATCAGTCCGGCGATCACCAGTGGCGTGACCACCTGGACCTGCTCCCAGCGGCTGCCGTTGAGGCTGCCCAGCTGCCAGAAGACGATCTGTTCGCGGGCCGCGGTGTCACCGAGGAAGACCAGGTAGGCGATCAGGGCTCCGGCCACCGCGTTGACCGCGATGCCCATCAGCACCAGGGTGACCACCTCGGTCCGGCCGCCGCGCCGGGCCAGCCCGTACACGATCAGGGTGGTGACCAGGGCCATCAGGAAGGCTGCTGCGGGGATGGTCATCGGCCCGGCGAAGGTCCAGCCGAAGACGATCACCGCGCAGGCGCCGACCCCGGCTCCGGCAGACACCCCGATCACGCCCGGCTCGGCCAGCGGGTTGCCGAAGATGCCCTGCATGACCGCGCCGGAGACGCCCAGCCCGGCCCCGACCAGCAGGCCCATCACCAGGCGGGGGAACCGGATGTTCCACAGCGCGGCGGCACCGTTGGGGTGGGTGGGCTCGAAGCCGTTGGGCAGGCCCAGCCGCTGCAGCACCGAGCCGAGCACCTCGGCCGGTGGCACGTGCAGCTGGCCGGCGCCGGCCGAGACCAGCGCCATCACGATCAGCGCGATCAGCAGCCCGCCGATCACCAGCGAGGACCGTCCGGCACGGCTCTTCAGCCGGGGGATCGACCGCTCGGCGGGGCCGGCGGCGGTCCGCTCGATCGACCGGGGCAGCACGCTGGTCACGAGCGGATCGCCTTGCGGTAGATCGCCTCGGCCAGCGCGTCGAGGGTGGCCGGGAACTGCGGTCCGAAGCTGAGGATCTGGTAGTCGCTCATGTCGACGACGCAGGAGTTGGCGCCGGCCGAGGTCTCGGCGATGCCGGGCACCTCGAGGAGCCCGGGCAGGCCGCCGACCGACTCCAGGCCCTTGGTCATCATCAGGAAGATGTCCGGGTCGGCGCGGGTCAGGCCCTCCGCGTTGAGCGGGCGCATCCCGCTCAGCCCGGCCTCGGCGGCGACGTCGACCCCGCCGAGGCCCTCGATCAGGTCGTCGGCGCCGGAGCCGGGGCCGAACCAGTAGTAGACCCCGGCGTTGCCGCGCATGTAGAGGAACACCATCCGGAGCCGGTCGCCGGCCTGCGCCGGGGCCAGTTCGGCCACCCGGGCCACCGCGGCCTCGGTGTCGCGTTCGACCCGTTCGGCCAGCCGGTCGCCGATCTCCGGCACCCCGAGGGCGGTGGCGACCGCCTTGATCTGCGGGCTGATCTGCTCGCGGGAGCGCTGGTCGCTCATGATGACCACCGGGATGCCGGAGTCGCGCAGCTGGAGCTGCACCTCCAGCGGGCCGATGCTGTAGTCGGTCAGCACCACCGACGGCCGCAGGTCCAGGATGGCCTCGCCGTTCAGTTCGTGCCCGTTGTGGGTGACCAGCGGCAGGTGGGCGAGCTCGGGCAGGCCGGTGGAGACGTCCCGGCCGACCAGCCGGTCACCCAGGCCGAGGGCGTGGACCGTGGTGGCCAGGGTGCCGTAGGTGTCCAGGGCCAGGATGCGGCTGGCGTCGGTGATGGTGACCGGTTTGTCGGTGAGGTCGGTGTAGGTGACCGGCAGCCGTGGCGTCGAGCCGGTCGCGATCGGCTGGACGCTCGGCTGGGAGACGGCTGTCGCCGGGCCGGTGCACCGCGGCGCGCCGGTGCGCTGCGGTGTGTCCGTGTTCTTCGGTGCGGAGCACGCCGTCACCAGCAGGAGAGCCAGTACCGAGAGTCCGGCCCGGGCGGTCGTGCCACCCACCAGATTCCACCACCTTCGATGTACGTCGATCCGGGCGCGCCATCGATGGCCTTAAAGTAAGGGTAGGCTAGCCTAACTTAAGCCATCTTGGTCACGATGTACGGCTGAGTCAAGAAGACGAATCAGCCCAGAGCGGTCAAGGTCAGGGTCACGGTGTATTCGCCGGGCTCCGTGGTGACCGGCAGCCGCAGCTCCAGCCCCGCACCCAGCACCGCGCTGCCCTTGACGTGCCCGTCGGCGGCCGACCCCAGGTTCGCCCCCGCGGTCAGCCCGGCCCCGGAGTCCAGACCGGACGGCACCACCGGACCGGCCTGCGCCCCGCCACCGGCCGTGTGCACCGATGGTGACCAGCCCAGATAACGGCCGGACAGCCCGCCGGTGAAGTCACCGACCTGACCGGAGAGCGACCACGCCGGGCCGCCGATCCGGGTGTCGGTGACCGTCACCGGCTTCAGCTCACCGGTCGACTGGAGGTAGCCGCCCCGGTCCACCGCGTCGGTCAGGGTGACCGCCCGGTCGCCGCCGTCGATGGACCAGAGGAACTCGCCCTCCCGCTCCGGAACCGTCGCGACGATCGACTGGCCGTCGGCCGAGGGCGGGGCCGGCAGGGTCAGCGGGGTCCAGGCGTCCATCGACCGGTTGTCGAAGGTGTCCTGCCAGGTCGAGATGTCGGTGAGCCGCAGGAAGGCGCCCACGCCGTACGTCCGGTCGTCCTTCAGCACCCCGGCCGGCACCCGCAGCGAGGCGGTGAACGTCCCGCCGGTGGCCTGGGTGTAGGCGCGGTAGATCTGACCGCCCGAGACGTCCGGCGAGGTGGCCACCCAGTCGCGGCTCCCGGCCCGGCCCGGCGTCCACACGGTGGAGTCGAAGAGACCGAGATCGAGCGAGTACGTCAGGGTCGGCCCGGCCCAGTCCGGCACGTCGAAACCGGCGCCGAGCACGGTCAGGCGGGTCTCCTTCGCCGGGTCCACCCGGGTGCCCGGCAGCACCACCAGCTGGGGTCCGCCGGTGGCCCGGTGCACCCGGAAGGTGAACGGCTCGGAGACCGTCCGGGCGCCCTCCACATTGGCCGCGGTCACCCGGGCCAGGGCGCCGTCCGCGCCGATCGGGATCGACGACAGCAGCAGACCGTGCTGCGCACCGCCGATGTACGAACGGGTGTACTCCGCACCGTCCCACACCGCCCAGGTCTGCCCGCCGTCCCCGCTGCGCTCCAGCTTGATCGACGCGGTGTCGACGGCCGGCCAGGCGGTCAGCCCGAACGTGGCGACGGCCCGGTTGCCCTGGATCGCGTGCACGTCGGCGGGCTGGCTGGTGAAGTGCGGCGCGTCGTAGGCGGCCGTGGTGATCCGCAGCGCGGTGGACACCGCCTGGCCGTCGGCGCTGGTCGCCACCAGACGCACGTAGGTGTTATGCCAGGACGCGTCCAGGGCCCGGATGGTCAGGGTCTCGCCGGACTCCCCGGCGATCGTGGCCCACGGCCCGGCGCCCGAGCTCGACCGCTCCCAGCGCAGGTCGGGGCTGCCGTCCACGTCCGCGCGGATGGTCAGGTCACGGCCTTCGACGTACGGCGCGGTCGGGGTGGTCGCCGGGTTCGCCAGGATGACCGGCACGATCTTGACGTCCGGCGCGGAGTCGAAACGCACCGTGAGGTCCATCGCCGGCTTCTCGGCGTCGGCGGACAGCCCGCTGGAGTGCCAGTAGCCGGCCAGTTCCGTCTCGTACTGCAGATCGACGAACGACTCCGGCCACGAACCCCAGCCCGGCCGCGCCTTGACCTGCTCCGGGATCGCCGAGGTGCTCGACCGCACCCCGTCCACCAGCGGGAAGTAGTCGACTCCGGCGAAGTCCGGCGAGATCTGTCCGCCGCCGCCCGGGCCGGCCGTGGTGTCCAGGCGCACCTGGCCGAACGTGGCCACGGTGACCGGGCGGGCCGGGACCGGTGTCTTCTGGTCCGGGGTGTCCCGGCCGGCGCCGAAACCGGCGCCGATCGCGGTCAGCGTCCCGGTGCCGTCCGCGGCGATGGTCAGCGTCGGATCGGTCAGGTTCCAGGTCACCAGGCCGCTGTACGCGTTCGCGGTGAACGCCCCGGTCCAGCGGATCGTGGCCTCGCCGGTGACCGGGTTGGCGGTGCCGGTGCCGTTGGTGAACAGGACCCGCTGGTTCAGCTGCGAGCCGACCGCCGGGATGCACTTGGTGGCGTTCGAGACCGCCTGGGCCGAGCCGTCCGGCATCCGGTGGATGATCCGGACGTTGCCATCGGTGCCGGCGAACTCGTCACGCGTACCGGCGGAGAAGAAGTTGCAGCCGTCGTTGGCCGGGTTGCCGCCCTGGTAGATCGGGTTGACGCCCCATTCGAAGCTGGCCCGGTCGACAGTCTCCAGGCTTCCGCCGCCGGTGATCACCGTGAGGGTGGCCGGGGCGGAGACGGCCGCCGGTCCGTGCCCGTTGTCGACGCGGACCCGGAACCGCGCGCCGTCGTCGGCCGGGCGCGACTTGAACGACAGCTCCGCCCCGGTCGCGCCGGCGATGTCGGTCCACTCGCCACCGTCGGTGTCCTGTCGCTGCCACCGGTGGGTGAACGGCGCGGTGCCACCGACGGCGACCGCGAACGAGGCGTTCTGGTACGCCTGCACCGAGACGTCGTGCGGGGGCTCGGTCACCCGGGCCGCGACCGGTGTCACCGTCAGCCGGGCCTCGTCGGAACGGTGCTGAACGAAGTTCGAGTCGAAGAGGCGTACCGAGTAGGTCGCGTCGTCGTCCGCGTAGGACGCGGTGAAGGTGTACGTGGCGCTGTTGCTCCCGGCCAGCGCCTGGGTGCC
Source organism: Actinoplanes sp. G11-F43 (assembly GCF_050589265.1). Classification (NCBI taxonomy): domain Bacteria; kingdom Bacillati; phylum Actinomycetota; class Actinomycetes; order Micromonosporales; family Micromonosporaceae; genus Actinoplanes; species Actinoplanes sp. G11-F43. Next base: position 24,873 of record NZ_JBNZCE010000068.1, read on the forward strand.
CCGCGCGTCGGTGCGGTACCAGGTGTAGAGCAGGGCGCCGGGGTACTCGACGGCGAACGTCACCGAACCCCCGTCGGCCACCGTCTGCGGTTGCGGCTGTTGCAGGAAGCTCGCGTCGGCGGTGGCCGCGTCGGCCGTGAACCGGTCCGTGGGCGCCGTGTCGGCGGCGTGCCCGAAGGACGGGGTCGAGTCGAGGGTGAGAAGCGTGGGCAGCAGCACCAAGGAGAGGGCGGCTCGCACCGGAAGATGGCGTGAACGCACGGGGGGTCCGCTCGTCGTAGGGTCGACGAACGAATCTTAGCCTTGCCTAACTTAGGCAAGGCTTACCTTATGATCAAGGCAACATTGCTCTGTCATGCCTTGTTTCGCCGGAGCGTGGCGGTAGCCTCACGGTCCATCCAGGAATTCGTGTGCCGATCCGCGGCTCGCATCGAGCCGCGGATCGGGACACGAATCCGGCCGGTCCGCGGGCGCCGTTGACCGCGGACCGGGGCTCAGATGCTCTGGTACCCGGCGATCGTGTCGGCCAGGATCTCCCGGCCGGGACGCCGCCAGAGGTCCTCGTTCATCACCTCGACCTCGATCGGGCCGGTGTACCCGGCCTTCTCCACCGCCGCGTGGAAGGCGCGCATGTCCACACACCCGGCACCGGGCAGGGCGCGTCCGGTGAGGACACCCGCGGGCAGCGGGGTGATCCAGTCGGCGAGCTGGTAGACGGCGATCCGCGGCCCGGCCGCCTCGATCTTCGGCAGCACCGTGTCGTCCCACCACAGGTGGTAGGTGTCCACGGTGACGCCGACCTGACCGACCGGGTGCTGCTCGGCGATCGCCAGCGCCTGGTCCCAGGTGTTGATCACGCAGCGGTCGGCGGCGTACATCGGATGCAGCGGCTCGATCGCCAGGGTAACCCCGGCGGCGGACGCGTGCGGGACCAGCCGGGCGATCGCCTCGGCGACGTGTGCCCGGGCGCCGGCGATGTCCTTCGACCCCTCCGGCAGGCCACCGGAGACCAGGACCAGCACGTTCGTGCCCAGCGCGGCGGCCTCGTCGATGGCCCGGCGGTTGTCGTCGAACCAGCCGTCGAGCTGGAAGAAACCGCTGCGGCAGAGCGTGGTCACCGACAGGCCGGCGTCCCGGACCAGGGCGGCGGAGCGCTCCAGGCCGTACTCCTGGACCGGTTCACGCCACAGCGCCACCTTGTCCACCCCGGCCTCGGTCAGCCCGGCGACCAGATCCTCCAGGTCCCAGTGCTTCGCGGTGATCTGGTTGAAGGAGAAGCGGTTCATCCGGCCATCACCTCGAAGAACCGGTTGGCCCGGTGCGCGGCCAGCTCCGGGTCGGGCAGCAGTCCAGCGGTGTCGGCCAGCTCGATCAGGGTGGCGAAGTGCGGCACCGAGCGACCGGACTGGAGACCGCCGACCATGGTGAAGTGGTTCTGGTGGCCGGCCAGCCAGGCCAGGAAGACGATGCCGGTCTTGTAGTAGAAGGTCGGCCTGGTGAAGATGTGCCGGGAGAGCGGCACCGTGGGGGCGAAGATCCGGTCGTACTCGTCCAGGTCACCGCGGTCCAGGGCGGCGAAGGCGGCGGCCGCCGCCGGGGCGATCGCCGCGAAGATGCCCAGCAGCGCGTCCGAGTAGCCCTGCTCGTCGCCGCGGATCAGCTGCGGGTAGTTGAAGTCGTCGCCGGTGTAGAGGCGGACCCCGGCCGGCAGGCGACGGCGCAGGCCGATCTCGTGGTCGGCGTCCAGCAGCGAGACCTTGATCCCGTCGACCTTGGCCGGGTCGCTGTTGATCAGTTCAAGAACGGTCTCCGTCGCTTTGTCCACGTCGGACGAGCCCCAGTAGCCTTCCAGGGCCGGGTCGAAGGCGGTGCCCAGCCAGTGCAGCACCACCGGCTTGTCCGACTTCTCCAACAGATCGCGGTAAACGGCGAGATAGTCGTCGGCGTCCCGGGCCGCCGCGGCCAGGTGACGGCTGCACATCAGCACCGGCGCGGCCTTCGCGGCGAGGACGTCCGCGAGCTGCTGCTCATAGGCGGCCCGGATCTCCGAAAGGGTCGCCGTGCCCGGCGCCAGCTGGTCCGTCGCCACCCCCGCGACGATCTTGCCGCCGACCGCCGCGGCCTCGGCCGCACTGCGCTTGATCAGCTCCTTGGTCGCCGCGTAGTCCAGGCCCATGCCCCGCTGCGCGGTGTCCATCGCCTCGGCCACCCCCAGGCCGTGCGACCACAGGTGGCGCCGGAAGGCCAGCGTCTCGTCCCAGTCCAGGACCGCCGGCGCACCGGGCGCGTTCTCCGCGCGCGGGTCGGCGACCACATGAGCGGCGGCGTACGCGATCCGGCCGCTCGGTGGCCCGGCCGGCTTGTCCCAGCTCTTGGTGGAGAGGGTCAGCCGGCGCCCGCCGGGCAGGTTCACCGTGCTCACAGCGTGATCCGCTGTCCGCTGCGGGCCGACTCCAGACCGGCTTCGGCCAGCCGTACGCCCCGGGCGCCCGAGGTGAAGTCCCAGTGGAACGCCGCACCGGCCACCACGTGCCGCAGGAACGCCTCCCACTGCACCTTGAAGCCGTTGTCGAACTCCTCGTTGTCCGGCACCTCGGTCCACTCGTCCCGGAACGACTTGCCGGTCAGCGGCAGGTCCGGGTTCCAGACCGGCTTCGGCGTGCCGGCCCGGTGCTGGATCCGGCAGCCGCGCAGACCGGCGACGGCGCTGCCGTGGGTGCCGTCGACCTGGAACTCGACCAGCTCGTCCCGGTTGACCCGGACCGTCCAGGAGGAGTTGAGCTGGGCGATCACGCCACCCTCCAGCTCGAAGATCGCGTAGGCGGCGTCGTCGGCGTCGGCCGCGTACGTCTCGCCGCGCTCGTCGACCCGCTCGGTGATGTGCGTGGCGGTGGTGGCCTGGACCGTACGGACGTTGCCGAACAGCTCTTCGAGGACGTAGTTCCAGTGCGGGAACATGTCCATCACGATGCCGCCGCCGTCGGCCAGCCGGTAGTTCCAGCTCGGGCGCTGCGCGACCTGCCAGTCACCCTCGAACACCCAGTAGCCGAACTCGCCGCGCACCGACAGGATCCGCCCGAAGAAACCGCCGTCGATCAGGCGCTTGAGCTTGCGCAGGCCGGGCAGGAACAGCTTGTCCTGGACGACACCGTTCTTGACGCCCGCGGCGGCGGCCAGCTCGGCCAGTTCGAGGGCCGCGGCCGAGCCCTCGGCCAGCGGCTTCTCGGTGTAGATGTGCTTGCCGGCGCCGATCGCCTGCCGGATCGCCTTCTCCCGCTGCGAGGTCACCTGGGCGTCGAAGTAGATCTCCACGTCCGGACGGGCCAGCGCCGCGTCCAGGTCGGTGGTCCACTCGGTGAGACCGTGCTGCTCCGCGATGGCGGCGAGCTTGTCCGGGTCGCGACCGACCAGGATCGGCTCGGGCCAGATCCGGGTGCCGTCGGCGAGCGGCACGCCGCCCTGCTCACGGATGGCCAGGAGCGAACGGACCAGGTGCTGCCGGTAGCCCATCCGGCCGGTGACGCCGTTGACGACGATGCCGATCGATCTACGCGCTGCCATACGGGATCCCTCCGGAGGTGATTAGGAAAGCGCTTTCCTGCTGCTGGCAGCGTAGGCGTCTAAACCTCATCGGACAAGGGCGTGTTCAGCCGCATTCTCCCCCGCCGACGCACGGCCGGGAGAGCTTTCTCAGTCCAGCCGCTCGCGGACCAGGGCGGCCACCGAGGCCACGTCGTCGGGGGTCCACTCCAGGGCCGGCCCGGCGACAGTGATCTCGGTCATCGCGTACCCGGGCAGGTCGGTGTCCCGCCAGCCACCGGCGAACCAGACCCGCTCCCGCTCGGCGACCGTCAGCACCGCCTCGGCCAAGGCGTCCGCCGGATAGGGCAGCCAGAACCGGAACTGGTGGGTGTGCGGCGGGTTCGGGAAGACCCGGGCGCCCGGCACCAGGGCCAGGGACTCCGCGACGGTACGGGCATGCCGCACGTACTCGGGCAGCCGCGGCAGCTCACGGTCCAGCCCGGCCAGCGCCGACACGGCCACCGGCCAGTTCTGGAAGATCGTTCCGCCGTACCGGTGACGCCACGCCCGCGCGAACGCGGCCATCTCCTCGCTGCCGGCCAGCACCGCCCCGCTGATCCCGTCCAGCGACTTGTAGAACGACACGTAGACGCTGTCGGCGAGCGCCGCGATCTCCGGCAGGGACCGGCCCAGACGCGGAACCGACTCCCAGATCCGGGCGCCGTCGAAGTGCACCCGGGCGCCGAGCGCGCGGGCCGCCTCGGTGGCGTCGGCCAGCTCGTCCCAGGTCGGCAGGACAAACCCGGCGTCACGCATCGGCAGCTCCAGGACCACCGTGCCGACCGGCTCGTCCAGGGCGGCGATCTCGGCAGCGGTGGGATTGCGCGGAGCCGTGGTGGCGGTGACCGCGCGCAGGCCGGCCAGGTGGGCGTACGCGTGCCGCTCGTGCATCTCCAGGTGGCTCAGCGGGTGCAGCGCGACCGCCGGGACACCGGTCCGCTCGGCACCGAACCGCAGCGCGACCTGCTGGGCCATCGTGCCGGTCGGGAACAGCACCGCGGCCGGTGTGCCGAGCAGCCCGGCCACCCGGTCCTCCAGCGCCGTGACCGGGCCACCGGAACCGTAGAAGTCCGTCATCCCGTCCAGGTCGGCGCCGGCCTCGAAGTCGGCGAGCCGCTCCCGCATGCTCTTCGGGCGCACCCCGGACAGGATCCGGTCGCTGGCCCGCATGGCGTTGATCCGTCGCATCGAGTCGTCGGGCATCCGCGGATGATCGCACGCCGCGGCGCTTTTGTCGGACCCGCTCGCTACTGTGCGCGCCATGCGGAGTTTCGAGGCAGTGCAGCACGGTTCCACCTTCGTCCTCCCGGCGACGTGGCTCCGCTATCGGGCACCGCGCCGGGGCAGCACCGGAGTCGCCGCGTTCGCCCCCTCGCCGAAAGCCCGGGCCACGGTGCGCAAGCGGATCGCCGACGACGCGGCCCTGATCGAGCGGGTCCTGGCGGCGCCGACCACCGAGGAGTCGACCCGGCTCGCCGCCCGGGAGTGGCTGGCCGGTGATCCGGGGGCCCGGCCGCTGGGCGCCGCGGTCATCGCGTTCATCCTCCACTCGTACCAGGCGACGTTCTGGGAGGGGGGCACCCTGGGCAACCCGTTCGCCGACCTGTGGGTCGCCGAGCACGGGCCGGCGTTCGCCGCCGAGGCCGCGGTCATCACGCAGGCGCTGATCATCATCGACGACGCGGCGCCGCCGGCCCACACGTGGCGGACGACCACGGAGGGCGCGGGCATCCGGCACCGGCAGCCCACCGAGACCAAGCCGAACATGATGGCCGGGTCGGTCCTTCAGCTGCTGCTACGGGTCCGGCACGCGCTCGCCACCACCTCCGCCGAGACGTACGCGGAGGTGATCACCGCGCTGACCCCGTACCGGCAGGCGCATCCGTACGCCCGGGCCGCCGCCTCGGTCCTCGTCCCCGACCACCGGGCCTGGTTCGAGGAGGACCTGGCGCTGCTCACCGGGCATCCCGACCCGGACCGGCAGATCGGCGCCGTGCTGCTGCTCGCGGCGAGCAGTGAGGCGGACGTGCGGGCGCTGGTCCCGGTGGCCGACGGCTACGCGACGACGCACTCGCTGCCACTGCTCGCCACCCTGCTCGACGGTGCCGGACCCGGCGCCGCCCCGGCCCTGTTCGACTGGATCGGGACCGGCAACGGCCTCGCCGACGTCACCCGGCGGCTGCTGTCCGCGCTGGCCACACTGCCCGGCGACGCGGTGGGCACCGGGCTGATCGGCCTGATCGACACGAAGTTCGCCGGGCCCGCCCTCTTGGAGCACTCCGACCGGTTCCCGGCCCGGATGCTGCGCCTGCTCGCCGAGGCGCCCGGCAAGCGGGCCGTCACCGATCTGCTGCGCGGGCATCTGCTGAAGTACCCGGAGCTGATCGAGCAGGTGCTCCCCCAGCTCGGCGCGGAGGCCGCCGAGCGGGTCACCCGGCTGCGGGCCGAGGCCGTCACGCTCACCCCGGCACCGCTCGACATGCTCCCGCCGGTGCTGGCCGCTCCGCCGTGGCTGCGGGTGCGGGTGCGTCCCGAACCTGTGGTGATCACCGGCCTGAAGTGCGCCGACCCGGTCACCGAGAGCTGGCTGCCGGGCGAGCGGGAGAGCTGGGCGGCCGCCGCGATCCAGCGCCGGCCCGGCGAGGTGACGCATGTGCAGTTCGAGCGTCTGGAGATCGCGCGGGGGGCCTCGACGACCCGGCAGGCCATGCTGTTCTTCACCGAGCAGCCCCCGGAGATCGCGCTCGCCGCCCTGGCCGAGTGGACACCACGCTTCCTCGACGGGGCCCCGCTGAAGGCGGTGATGGCCCGGTTCGGCCTCGACGCGCTCCCCGCGATCCTGCGGCTGGCCCACAAATCCGGGGTGGAGACCGCCCGGCTGATGCTGCCGTTCTCGTCGCCGGAGATCGCGCTGCTGGTGGCGGACTGGCTGGCCCGGCTCAAGAGTGTGCGCCGGGAGTCGCTGGCCTGGCTGGCCCGGCATCCGGCCGAGGCCGCCCGGGCCCTGATCCCACCGGCGCTCGGCAAAGCCGGCAAGGCCCGCAAACAGGCCGAGGGCGCGCTGCTGGCCCTGCACGCCGGCGGCGGGACCGCGGAGATCCGCCAGGCCGCCCGGGAGTACGGGCCGGAGGTCGCCGCCGCGATCGAGGCACTGCTGGACACCGACCCGGAGGTGATCGCCCCGGAGGCGGCGCCGACCGCACCGGGCTGGGCCGCCCCGGGGCTGCTGCGCCCGGTGATGCTGCGCAACGGGGCCGGGACGCTACCGCCCGAAGCGGTGACCACGCTGGTCATCCTGCTGTCGCTGAGCCGGCCGGGACGACCGCACGAGGGGCTGGAGGAGGCGCTGACCGCGTGCGAGCCGGCCAGCCTGGCCGAGTTCGTGTGGAGCGTCTTCGAGGCGTGGCAGGCCGCCGGCGCCCCGTCCCGGACGAGCTGGGTGATGGACGCGCTGGCCCGCTGCGGCGACGACGAGACGGTCCGCCGGCTGACCCCGTTCATCATGGTGTGGCCGGGGCAGAACGGGCACACCCGCGCGGTCACCGGCCTGGGCGTCCTCGCCACCATCGGCACCGACGTGGCCCTCATGCACCTGCACGGCATCGCCCAGCGCTCCAAGTTCGCCGGGTTGAAGACCGCGGCCCAGCGGCAGATGGCACACGTCGCGTCCCGGCTCGGGCTGACCGCCGAGCAGCTCGGCGACCGCCTGGTCCCCGATCTCGGGCTGGACGCGGACGGCAGCCTGACACTCGACTTCGGGCCCCGGCGGTTCCTGGTCGGGTTCGACGAGCAGCTCCGGCCATTCGTCGAGGACGCGGCCGGCAAACGCCTGAAGGCGCTGCCCAAGCCCGGCGTGAAGGACGACCCGGTGCTGGCCCCGGCGGCGGCCAAACGGTTCACCGAGCTGAAGAAGGACGTCCGGACGATCGCCGCCGACCAGGTGCGCCGTCTGGAGCAGGCGATGGTGACCAACCGGCGGTGGAGCGGCGCCGAGTTCCGCCGGTTCTTCGTCGACCACCCGCTGCTGTGGCACATCACCCGTCGCCTGGTCTGGGCCCGGTTCGGTGCCGACGGGGCGGTGCTGGACTCGTTCCGGGTGGCCGAGGACCGCTCGCTGTCCACGGTGGACGACGAACCCACCACGCTGGCCGACGACGCCGTGGTCGGGGTGGCGCACCCGCTGCACCTCGGGGCCGGGCTGGCGGGGTGGGCCGAGGTGCTCGCCGACTACGAGATCCTGCAGCCGTTCCCGCAGGTGGGGCGGCCGGTCCTGACCCTGACCGAGGACGAACGGGCGGTGAGCCGGCTGACCCGGTTCGACGGGAGCACGGCACCGACCGGCGCGCTGATCGGGCTGGAACGGCGGGGATGGCGGCGGGAGGCACCGCAGGACGCCGGGATCCAGAGCGCCGTCGAGTTCGTCATCGAGCCGGGTTTCGGGGTGGCCGTGCTGATCACGCCGGGGATCGCGGTCGGCTACCTGGACATGTTCCCGGAGCAGACGGTGACCGAGGTGGTGCTGTTCGGCGATCGGCCCGGGGCGCGCTGGGGCACCCTGGACCCGGTGCTCACCTCGGAGGTGCTGCGCGACCTGACCGACGTCACCGCGCCGCGCGGTTAGATCCGAACCGTGTGCCGAGCTGCGGCTCGAATCGAGCCGCAGCTCGGCACACTTCTCAGGCGGAAACACGATGCCCGCCCGTCCGGAGGGCAGCTCCGGGCGGACGGGCATCGAGGTTTGTGGGGCGGATCGAGGTCTGTGGGGCCGGCGCCGGACGGTCCGGCGGCCGGGACGGCTCCTCCGGCGGTTCTGGCGGTCAGGCGGCCGGGGCCAGGTCCTCCGGCGTCTCCGGGAAGATGCCGCCCAGCTCGACGAAGACGTCGCCGTTGTGCCGGAAGGCCCGCTGCGCCTCGTCCACCAGGGCGGTCGCCTGCTCCTCGGTCAGGTCCAGGGCGTCCAGCTTCGCCCGATACCCGATCTTGTACGCCCGAGCGTCCGGGATCTGCTCGAACCGGTAGAACGACGTGCCCGCCTCGCCCAGCCCGTACACCGTGGAGAGTTTCTTGCCGATCATCTGCCCGCCGCTGAGATCACCCAGGTAGCGCACGTAGTGGTGGGCGATGAAGTGGACCGGCGAGGTGGCCGCCAGCTCGTGCAGCCGGGTGGCGTACGCCGCGGTGGAGTCCAGAACGGTGATCGCCGACTCCCAGTCCGGCCCGTAGAGGTGAGCGAGGTCCGCCTCCAGCGCCGGGACCCGGGTGAGGGCCGGGTCGGCGAACCCGGCGGCGAACCCGTCCTCGGCACGCATCCGTTCGGACGCCGTCTCGAGCGCGCGATAGATCGCCAGGTACTGCGCGGTGAGCGCGGCGAAGCCGGGCAGCGGCACCGATCCGCCCATCAGCCGGGAGATGAAGCTGCGGGTCTCGGCCTCACGGTGCTCGACCATGGTGGCCCGGCGAACTCGGGTGGAGAAGTCGGTCATCTCGGCTCGTCCTTCCTGATCATCGAGGCGGTGGCGGGCACGACGACGATGTCGTTCTGATCATCCTCATGACACGGGTACCGAGTCCAGACCCGAGAGCTCGGTCCGTGTCCCGCGGGCGAGGCTTGCTTAGGGTAGCCTCACCTAATTCATAAGATCAATCAAGGGCAGCCTCCGATGTGCCCATGGTGGCACCGAAACGCTCAGGGTGACACCGATCGCCTCGGCCCAGCGGCGGGCGCACACGATCCGGGCCGGGTCGTCGTCCCCCGCGATCACCACGATCCGGTCGGTCAGCACCACCAGCCAGCCCGGGTGATGGTCGCCGAGCGGGGTGGGTACGGCGAACCCGGCGGGCAGCCGCGCGTAGACCAGCACGTCGTCGCGGGCCTCCAACTCGGCGGCGAACCCGGCCCCGGAGACGACGTGGTCGGCGACGTGTTTGGCGAGCCGCGGCCCGGCCCGGCTGGCGTCGAGCCGGGGCAGGGTTCCGGTGAAGATCTCGGTACGGCCGTCGGCCCGCTGGTAGCGCACTCTCTCGGCGATCAGCGCGGCCTTCTCCTCGTTGATCAGCTCGGCGGACGCGGTCAGGAACCGCTCGGGGTCGCCCGGGTACTGGGCGAAGGTCGGCGGGCGCAACCGGGACATGATCACGCTGATGGTTCGGCGGGTGAGACGGGTCCGCTCGGCGAGCCGACCGACAAGATCGAGCCGAAGGTCGTTTGTCACGTGATGGACCGAGATCTGGCGTTCCGTCTGGACGCGATAAGACCTCTGAGGTACGGCTAGCCGTCGCTCAAGCAGGTTCAGGCAGCGGTCGATCAATTGATCGGAGTCGAACTCGACCCGGTACACCACCCGTTGACTGATCCGGTCCAGGGCCGCCACGAACTCCGTACGGCGGAAATTGTGGTTGAACGGAATCGGCCCGACCCGCCGGCCGTCGATCACCTCGCCGGTCCACGACTCCCTCTGCAGCCCGGCGACGAACGACGCATAGGACTCGTCGGCCACCACCGTCAGCTCGTTGACGGCCGGATCGTGCAGCCGCTCCCCGGTCCGCCCGACCGCCAGCCGCAGCCCCCGCCCCACCTCCTGCCGCCGGGACACGGTGTTGTCGCTGTGTTTGAGCATGCCCATCACGAAGACGTTCGGGTTGTCCCAGCCTTCCCGCAGTGCCGAGTGCGAGAAGACGAACCGGACCGGCTCGTCGAGGGAGAGCAGTCGTTCCCGGTCGCGCAGGATGAGGTCGTAGGCGTCCGCGTCGGAGGCGTTGCCGTCGATCTGCCGCCCGGTCCGTCTGTCGATCGCGAAGTAGCCCTGGTGGGTGCGTTCGACCGGGATGCTGTCGAGATAGTGCCGGTATGCCCCGTCCGGCTCGTCCACGACCTGGGCGGCGTATTCCTCGGTGAACATCCGGGCGTACTCGCCGAGCTGGTCGGCCCTCCCATAGTCGCGGTATTTCACCACCTGGTCGATGAAGAGCAGGGACAGCACCTTGACGCCGCGGCCGTGCAGTTCCCGCTCCTTGGCCAGGTGGGCGCGGATCACCTCGCGGATCTGCAGCCGCCGTCGTTCCGGTCCGGCGTCTCCCTCGATGCCGATCACGGCGATGCGTTTGACCAGCTTCTGCCGGTAGGCCTGGGCCGCGTCCAGCCGGTGCACCAGATCGTGCCGGATCCGGTGGGTGGCCGAGTAGCGCAGCACCATCAACGCCCCGAACCGGCTCAGGGACGCCTGGGAGCGGGCCGACCCGATCCGCTGCGGCTCGTCGATCACCACGATCGGGCGGGCCGCGCTGATCACGTCGATCGGGCGGCGGGAGCGGAAGGCGTCGAGTTCCTCGTAGATGCGGCGGTTGTCCCGGGCGACCGAGTTGAACGCCTGCAAGTTGATGATCATGACTTGGACGCCGGCGCCGGAGCGGAACCGTTCCAGCTCGTGCAGAGCCGACGAGTCGTAGGTGAAATGCCGGGGCCGGGTGCCGTACGTCTGCTGGAAGTGATCGGCGGTGGCGGTGAACGCGGCGCGCACCCCCTCGCGCACCGCAACTCCGGGCACCACCACGATGAAGCGGGACCAGCCGTACCGCCGGTGCAGTTCCATGATCGTCTTGATGTAGACGTACGTCTTGCCGGTGCCGGTCTCCATCTCGACGTCCAGGTTCGGGGCGTGCGGCGCGGCCTCGCTGCGGGCCGGCCGCTCGGTGCCGGGCAGCCCGGCCCGCTCCTGCACGGCCCGCATGTTGGCCAGCAGCCGGGTCTCGTCCAGTTCGATCGGCGCGTTCCAAGTGCCGGCGTGCCGGGGCTGGCCGGTGAAGCAGTCGGCCACCGCGGCCACCGCCTCGGTCTGGAACCGCTGCACGGTGAACTGGAGCCGCACCGCTCAGACGGCTCTCACGTCGGTGCCCGGCGACAGCTCGGCGAAGATCTGCTCGGCGTTGATCCGGGCCGCGTCGTCGGCGAACGCGGAGTCCCGGAAGACCGCCCGCCGGGGCCGCCGTCCGGCGATCGCGCGCACCACGGCCGGGTCGATCGTCTCGTCGAGGCAGGCGATCAGGTCGTCACCGCCGACGGTGAACACCCCGCCGTCCGCGGTGATCGGTGAGCCGGGGTCGAGGCCGATGCCGAGCAGCACCTCGAACAGCAGGTCCTCGGCGGTCCGGCCGGGCTTGACCCGGTCGGCGTGCCCGGCGAGCATGTTCTGGTCCAGGGCGTCCGGGGCGATCCGGGTGTCGACGAGGTTGGACGAGTCCAGGCGCAGGACCCGGAAGCCGTCGCCGGAGCCGATCTCGGCGGCCACGTTGCGCACCCGGGTCAGGCCGATCTCGAAGATCGAGGCCAGACCGCGTTCGGCGACCGGCAGCGGCTCCGGGATCTGCACGCTGATGAACCGCCGGTTGCCGCCGTCGGCGTGGTTCTGTGCGAGGACGGCGTGTGCGGTGGTGGCGCTGCCGCCGAAGAAGTCGAGCACGATGTCGCCGTCGCCGGGCCGGCCGGCCAGCTGCAGGATCCGCCGCACGAGTTCGACCGGCTTGACCGAGTTGAGGACGTTGGCGGTGTGCTCGAACGGGACGTACCGCAGCAGGGTGCGTTTGGCGTCCTGGGTGTGGCCGACCTCCTCGTACGGCCAGAGGGTCTGCGGGGTGCGCCCGGCCGCGACCTCGGAGAGGAACCGTTTGACCGCCGGCACGTTGTCACCGTCGGCGCCCCACCAGATCCGGTCGTCCGCGTCGAGTTCGTCGAAGCGCTGCCGGGAGACCCGCCAGTAGCTGCCCCGCGGCGGGCCGGCGATGACCCGGCCGGACGGGGTGGTGATCGGGTAGACGCCGGCGTCGTAGCGGTTGCGGGCCGACATGTTCTCGGCCTTCCACGGGCCGCGCGGGTCGCCGTCGGGGTTGCGGTACCGCGCCTCCATCGCCGGGGTGCGGGCCAGTGGTTGCGGCTGCCAGCGCTCCCGGTTCCGGGCGAAGACCACGATGTAGTCGTGGTCTTCGGAGAACCAGCGGGCCGAGTTCTTCGGGGCGTACACCTTCTGCCAGATGATCTGGGCGACGAAGTTCTGCTCACCGAAGATCTCCGCGCCGATCTTGCGCAGGTTGTCGACCTCGTGGTCGTCGATCGAGACGAAGATGACGCCGTCGTCGGTGAGCAGGTCGCGGGCCAGGGCCAGGCGCGGGTACATCATGCTCAGCCAGCGGGAGTGGAACCGGCCACCGGACTCCGGGTTGGCGACCCCGTCCCGATGACCGGAACCGGCCAGATAGCCCGCCCGGGTCTGCGAGAAGTCGTCATCGTAGAGGAAGTCGTTGCCGGTGTTGTAGGGCGGATCGATGTAAATGATCTTGATACGCCCGAGGAAAGGCTCCTGCAGCAGCTTGAGCACATCGAGGTTGTCACCCTCGATGAACAGATTGCGCGTGGTATCGAAATCGGACGACTCGGCCCGCGACGGCCGCAGCGTCCCGGCCGCCGGCTCGCGGGCCGCCCGCTGCGCCAGCCGCTTGCCCGGCCAGTCCAGCCGGTACCGCTCCGCGACACCCTCCGCCACGAACCCGTCCAGCTGATCCCTGAGCAGCTCGAAGTCGATCGCGCGGGTCAGATTGCCGGCCGCGTCGGTCACCTCGGTCACCACCGCCGGGAACAGGTCGGCGAGCCGGTCGACATCACGTGCCGCCGGGTCGGGGGCGCTGGTCAGCTTCTCCACGGGCCGTCCTCGGTCTCCCAGGAACCCGTACCCTACCCGGCGAAACCACCTTTCCCGCCACAGAAAGACCGTAAAAACAATTTTTCGGTACGACCGGCAAAAGCCCTCTGTCGTCCCCGCGAGCCGGGCGGCACACCGGACCGTCCGGCGACCGCCGGGCCGAATGCGGTGGTCACCGAAAAAACCGCTCGGCCCATTGATGACTACGACTCCCCAGGGTGGGATGATCCTCGCGGGAACGAAACGGTCCCGTCCTCCCGAGTCACCTCCACATCACGGGGATAGGTGGATGTCCTCCTCAACTCGACGCACCCGAGCCGCGCTCACCGCGTCCGCCCTGGTCCCGACCCTGCTGCTGGGCACCACCGGACCGGCACTGGCGGCCACCGACACGCTCACCATCACCGCACTGAACCGCTCCGGCGCCAAGGTCGCGGTCACCACCACAGTGGTCAGCCACTCGACCAACAGTAGGTACACGATCCGCACCGGGACCAAGCGCAAGCTGCCGAAGGGCAGCTACGCCGTCCTCGCCTCGATCACCAGCGGCGGCAGCTCGACGCTCGGCGGCAAGACCGTCAAGGTCTCCGGCAACACCAAGCTGACCCTGGACGCCCGCCAGGGCAAGCCGGTCAAGCTGGCCCTGAGCCCCGCGGTGAGCAGCCTGAGCCACAGCATCAACGCGGAGATCTGCAACAACACCAACGGCGGCGACTACGGGGTGGAGTCCTGGGGCGGTGACGGGCAGCAGGCGCTCTATGTCATCCCGACCTCGTCCAAGAAGATCGCCCTGGCCGTGATGGGCACCTGGAGCGACGGCACCGGCCGCGGCGACTCCTACGCCGTCCTGAACCGGACCGTCGGCGTTTCCAAAACCCCGGGCCGGACCTTCGCCCGGTCGAAACTCGCCACCCTCACCGTCGACGCGCGACGCGGGCCGGCCGGGACCGACGACGCCACCATCGCCGTCCAGCCCACCCACTCCGGCTGCGGCAGCTACCTCTACCAGAGTCTGTGGGGCACGAGCAGCCCGACCAACTCGAAGATCCGTCTCTCGCCGGGCAAGTGGGACATCCGCGCCGACCTCTCGGCGACCACGAAGACCGGCGGGATCACAAGCTTCGGCGGCCCCACCGCCCAGCGCACGGTCGCCGCCGGCAAGTCGTACTACGTCCGGTTCCTCGGCTCGACCTGGGGACCCGGCTTCCACGTGCCGGTGACATACCAGGGGCGGATCAACTACCCCCTCGACGACATGTTCCAGGATCCCGCGTTCAACGGCCTGAACGGCAACTACGGCAGCGCGGCCGGGGACAAGTCGAAGGCCACCCTCCGGTTCGGTGGCAAGGTCGTCAAGACCGCGTACGACAAGGGCTACGGGCAGTACATGCCGTCGCTGACGTACAAGGTGAAGAAGGCCGGCTGGTACACCCTCACCAACAACGCACAGCGGTACGACCCGGACATCACCTTCCCGAAGGGCATGCTCTCCACCACGTCGAGCGTGACCTACCGCTTTCACGCCAAGCCGAACACCAGCGTGATGACCCAGGTCAACGCGGTTCAGCAGGTGCCGGCCGGGCTGAACGGACACAACCGGGCCAAGGCCGGCAGCACCACGAACGTCGCGCTCAAGCTGAACCGGTACATGCTCATCGGCGACATCAAGAAGGGCACCGCCCCGAAGCTGAAGTCGCTGACCACCAAGGTGTCCTTCGACAGTGGCAAGACCTGGAAGTCGATGCCGGTGAAGAAGATCGGCGGGGTCTGGAACGCGGTGGTCAAGAACCCCGCGTCCGGCAACGTCGCGCTGCGGACCCGGGCGACCTACACCAGTGGTGGGTACACCGAGGTAACGGTCTACCGGGCGTACGCCATCGGTTGATCTCTGGGAAAGCGGCCCGTACGGCGGGCCGCTTCTCATGTCAGGTTTCCGGGCCCTGGTCCAGCCGGCGCTGGTACGCCTCGTTCTGGCGAAGGGCCTCTTCGAGCTGGTCTTCGAGAATGATGATCCGGCAGGCGGATTCCAGGGCGGTGCCCTGATCCACCATCTCCCGGGCTCGCGCGGCCAGGCGCAACTGGTATCGGGAGTAACGCCGATGACCACCGCCGGACCGGATCGGGACGATCAGTTTCGCTTCACCGAGCCGCCGAAGAAAATCCGGCGTGGCACCGATGATCTCCGCGGCGCGGCCCATCGTGTAGGCCGGATAGTCGTCGTCTCCGAACATGTCGTCGGATGGGGCCATACATATACCTCTCCACGAACGAGGGCCCCGGCGCTGTCAGCGCCGGGGCCCGGGGTTTACGGGATGAAAACACCATCTACTCGTATCCGCACCTGCCGCCATCGACGGTCTGGGTGCGAGGATCGCGTAAGCGTGACCGGAGACCACCTCTCTTTCGATGGAAACTGCGGTGTCCGCACCGGACCTGCACTGCGTCTCGGTGGCGGGCGATCCAACGGTGTCCAGCCCTCCCTCTCCTCTGTTTCCAACCACTTCACGTGCTGCCGGCCGGTGGCGGAGCCCCACGCGACTTCATGGCTCCACACCCGTGCGACCGGCCCTGACGGTGATGTCTTTCCACCGCGAGACCGAGCGAGCCACGAGAATCCGGGCCCTGCTTGACGCTCGGTGATCTCTGTTCCTTACGAGAGAAAAGCTACTCCCCTCGAAGCGGAAAATCTAGTACCGGCGACACAGATTTTCTCGGTCGTGTCGTCCAGCCCCGCAATGGAGACGACGATGGGCCGTGCTCCACGAGCACGGCCCATCGTCGTCGAACGTGCGGGATCAGCCGCTACGGCGCTTGCCGTACTGCCGAGGGGTCTGCACCGGGCCGGACCGCAGCTGACGCGGGCCGTCCGTGCCGGCCGCCCGGCCGCCGGCCCCCTTGCCCTTGGCGCGACGGGCCGCCCGGTTGGCGAACGGCTGCTCCTCGGTCTCGGTCTCGGGCTCTGATCCGGTTTCCGGAGTCGGGTCGGTCAACGTTGTCTCCTTGAGCTGGTCAAGACCGGGCGAAAGCGCCGGGACCGGGCGAAGCAGGCGCCGGACCCGAAACACGACTTCCGCGATACGCCGACGGTAGCGCAGAGGCGGCACCCGTCAGGCGCACAACTCGCACCGGGATCAGGGCTGGGCGCGGCGCGGCATCAGGCCCGCGCGGATCAGCGCGCCCAGCGCGTAGCCGAGCAGCAGCACCCCGATCCCGGCGCCGACCACCTGACCCGGCGTCACCGACGAGACCAGCCCGGTGATCAGCCCGGCCAGGGCGGCCACGCTGACCAGCACGGCCAGCACCCGCAGCGCCGGATCCCGCAGCACCGGCGCGAGCGGCCAGAAGTGCACGCCGACCACGAAGCCGACGAGCACCGGGATGTACTCGCCATGCTGGGTGACGGCCAGCAGCATCGCGCCGAACCCGGCGGCGGCCAGCTCGGCCGCGAAGATCACCAGGTATCTCCGGTCCGCGACGGCGTCCCGCTGCCACGGCCCGTCGGCGCGGGAGCTGAACACCAGTGCGCCACCGGCACCGGCGGTGAGCAGGGCGGCGATGCTGGCGACGACCAGGAGTGCGCCGAGCGGTGGGTGGGTCTCCGGCACGCTCAGCCAGATCGTCGCGAAGATTCCCAGGTAGAGCGCCGTCAGCCCGGACCGCCGCCGGACATCCGCCAATGCCGTCACCAGTGTCTCCCTGTCCACACAGCCCCGATGTGACCACCACTTCGGCGGTCCAGAGATTATGACGAATGCGTCTCACGCACCGATGTCGCCTCTCTGCTGACGGACCGCGGCCGCACTTCGTGTGCCGCGCCGCGGCTCGATTCGAGCCGCGGCGCGGCACACGAGGCTAAGCCTTGCGGGGCCAGTTCTGGCCGGGCAGGAACATGCCGGGGGCGTGCCGGAGGACGTGCAGGATGTGGCGGGCGGCCCGGGAGCGGTTCACCGGTTTCAGGGCCACACCCAGGCCCAGTTCGGCGCGGAGCGTCTGCGGATGGATCTCGCCGAGGGTCTCCCGAGCACCCTGGTACGCGTCCTCGAAGTGCTCGTCGGCACCGGTCGCCCAGCCGAACAGCAGCTCGGCCCGGAACCGGATCGGCCGGGACCGGACGAAACGGTCGCGCACGTCCTCGCGTACCGCGGCAAGCTCTTGTCTCGCCTCGTCGGACCGCCCCCAGGCGACCAGCGCCTCGGCATGGACCACCGCCAGGGTCAGGGTCAGGGTGTGCCGCGGGCCGTGCGCCCTGGTGAACCGGCCGCGCAGGCGCCGTAGCTCGCGGGCGGTCTCCTCCCAGACCGCCCGGTCGATCTTCGGCTCGGTCAGCGGCAGGGCCAGCTCGGCGCCGGCCAGCATGCCGACCGCCTCGGCGACCCCGGGATGGTCGTCCTGATGCCAGCTCAGGTAGTCGGCGATCACCCGGACCAGCCGGCGACGGGCCGCCGCGTCCAGCCCGGCGGCGATCTCGGCCCGGGTCAGCTCCAGCTGGGCCGTCTGCACCTGGGGGAAGACCGCGGTGCCGGGGCCCAGCCGGTCGATCAGCGCGGCCAGACCGGTCCGGGCCGCCTCGTGGTCGCCGCGCAGCCGCCGGGACCGCAGGTGCGCGATCGTGGTGCCGGTGCCACCCTCGGCGGTGAGGATGGTCCACAGCGCGTCGGCGCGGGTGGTGTCCTCCTCGCCGAGGTCCTCCAGCGTCTCGGCGAGCAGCAGCCGGGCCCGGTGCCGCAGGCCGGGGTCGTTGGCGAGTGGCACCGCCCGGTCCGCGCAGTCGCCGGCCTCCGCCAGCTCGCCGGCGGCCCGGAGCCGGTCTGCCGCCTCGGTGAGCACGGCCGGGTCGTCGAAGTCGCTCTCGGCCAGTTCCCGGTGGTGCGGCAGGGCCATCGCGCCGTGCCCGATCACCCGGCGGTGCAGCCGGCCGACCACCGCGCCGGGCAGGTCGGGCCGGCCGGCCAGCCGGGCCGCGTGCCGGGCGACCAGGAACGACTCGATCGGGTCGGACCACGGGTGGTCGAGCACCGCGTCGGCGAACTGCCGGGCCAGCCGGGTCCAGTCGATCGGCGGCAGGTAGCGCCGGGCCGCGTCCCGGGCCAGCGAGTGCACGTACCAGACGCCGTCGACGCGTGTCGCCAGCAGATGCCGGGCCAGTTCGTCGGCGGCCTCCTCGGCGGCACCGCCCATGAACAGCCGGATCAGGCCGGGCGGGAGGGCGGCCGGCGAGGTGAGCGCGGCGACCCGCAGCAGGCGGCAGGCCGGCTCGCTGAGGGCGTCCAGCCGGGACCGGAGCAGCAGCGCGACCGGGTGCCCGTCGATCCGCTCGGTCAGCTTGAGGTAGCCGGAGCCGTCCCGCAGGGCGAGCCCGGCCAGGCGCACCGACAGGGCGTGCCCGCCGAGGCGTTCGGCCAGGTCGGCGGCCTCCTCGGCGGTGCCGTCCCGGTGGCCGTGCAGGATCTCGGCGGATTCGGTGACGCCGAGCGGTCCGATGTCGACGGTGGGTGCGGCGACTCCGGCGACGTCCCGGTTGGTGACCAGTGTGGTGCGCAGCCGGCGCCCGGCGCCCGGCACGGTGAGCCGACCGAGCAGGTCCTCGTCGATCACACCGGGGATGTCGTCGACGATCAGCAGGCTCGGCCCGGTCTCCGCGGCGACCCGCTCGGCGAACTCCCCGAGCACGTCGGCGATCTCCCCGACACCCATCTGGGCGCGCAGTCCGGCGGCGAGCATGGCGACCATCTCGTCCGGGTCGGCACTGCTGCCGGCCAGGCTGACCCGCCAGATGCCGCGGTATCCGTTGCCGGAGCGGGTGACGTACTCGGTCGCGAGCGCGGTCTTTCCGGCGCCCGGGGGCCCGGCGAGCAGGCACACCCGGCTCTCGGTGAGAGCGGTGTGCAGGGCTCGCAGTTCTGCGCCGCGTCCGATGAACACGCGCAGGAAGATACCGAGTGCACCGGTTGATCGCTCCCCAGGCGCACCGTCGGCGATGAGCAAGGTTCTGTCACAGTTGTCAGGAAACTCCCTGGCGAGCGTGTCCTAGCCTTCACCTCATGACCATCCGCCGGATCAGCTCACGCCGTGTCGTATTGACGGCGACCTTTCTCACGCTGGCCGCCGGTGGCACCGCCGCCTGTGACGACCCGTCCCCGATCGAGGAGACGCGGTACACCGGGCCCGGCGAGACCTACGTCTACGAGGAGTCGGACGAGTACGAACCCGACTACGAGCCGGTGGAAGAGGATGACGAGGTCTTCTACTGCGCCGACGAGGACGGCGAGATCGTCGCGGCGGAGAACTGCGCCGACGAGGCCAGTGCCGGCGGGCTCTTCTTCCTGTGGCACTCCACGAACTTCGCGCGCGGCCTGCGCCCCGGTGACCGGCTCGACGGCGACGGCGACCGGATCGAGCCGGGGGACAGGGCCGCGCGGAAGGCGTACAAACTGCCGGCGACCGGCCGGGTCAGCAACGGCACGGTCAAGACCAACGTGGTGGGCAGCGGTAGTTCCGGCTCGTCATTCAGCGGTAGCGGCAGCACTTCGGGCGGGTGACGCCGGCGCGATGCCCCGGGCCACCCCGGCCGCGGTCAGCCGCTTGGCGATCGCCAGGCCGATCGCGACGAAGACGATGGTGCTCACGCCCAGCAGACCGAAGAAACCGATCTTGCCGGCCGTCGCCATGTCGCCGACGTTGAAGTACGTGTACGCGGTTATCGCATACCAGGTCTGGAACAGCAGCGCGGTCAGGTAGAACAGCCAGGGCCGCCAGATCCGGTAGAGCGTGACCAGGAAGCCCAGCTCCATCGCCGCGCCGACCATCAGGTTGGTGACGATCGCGCTCGGCCCGGCCGGCGAGGCGATGTTGATGATCCCGGCGAGCAGCATGGTCAGCACCGCGGCACCCGGCCGGCGCAGCACCGCCAGTGCGATCACCGGTCCGAGGAGCCACACCCCGGCCATCGCCGCGTACGCCAGCGGGACCGTCGCCGAGATGGCGAACGACACGAAGAACGCCGGTATCAGCAGTACACCGGTGGCCGCCCCGATCGCCGCACAGGCCATCAGGAATCGGGTGGTCAGTCTCTTCATCCGAACACTCCAGGAAGGTGGGGAACCAGACAGAGCAGGAGCAGCCAGAGCGCCAGGACCGCGTCCCGGGCGCGCAGTGGGACGTGCCGCCGTTCGGTCCGGGTCGGATGAGCTCCGAAACCCCGGGCCTCCATCGCCAGCGACACCCGGTCGCCGTGCCGCATCGCCCCGGCCAGCAGCGGCACCACATAGCCGTTGTAGCGGCGCAGGGCGGCTACCGGGTTCCGGCCACCGTGCACCCCGCGTACCCGGTGCGCCAGCCGGATGATCTCCAGGTCGTGCCGGAACCGGGGCACGAACCGCATCGCGGCGAACCCGGCATAACCGATCCGGTACGGCATCCGCAGGTGCGCGATCATCGACCGGACCAGGTCGGTGCCCTCGGTGGTGAGGCCGGCGATCAGGGCGAGCAGCAGCACCGCGGCCACCCGCAGCCCGGTCGCCAGCCCGCCCTCCAGGGCGCCGGACCAGCCGCCCACCTTCGACTGGTCGATCCACACCCCGAACGACAGCGTCAGCGCCGCCACCAGCAGCGGCGGCCCGGCCAGCGTCCAGAACAGCACCCGCCCGCGCAGCCCGCCGAAGGCCAGCAGCATGCCCAGCGCGAGCACCGACAGCGCCGCGGGCGTCCACAGGTCCCGAGAGAGCCCGGCGACGATCATGGCCGGCACCGGTGCGAGCACCTTGACGACCGGGTTGTAGGAGCGCAGCGACAGGATCGAGTCGGTCATCGCGACGGCTCCAGGGCGGGCAGGTCGGCCAGCCGGGTCACGGCGTGCCAGGCCGGATGCCGGGTGAGGGCACGGGCGGCCCGGGCCAGCGGTGGCGGGCGCAACCCGGCGCGGGCCAGCAGCTCGTCGTCGGCGAAGGCCTCGGCCGGGGTGCCGTCGGCGATCACCCGGCCGGCGTCCAGCACCACCAGCCGGGTGGCGTACTCGGCGATCAGGTGCATGTCGTGGCTGACCACGACCACCGTGGTGCCGTCCCGGTGCAGGCCGTCGAGCAGGTCGAGCAGCTCGGCGGCGCGGGCCCGGTCCTGGCCGAAGGTCGGCTCGTCGAGCACCAGCACCCGGGGCCGGACGGCCAGGGCGGTGCCGACCGACAGCCGCCGTTTCTGGCCGCCGGAGAGCAGGAAGGGGTGAACCGTCCGCAGGTCCCGCAGGTCGAGGCGGTCCAGCAGCTCACCGACCCGGGCCGGATCGGCCGAGCCGTACGCCAGCTCGTCCTCCACCCGGTTGGTGAGGAACTGGTGCTCCGGGTTCTGGAAGACGAACCCGGCCGGGCCGTCGACGGTCACCGACCGGGTCGGGATCACTCCGGCCAGCGCCTGGGCCAGGGTGGTCTTGCCGGCCCCGTTGGCCCCGGCCACCGCCACGAACTCACCCGCGCCGACGGTCAGGTCGATGCCGTGCAGGACGGGTGTGCGGCCCCGGCTGACGGTCAGACCCCGTACCGCAATCGCGGTCTTGATCGTCGCTGTCGGTCGTGGTCTCCCCCGGGGTGCGGGCAGCTCCGGCAACGTGTCCAGGAGTCCGGCCAGCTCGTCCGGGGTCAGCGGCAGCGTCTCCAGTGGGACGCCGGCCGACCGCAGCCGGAGCGCGGCCAGGGTGGCGACCGGCAGCCAGACGCCCAGTTCGAGCAGCTCGTCGACGTGCCCGGTGACGATCTCGCGGACCGGTCCGTCGAACACCATCCGGCCGGTGCCGTCCAGCACGATCACCCGGTCCACGAAGTCGATCGCGGCGTCCAGGTCGTGTTCGACAAGCAGCACCGCCCGGTCCCGCCCGGCGACGACCTCGCGCAGGGTGCGGTAGACCTCCTCGACCCCGGCCGGGTCCAGGTTCGCCGTCGGCTCGTCCAGGACCAGCACCGGGGTCCGCAACGCCAGGGCGCAGGCGATCGCCAGCCGCTGCCGGCCGCCGCCGGAGAGGATGCCCGGGTCGTCGTTCCGGCGGTCCCAGAGCCCGACCAGCCGCAGCGACTCCTCGGCCCGTTCCAGCACCTCCGCCGCCGGGACCAGCAGGTTCTCCGGGCCGAAGCAGACCTCGTCGAGCACGCTGCCGGTGACGATCTGGGCGTCCGGGTCCTGGAAGACCATGGCCACGTCGCGGGCCAGCTCGGGGACGGAGGCGCCGGCCGTGTACGCGCCCGCGACGGTCACACTGCCGTCCATCTTCGCGCCGACCACGTGCGGGATCAGCCCGTTCGTGGTGAGGGTGAGTGTCGACTTGCCGCAGCCGGACGGCCCGAGCAGCAGGACCACCTCACCAGCCCGCACCTCGGCGGTCACCTCGTGCGGGCGGGGCGTCCCGTGGTCGACGTTTCCGGCATCGTCGTACACCTCGTGCCGCACGGACACGCCGGTGAGCCGCAGCAGCACATCGGACATGGCGCTAAGGATAGGCATACCTCACTATCCGTTGATCGCGTGGTGACTTCCGGGGCGCTCCGCGCCGGAAGTCACCACACGAACTGGGGTGACTTAAGTCGCGACCCGGCCGGGTATCTTGACCTCAATTCAGGTTGAAGTCTTAGCGTTGGCGTCGTGTTCAGCAGCCTCGACGCCGGGACAGGTGAGCGGTTCAAGGCCGCCTTCCGCCGCTACCCCACCGGTGTGGCGGTGATCGCCGCCGCCGGTCCGGTGGGTCTCACCGCCTCCAGCGTGGCCTCGGTCGCCGCCGACCCGCCCGCCCTGTCCTTCTCGGTGATGGGCGGCCGTTCGGCCGGGCGGATCCTGGCCGCGCCGAGTTTCACCGTCAACCTGCTGGGCGCCGCACACATCGGCCTGGCCCGCGACTTCGCCCGCTCGGACGGCCCCCGGTTCACCCCGGAACAGGGCTGGGACGTGCTGCCCACCGGCGAGCCGATCCTGCCGGGCGCGCTGGCGAGCCTGCGGGCCGCCCCTCTTCGACTGGTCCCCGTCGGTGACTCGACAGTCGTCGTCGCCGGGGTGCTCCAGGTTCTGCTCGGGCCGCCCGGCGGGCGGCTCGTCCACCATGACCGCAACTTCTTTGGAGATGACATCTGATGCGGCTTCCGCGTTTCCTCACCCCGCGCACCGTGGTCAGTGCCCACTGCGACCTGCCGTGCGGCGTCTACGACCCGGCCCAGGCCCGGATCGAGGCCGAGTCGGTCAAGGCGATCGCCGAAAAGTACGCGGCCAACACCGACCCCGAGTTCCGCACCCGCGCCATCCTGATCAAGGAGCAGCGCGCCGAACTCGTCAAGCACCACCTCTGGGTGCTCTGGACCGACTACTTCAAGGCCCCGCACTTCGAGAAGTACCCGCACCTGCACCAGCTCTTCAACGAGGCCACCAAGCTCGCCGGCGCCGCCGGAGCCAAGGGCAAGGTCGACGTCGCGGTCGCCGACGAACTGCTCGGCAAGATCGAGGAGATCTCCAAGATCTTCTGGGAGACCAAGCAGGCCTGATTCGCATTTTTTGAACCGAACCCCTCTCAGTGACGTGACTCTCAACGAACTCTTTTCAACGTGGCATCCGGCCGGAACCGCCAGGTCTGCCGAGCGGCGCCAGGTGCCACGGCCCCGCCACGTTGAAAAAAGTCCGTGGATCCGGGTGGATTTGACCACCCGGTCCATCGAGACGTTTGCCTCGCCGTGCGATAGTGCGTGGCGTTGTCGAACCGGGTGATGGGGAGAGATCGGGTTGGCGAGAACCGTGAAACGTCGCGCGCCGCTATGGGCGCGGCTCACTACCGTTGTCGGCTGTGCACTCACCGTCATCAGCGGGACCACGCTGGTCGGTGGACCGACCCTGATCGCCTCGTACACCGGCGACATCACCGACGACAGCCTGCTGGAGACCGGGGCGAACGCCAGCAAGAAGAAGATCGAGGGCCCGATCACGATGCTGCTGGTCGGCATCGACCCGCGGAAGGCGTCCACGCCGCCGCTGTCCGACTCGATCGTGGTCGCGCACATCCCGGCCGACCGCAGCACCGCCTATCTCTTCTCCATCCCGCGTGACCTGTACGTGGACATCCCGGCCGACGCCAAGTCGGGACTGCGCGCGCAGAAGGGGAAGATCAACGGGGCGATGGCCCTGGGCAGCCAGGTCAACGGCAAGATCGACGTGTCGAACGGCTTCAAGGTGCTGTCGAAGACGGTACGCAACGTCACCGGCATCAAGGAGTTCGACGCCGCCGCGATCATCAACTTCGGTGGCTTCAAGAACATCGTCGAGGCCCTCGGCGGCGTCTCCATGGTGATCGACATGGACGTGAAGTCGGAGCACCTCCAGCCCAACGGCAAACAGCGGCCGCGCCTGGCCCGCTGCCCGGCCAAGAACTCCCCGCCGGGCTGCGATCACCCGTACACCGGGCCGCAGAAGTTCTACCAGAAGAGCACCAAGCCGGTCCGGCTCGAACCGTGGGAGGCGCTGGACTACGTCCGGCAGCGCTACGAGTTCAAGGGTGGCCCGCCGATGACCGACTACGACCGGCAGCGGCACCAGCAGCAGTTCATCAAGGCCATGGCCAAAGAGGCGATGAGCAAGGATGTCATCACCGACATCGGCAAGCTGACCAAGATCCTGGACGCGGCCGGCAAGTCGCTGACCTTCGCCGGCGGCGGCAACACCCCGATCGAATGGGCCCTGGCACTGAAGGACCTGAACGTCGACGACATGACCACCGTCAAGCTGCCCGGCGGCGGCAACTTCAACGGCGACGGCGGCCGGTACCTGGGCGAGGAGTTCGGGCCGGAGGCGGACGAGTTCTTCGAGGCGGTCGCCAACGACAAGATCGCGCCGTTCCTGCTGGACAACCCGAAGCTGGTCAACAAGGACGGCTGACCCGACCATCCGAAGGGCCGTGACCGACACCTGGTCGCGGCCCTTCGCCGTTCACAGGGTGCGCAACGCCCGCCGCAGGTCCCACGGCGATGAGCAGCACCGCGGCGGCGACCAGGGAACCGATCCCCAGGAGAGGATGTTCCGGCTGCGGGTGCGGGTGGCGTTCGCCATAGGACCATCCTGTCCGGACACTCGCGCCGGCTCACCCGACGACGGTGGTTTAAGGATGTTTAAGGCCAACACTCTTTACTTTTTCTGTTAACAGTCCTAAAGATTGACGCATCTCTACATGCGCGCTCGGAGGGACTGCCATGAAGCGCTCCAGATCGGTCATCCTCGCCACCGTCACCGCCCTCGTCGCCGGTGGTGTGGCCGTCAACTTCGCGGGCAGCGCCTCGGCCGCCGCAGCCTGCGCCCCGGCATGGAGTGCGGCAGCCGTCTATGTCGGCGGCAACACGGCCTCGCAGAACGGCCACAACTACACCGCCAAGTGGTGGACGCAGAACGAGTCGCCGGCCACCAACAGCAGCCAGTGGGCGGTCTGGGCCGACAACGGCGTCTGCGGAACCACCCCACCCACCACCCCGCCGCCGACCACGCCTCCCCCCACCACACCCCCGCCCACCACTCCGCCGCCCACCCAGCCCCCGGGTGACGGATCGCTGCCGAAGCACTTCCTCACCGGGTACTGGCAGAACTTCGACAACGGGGCCGCACCGCTCAAGCTGGCCGCCGTGCCGAACACGTACGACCTGATCGCGGTCGCCTTCGCGGACGCCACCAGCACCCCGGGCGCGGTCACCTTCACCCTGGACCCGGGCCTGGCCACCGCGGTCGGCGGGTACACCGACGCGCAGTTCAAGGCGGACATCGCCACCCTGCACTCGCGCGGCAAGAAGGTGATCATCTCGGTCGGCGGGGAGAAGGGCACGGTCGCCGTCAACAGCCCGGCCGCGGCCACCGCCTTCGCCGACTCGGTGCACCGGCTGATCCAGACCTACGGCTTCGACGGTGTGGACATCGACCTGGAGAACGGGCTCAACCCCACCTACATGGCGCAGGCGCTGCGCAGTCTGCGGGCCAAGGTCGGCAGCGGCCTGATCATCACGATGGCGCCGCAGACCATCGACATGCAGAACCCGCAGTCGTCGTACTTCAAGCTGGCGCTCGACATCAAGGACATCCTGACCGTCGTCTTCACCCAGTACTACAACTCCGGCGCGATGCTGGGCTGCGACAACAACGCGGCGTACGGCCAGGGCAACGTCAACTTCCTGACCGCGCTGGCCTGCATCCCGCTGCAGAACGGGCTGCGCCCCGACCAGGTCGCCCTCGGCCTGCCGTCGAGCACCCGGGCCGCCGGTGGCGGATACGTCGCCCCGACCGTGGTCAACGCCGCCCTGGACTGCCTGGCCAAGGGCACCAACTGTGGCACGTTCAAGCCGCCGGCCACCTACCCGGGCATCCGCGGCGCGATGACCTGGTCGATCAACTGGGACGTCACCAACGGCAACGGCTGGGCCGACACCGTCGACCCGCACCTCGCCACCCTCCCCTGAGACTCGGAGTCCCCCCGATGAAACTGAGCAGAAGAATCGCCCTGGTGGCGACGGTAGGTGCGGTCGGCGCCTCCGCCGCGGTCCTCCCGATGGCCAGCTCGAACGCGGCCGTCGCGTGTGCCCCGGCCTGGAACGCGTCAGCGGTCTACGTGAAGGACAACACGGCCTCGCAGAACGGCCACAACTACACCGCCAAGTGGTGGACGCAGAACGAGTCGCCGGCCACCAACAGCAGCCAGTGGGCGGTCTGGGCCGACAACGGCGTCTGCGGCGGGGGAACCACCCCGACCACTCCGCCGACCACCACACCTCCCACGACGACGCCTCCGGCCACCGGCACCAAGATGGCGGCCGCGCCGTACATCTACCCCGGCTGGGGCAACCCGCCGGCCCCGGCCACCGTCATGAACGCGACCGGCATCAAGGCGTTCACGATGGCGTTCGTGCTGGCCGCCAACGGCTGCAACCCGGCATGGGACGGCTCGTCCGGGCTGACCGGGGGTGCGCACGCCGGCACCATCGCGGCCATCCGGGCGGCCGGCGGCGACGTGGTCCCGTCGATCGGCGGCTGGAGCGGCAACAAGCTGGGCCCGAACTGCGCCACCCCGGAGGCGCTGGCCGGCGCGTACCAGAAGGTGATCGACACCTTCCAGCTGAAAGCGATCGACGTCGACATCGAGAACACCGACGAGTTCGAGAACTACGTGGTCGCCGACCGGATCGTGGACGCGCTGCGGATCGTCAAGCAGAGGAACCCGAACGTCAAGACGATCCTCACCTTCGGCACCACCCCGACCGGCCCGAACGCCCACGGCATCCGGCTGATCCAGCAGGCCAAGGCGAAGAACGCGAACATCGACGTGTTCACCCAGATGCCGTTCGACTTCAACGGGCACGCCGACATGTACGCCTCCACCGTCGGCGCCACCGAGGGCCTGAAGAACGCGCTGAAGACCACGTTCGGATACACCGACGCCCAGGCGTACGCCAAGATCGGCATCTCCGGCATGAACGGTCTCTCCGACCAGCAGGAGCTGACCTCGGTGGAGACCTGGACCCGGATCCGGGACTACGCGAAGAACAAGGGCCTGGCCCGCTTCGCGTTCTGGGCGGTCAACCGGGACCGCGGCTGCGCCGGTGGCGGCGTGGTCAGCAACTGCTCGGGCATCGCCCAGGCCGACTGGGAGTTCACCCGGGTCAGCGCCGGGTTCTGACCTGACCGCAAACGGCCGGCCNCACCCGGCCGGCCACCCGCGCGGGTGGCCGGCCGTTTGGCGTTCGGTGGAACTACTTGGAGAAGGTGAAGTACTGGTAGGAGGTCCACACCGACGAGTTGAGGCTGTCGCCGGAGGTGCCCTTCACGTAGCCCGAACGGGCCCGCAGCCGGGCCCCGGTCAGGCCGGCACCCTCCACATAGAGCGTGAGGTCGGCGGCGAACCACACGTCGTCGACCGTCTTCCACTTGCCCTTGGTGTACTGCTGCAGCTGGACGCGCACGTCACGGGTGGACGCGTTGGCGATCGTGTTGTTGAAGTACGCGGTCCGGTTCGGCTTGTAGACCCGGTACGTCGTACCGCCGATCTTCTTGGTCTTGTAGTTGTTGAATCCGCGCAGCGACAGGTTGGCCTTGGCGCCGACCCACACCGAGACGGTCCGCGGCGCGTAGCGGGCGTCGCCGGTGAACACCGCGCTGACCGTGGTGTTGCGGGTCAGCTTGAGGCTGGCGGAGACGTCGCCCTTGCTGTTCGCGGTGGCCCGCTTGAGCAGCCGCTTCGGCTGGTCGCTACCGGCCGGGTCGGCCCAGATCTCCACCGTGCGGTTCTTGTAGGTGGAGCCGAGACGGGCGGTGAAGGACACCGCCTTGTTGTAGTCGTACACCTTGTTGTTGTTGTTCAGTGTCAGCGCCGCGGTGGACCGGGAGACCGCGACCTTCCAGGTCGTCGCCGCGGCGGTGTGGGTGGCGTCCCCGGCGTACGAGACCCGGTAGGTCACCGTGCTGCCGGCGGGCGGCGTGTCGGTGAACTTGAACGTGCCGTTCGCCGCGACCGTGGCGGTGCCCACCGACTTGCCGGACGGGCTGTCCAGGTCGGCCCGGGTGAGCGACACCTTGACACCGGACGGCAGCGGGCGCGGCGCGGTCAGTGTGCCGGTCAGGGTGAGCGCCTTGCCGCGGGTCGCCGAGGACGGCCCGGCCAGCGTCACGATCGACACCACCCGGGACACCTCGACCGTGTGTTCCGTGGTGGTCGGCAGGGTGACGGCACCACCGGCGTACGAGACCCGGTAGGTCACCGGGCCCTCTCCGGGCGGGGTGTCGGTGAACGAGAAGTCATAGCCGTCGACGGGGAACGAACCCAGCGAGGTGGCGCCACGGGTGACGGTGACCGACCGCACGTCGACGGGGACACCCTGGGCGGTCAGCAGGCCGGTGACGGTGATCTGGTCGCCGGGGACCGCGGTGGTCGGACCGTAGAGCATGATCGTCGCGCTGGCCTTGACGACCCGGACCGTGGCGGTCGCCGAGGACGGCACGTGGCTGTCGTCACCGGCGTACTCGACCCGGTAGGTGGCGTCACCCGGCGGCGTGTCGGTGAAGGAGAACGCGCCGGTCGAGCTGATCGTGGCCTCACCCAGTGAGGTCTCGCCCCGGGAGATCGCGACGGTGGTGCCGGCGGGCAGTGACAGGGTGGTCGCCAGGCGGCCACTGAGCTGGGCCTTCGCACCCGGGACCACCGACGACGGACCGGTGAGGGTCAGCGTGGTCGGCGACTTCCTGGTGTCGGTGTAGGAGACCAGTGAGTGGACGTTTCCGGCGGCCGAGACGCCGAACAGCCGGTCGGTGCCCGGTTCCCAGGCCACGCCCTTCTCCAGGCCACGCCCACTCGGGTAGGAGAACGTCTTGATCAGGTCGCCGGACGGGGCGAAGACGTGCAGGTTCGGGCCGCCGACGGTGTGGGTGGCGCCGACGATCCGGCCGTCCGCGGCGATGTCCACCGCGGTCAGCTGGTGCGGCAGCACCGGCAGCAGTTTCCGGTCGGTCAGGTCGGCGGCGTCGCGCACGTCGATGTTCTGGCCGGCCCGGGTGACCGCGGCGATCCGCTCGCCGTCGGGCGAGAGCGCCAGGTCGACGGCCTCGACGCCGCCGTCGCGGGAGGCCACCGTGGTGATCTCGTCGCCGGACACGTCGAGGATCGCGGTCCGGCCGGTGGAGATCACCGCGATCCGGCCCGGTCTGGCGGCGGCGCTGGCCAGCTCGGCGGTGGCGAGATAGCCGGTGTCGAAGACGTCCAGGCGCACCGTCCCGGTGGCCGGGTCGATGGTGCCGAGTCCGGACTGCTGACCGGGGTAGGAGAACCAGATCCGGTCACCGGCGAAGGTCATGTCCGCTGGAACGACGCCGGTGGTGGAGTACGAGCCGATCCGGTCCAGGGTGGTGGTGTCCAGCGCCACCACCGCCGAGCCGGCCGGTGAGTTCACGTAGAGCCGGGACGAGTCCGGTGTGAGGGCCAGGTCGGTCGCGCCGGCCACGTCGGCCGAGCCGATCTGCTCGCCGTCGTAGTCGGTGGCGATGATCTTGCCGGTCCCCGGGTCGCTGAGGAAGACCCGCTGATGTTCGGCGTCGACGAGCACGTCACCGAGCGTCGTGACGCCGATCTTCGTGCTGGTGGCGGCCACCGCCGGGAGGGCGGGCCCGGCCACCAGCACGGTGCTGCCGGTCAGCGCGGCGACAGCGGCCGCGCTGATCCTTCTGATGCGCATGGTTCCCCCGTGGATGTCATGGTTCCGGGGAAGACGCTATATCGAAGATCACCGACAGCGGATCGCCCGAAAGGACGAGTCGCAACGGCACCGTCCCATCGTCAGTTCGGCTCGCCCGGGACGGTGAAGAGGGGCTTCCACGGGTCGTCGGCGTCGATCGGGAACTCGGTCGACGGCGCCTCGTCCTTGGTGACCCAGCGGGCCTGGTACGGCAGCCCGTTGTAGATCACCCGGGCGCCGCGCCGGTAGACGGTTCCGGCGTTCCACACCCGTTTGACCCCGGTGACGTCGGGGACCGGGACGGGCGCCTTCTCGACCGGGCTGACCGGGCCGATCACCGCCCACGCGCTCGGGGTCCCGGCGGCCGGCGCGGCCGACGGGTCGATGCCCGAGTTGGCCCACTTGGCCTCGTAGACGACTCCGCGCCAGACCACCTTGTAGCCGGTGACGTACATCGCGGTGAGACGCCAGATCGGGTACGGGCTGGTCTTCGGGTCGTCCACGGTGACCGCCTGGTCCGGGATCTTCACCGAGTCCGCGGTGTCGCCGGCGATCGCCTCGCCGGGCAGGCCGGCGAACATCTTGGAGAACGCGAGCGCCCCCTGGTCGACGCCACTGCAGGTGTTGGAGTGCACGACCACGTTGGCGAAGGTGCCGGTGCAGGGCGCGTCCCGGTTCAGCGACCACATCGAGACCCGGCCGAGGCCGTTGTCGATCGCGAAGTTCGCCAGGCCCTGGGCGTCGGACAGGGTGAAGCGCTCGGCGTCGATGTCGTTCTGGCCGATCATCGGGGTGGCGCCGATCCGGGACCAGACCTGCGGCGAGGTGAGCTTCTGCCCGAGGCGCAGGTAGAGGTCGGTGAGCTGGCGGTGGGTGCCGTTCAGGGCGCCGAGGCTGAGCGCCAGCATGTCCGGGTTCTTGTCGCCGTTGTTGTAGTCCATCGTCATCACGTTGACGCCGCGCAGGTCGACGCCGCCGTCGAGCATGCCGCGGACCACGCCGACGCCGTCCTCGGTGAGCCCGGTCGGGGACACCGGCAGGGTCAGCCAGACGGCGAGGTCGTCGTGTTCCTTCTGCATCGCCGCGACGGCTTTCACCCGGCGCTGGAGGGAGGCCTGGTCGGCGGTGGCGGTGCCCTCGATGTCGAGGTCGAGGGTCTTCACCTCGTACCGCTCGATCAGGGTCCGGTACGCCTCTTCGAGCTTGTCCTGGTCGGTGCAGGCGACGGCGAGTTCGGAGTTGTTCAGGCCGCCGAGGCTCAGGGTGACGTCGCCGCCGGACTGCCGCAGCTGGGAGATCCGGCGGTCCAGATCAAGATCGGACGAGGCTTCGCCGAGTGTGTACGCCCCACCCCAGCTAGGCGTGCACCCGTCGTTCGGGTCGGCGACGACGAAGCCGAGGGCCACCTCTTTGGCGGGGTTCACCGCGGGGTCCTGGAACTGGAAGGTCGGCGTCAGTGTGACGTCGACGTAGGGCACCGCCCAGGATTTCGCGGTCGGTCCGGCGGTGTCCCGCAGGTGCATCACTCCGAAGGTGCCGCCGGCGCCGACCATGCCCAGGACCAGCACCAGGGCGCCCAGCCTCGTCCACGACAGCCGTTTGGCGGGCTGTTCGGGCTCCTGCCAGTTCGGGTCGGCGAGGGGATCGTGCTCCGGCCGCACGGCTACGGGTGTGGCGCGGTCCGTCATGAAAGCCCTTTCGTTTTCGAGTCGTCAAACGCTTGCGCACTGTGACGACTTTTGCGATCGGGCGAACGGGGGACGAGTGATCGTTCGCGGGCACCGCCGGTCCAATCCGGACACCGGAGCGACTAATAGTGATCTTGCGATGACAATTCCGCCGGACCCCGCCTCCGGGTCTCTACGCAAAACGTATCGAAGGGCCCTGAAACGCATGCCAGGCACACCGGCGGACCCGCGCAAGCGGGACACCAAGCGCCAATGGGGATCCGACAAGCGGACCGACCCTCATCCGATCGTCCCGCCTCCGGTCTCCGAAGGCAGGATCACCCGTGGCCGGCTCGCGATCGTGGTGACGATCACAGTCTGGGCCTGCTATGTGATCTACACGATCATCCAGCAATTCATCGCGGGTCACGCCCACACCGTGAAGCTCGCGATCGAGGCGATCGTGTACATGCTCGTCGTCACCGGTCTGGCCGCCTCCGCCATCGCCTATCTGATCACCCGGATCGGGTACTTCTACCGGGCCCGCGGCCACCAGCGGGCGCCGCGGATCATGCTCGACGAGTTCATCGGCGGGAAAACCCCGTCCGTTACGGTTCTGGTCCCGTCATATCAGGAAGACGAGCGGACCAACCGCACCACGCTGCTGTCGGCGGCCCTCCAGGAATACCCCGGCCTGCGGGTGACGCTGCTGATCGACGACCCGCGGCAGCCGAAGACCCGGGCCGCGCGGGACATGCTGCTGGCCGCCCGGGCGCTGCCCGCCAAGATCGACGCTGAGCTGCGGGTGCCGTACCTGCGGGTGTCCGGCGCCTACGCGAGCTTCGACGAGCAGGTGCGCCTGCGCGGCGGCTACCTGATCGTGCTGGAGGACATGCGCCGGCTGGCCGCCGAATACCGGTTCGCCTCGGACTGGCTGCTCGACCTCGGCGCCCGCCAGGAGATGGTGGACCACACCGACACGTTCTTCGTCGAGAACATCCTGCAGCCGCTCGCCGTCGACCTGGGCCAGATCGCCACCGCCCTGGAGACCGGCGCCGACGAGCACGCCACGCTGCCGCTGGCCCGGATGAACCAGCTCTACAAGCGGCTGCTGGCGATCTTCGACGTGACGATCACGAGCTTCGAACGCAAGAAGTACGTGTCGCTGTCGCACGAGCCGAACAAGGCGATGAACCTCAACAGCTACATCGGGCTGATGGGCGGGGCCTACCAGGAGGTGAGCACCCCGCTCGGGACCGCGCTGGTCACGGCCGGGCCGAACCGCGCCGACCTGGTCGTACCCAATCCGGATTATGTGTTGACCCTGGACGCCGACAGCGTGCTCCTGCCGGAGTACGCGCTGCGGCTCGTGCACCTGCTGGAACAGGGCGCCTTCGAACGGCACGCGGTGGCCCAGACGCCGTACAGCGCCTACCCCGGCTCGGCCACCCGGATCGAGCGGATCTCCGGCGCGACCACCGACATCCAGTACATCGTGCACCAGGGGATGACCCACTACGGCGCGACGTTCTGGGTGGGGGCGAACGCCGTACTCCGCAAGAAGGCTCTTGATCAGATCTGTGAGACCTCCTACGAGGGCGACTGGGAGATCAAGCGCTACATCCAGGACCGGACCGTCATCGAGGACACCGAGTCGACCATCGACCTGGGTGTGCACGGCTGGTCCCTGCACAACTACCCGGAACGCCTGGCCTACAGCGCCACCCCGCCGGACTTCGGCTCGCTCGCCATCCAGCGGCAGCGCTGGGCCAACGGCGGCCTGCTCATCCTGTCCCGGCTCAAGGACCAGTTCCGGGCCAAGTCGAAGCGCGAGGACAAGAACCGGTTCGGCGAGTACTTCCTGCGGGTCAACTACATGGCCTCCATCTTCTGGAGCTCCATCTGCCTGCTGATCATGCTGGCGTACCCGTTCAACGCCGAACTGCTCAACCCGATCCTGCTGCTCATCTCGGTGCCGTACTTCTTCATGATGGCCGCCGACCTGAAGTCACTCGGGTACAAGCGGTCGGACATGCTGCGGATCTACGGCTTCAACCTGATCCTGCTGCCGGTCAACATGTCCGGCAGCATCGCCTCGCTGCTCCAGCTGCTGACCGGGGAGAAGAGCCAGTTCAAGCGGACGCCGAAGGTGCGCGACCGGACCACCGCGGCCACGTCGTACCTGCTGCTGCCGTTGGCCCTGATCGCGTTCTGTATCTACACGGTGTGGCGTGACGTCCAGCTCGGACAGTGGAACAACCTGGTCTTCGCCACCCTGAACCTGGTCCTGTCGGCCTACGCGATGATCGCCTTCGTCGGGCCCGGCAACACCATCGTCGACCTGCTCACCCATCTGAAGGACTGGCTGGTCCGCCCGGTCAAGCCGCGCCGTCGCAAGGAGCGGAGGAAGCCGGCCGCCGGGCAGGCCCCGAAGGCGCCGGCGATCGGCGACTGGGCCCAGGTGCTGCACTACCGGCAGGAGCACGGCGCCACCGCCGGCCAGGTCACCGTGCGGCTGCAGCGCACCGAGGGCGGCGACTGGCGGTCCGACCGGCCGAAGTCGTCGACGTCCAGCCAGGCGCACCTGTTCGAGGAGTTCAGCTTCTTCACGGTGTTCCAGCCGGTGTACAACATGATCAACGGGCATGTGGTCGGATACGAGGCGCTGACCCGCTTCGCCGACGGCAGCAATCCGAAGGACAGCCTGGCCGCCGCCGCCGAGCGGGGAGTGCACGTCGCCCTGGACGCCGCGCTGCTGCAGGCCGCCATCACCGCGTCGGCGGCCCTGCCGAACGGCACCTGGCTGGCCGTCAACGTCTCGGCCGACCTGCTGGGCCGCCCGCACGAGCTGGCGCCGCTGCTCGCCGGGTCCCGCCGCCCGCTGATCCTGGAGATCGGCGACGCCGCCCCGACCGGGATCGCCCAGCTCGGCGCCGACATCCGGATCGCCGTCGACGACCTGGGCTCCGGCTACGAGACGCTGTCGATGATCGAGTCGCAGCGGCCCGCCGTCCTCAAGCTGGGCCTGGACACCCTGCGGAACCTGGAGAACGAGACCGCCCGGCAGGCGGCGATCCGGGCGCTCGTCGAGTTCGCCGACCAGCACGGCTGCACGGTGATCGCCGAGGGCATCGAGACGGCCGCCCAGCGGGACGCCCTGGTGGCCTGCGGCGTCCCCTACGGCCAGGGCTTCCACCTCGGCAAACCGGTGCCGGTGGAGCGGGTCCTGTCCGGCGTCGGCGGCTGGTGATCACCAGCGGCTGGTTTCCGGGCTGGTGATCACCGGCCCGGGAACTAGCCGCCGATCTCCACCGCGTCGCCGGTGACCGTGATCCCTCCGGCGAAGTCGACGACCTGCTCGTCGCTCAGCCCGACCTCGCCCGGAACCTGCACGTTCACGCTCTTGCCGGCGGAGGTCGTGAAGAACAGCCAGCGGGTGTCGGACAGCTTGCCCTCGGCCTCCAGCGGGTGACCCAGCTCGCCCTTCTGGCCGTTGACGTCCACCTTCTTGATCGGCGACTCGTCCGGGAAGTGGGACAGCCCCTGCAGCGAGACCGAGATCCGGCCCTCCAGGCTGAGCCCGCCGCCCGCGTCGCTGGGCAGCACACCCCGGGTGTCCGGCTCGACGACGAACGCCGACGCGTCCGACGAGACCACCCGCCAGCCGTCCGGAACCGTGCTGACCTCGAAGCCGACCGGCTGCTCACCCTGGTAGGCGACCAGGGTCAGCTGCCCGGCCGTCGTCGAGGGCGGGGCGGCCCCGCCGAACGGGCCCACGCTCACCGCGCCGGCCGCCACCGCGACCGCGGCGAACGCCCCGGCCACACCGACCCGGAAGCGGTTGCGGCGGGCCACCGCCTGGCGGCCCCGGGCCACGTCGGCGGCCACCACGTCCGGTCCGTCCGGGCCGGGCGCGACGGAGAGATTACGCAAAATGTCCTGTACGTCGTTCATCAGTCGTCTTCCTTGTCTCGTGTGGTTCAGGCGACCCGAAGCGGGGTGGGGAACAGCTCGCGGAGCCGCTGCAGCCCTCGCGCGCTCTGGCTCTTGACGTTGCCCTCGCTGCAGCCCATGGCGTCGGCGGTCTCGGTGACACTGAGGCCCTCGACATACCGCAGCACCACCGCGGCCCGCATGCCGGGCTGGAGCGTCCCGAGCAGCTGGAGCATCGTCTGGTGATCGTCGCCGTGCCCGTCGACGGCCACCTCGGGCAGCACCGCCCGGACCTGCTCACGCCGGCGAAACAGGCTGCGGTGCTCGTCGGTGGCCGCGTTGACGACACACCTGCGGGCGTACGCGTCCACCGTCTCCGGCTTCACCTTGTGCCACGCCAGGTAGAGCTTCATCAAGGCCGTCTGCACCACGTCCTCGGCCTTGGCGGTGTCGCCGGACACCAACAGCGAGGCGGTACGCACCAGAGCGGCACGCCGTGCCGTCACGAACTCGGTGAACTCGCGATCCCGTTCGGAAGCCCGTCTCACACGGTCACCCGCCTTTCGTCATCCCCGCTCGGATCAGGTCGCCCCTACTACGCGGACACCCCCTCTTCGGGTTGCACGGCCGCCGGTATCAGTTGTTCGCGCCACTGAAACGCGCCGGCATCCGCAGCACCCGCCGGACGATCGGATGACGGAAGTGCGCGACCCCGTCGTACGCGGCGAGGATCGCGCCGTCGACCGCCTCGTGCAGGGCCGCGCGCACCTCCGGCGGCGGGCGGTCGGCGCGGACCGCCAGCTCGGTCGCGGTGATCCCGGCCGGCGCCAGGGCCAGCAGGGTCAGTATCTCCCGGGTCCGGCGGCGCAGGGTCGACAGATGGTCGGCGACCAGCGCCCGCAGCGGCGACGGCGGATCCGCCCGGCCGTGCCGCAGCAGCCGCAGGTAGGCCGGGTTGCCGCCGGCGTCGCGGACCGCCGACTCCACCACGTACGGGTCCAGGCCCAGCCCGTGCGCCAGCTCGGTGGCGTCGGCGTCGGTCAGCGGGGCCAGCCGCACCACGTCGGCGGCGCCGGCCACGGCTCCGGCGCGGGCCGTGTCGAACTCCGGGCGGCACACCGGCCGGGTCGCGGTGACCAGCAACAACGCGGCGGTACGGGTCACCGGGTGCAGCCGCGCCCAGGCCGCCAGCACCGCCTCGTCGGCCCGGTGCAGATCGTCCACCACCAGCAGCAACGGCCGTTCGGTGACGGGCGCTGCCGGGGTCCGCCGCACCTCGATCGAGGGTGGGACCCGGGCCAGCGCGTGCGCCAGCAGTTCGGTCTTGCCCAGTCCCGGCCCGGCCTCCACCCAGATCCCGCCGCCGCAGCCGTCGGCCAGCCGCCCGATCGCGGTGCTCAGCCGGCCGAGCGCGTCGTCGCGGCCGACCAGCGCCGACCGGTGCGGAGTCATGCCGGAGAGGACGCTCGGAACGGCCGGTGGTTCATCGCGGAAGCGCGGCGGTTCTCCGGGAGTGACGCGGTTTCGGCCCCGGCGTCATTTCTCCGGCACTTCGGCATTAGTTCGGCTCCGTAATTTCCGGTTCGCAGCCGGTGGAAGAGTCCACCGCACCGACCCGGGGACGCCATCACATGATGAATTCGGCGACGTCGAGCGAACGGATCAACGCGTTGCACGCGGCCCATTCCGCGAGCCTGCTGCGATTCCTGATCAGATCGACACACGGCGAGCGGCAGACCGCCGAGGATCTCGCCCAGGAGACCATGCTGCGGGCCTGGCGCCACGCCGACCGCCTTCCCGACGACTTCGCCGGCGAGCAGCGCTGGCTGTTCGCGGTGGCCCGCAACCTGGTGATCGACCTGTTCCGGGCCCGGCAGAGCCGCCCGCCGGAGACGCCGGTGGTCGACCTGAACCGGCTCAGCACCACTGTGGACAGCACCGATGCGGCGATCGCCACCCAGTCGATGGTGACCGCTTTCGAACAACTCACCGCGGCACAGCGCGACGTCCTGATCGACCTGCATCTGCGCGGTGAACAACCGCACGCGGTCGCCGCCAAACTGCGGATTCCGGTGGGCACGGTGAAATCACGGGCCCATTACGCGATGCGGGCCCTACGGCACGCGATGGAGGCCGGCGACTGACGCCCTGGGGGCCTCCGGACTACAAACCCCCAGGCGCCGTACGTACCGGGTCAGCGCAGCTTGATCGACTTGGTGTCGAATCCGGCCAGGTCCGCGACACCCTCGTCACCGAACTCGCGCCGGTCACCCTTGCAGCCGGCCTGGTTCCACACGAAGAACCGGCCGTCGGCACTGATCGACTTCACGGTCAGTGCCACGTCCACACACTCGCCTCCGGTGACGCCCTGGGTGGCCGCCACGTCGCTGAAGTCGGGCTCGGAGAAGAGGAAGGCCGACTTCGCCGCCGGCACCTCCGCGGCAACCCCCTCGGTGACCTCGGGCGCGTCCGGTTTCCCGGCACCCTCCAGTTTCCTCCCCTTGGGCGAGACGGCGAACCACGTACCGCCGACGCCCTGGCCTTTGCTGTCTCCGGGTTTGGTGTCCTGGGCGAACCGGTAGACCGGCCAGCCGCCGACGGTCACCTGGAGCCGGCCGTCGGGCCGCTCGACGAAACCGACCGCCGACTTCTTGACGCCGGCGATGAAGACCTTGCCCTCCGGATCGACGGTGACCGGCGGCCACTTCTTGGCACAGTCGCCGGCGCAGGTGCTCTTGGACGGGTCGGCGGTGTCGTCGTCGAACCGGTAGAGGGTCAGGCCGGCCCCGTTGGTGACACCGCGGCCCAGATCCCCGACCTCGGTCCCGGTCAACTGCACCCACCGTTCGGAGACGGCCACCTGCTCACCGGCCGGCTCACCGCCCTGCATCAGGGCCCAGTCCCCGGTCCCGGGCGCCGCGTCGTTCGTCTTCGCGGTGCCGCTGACCAGCTCGAAGTCATCGGCGGAGGCGGGTGCGGGTGCGGAGGCGGCCGGGCCGGACGGGGCCGCCGGGGTGTCGCCGGCCGGTTCCGTGCCGCCGCAGCCGGTGAGCACGACCGCCGAGGTGAGGGCGGCCAGCGGCCACCACAGCGTCTTCTTCATGATCTCCCGATCTCGTCAGAGGTCCGTCGTTCTGACGGCGAGGACGAGGAAATCGGGCCCCGGCTCATTTCCGGGGGCGAAAAGTGTGTCGTCTCACCGGACGACGGGCCGGAGAACGCGATCCATGGAAGGGCCGTAGTCCCCGATATGACGGCGCTTCGCCGTCGGCCCGTCTAGGAAAGGACCACCCATGGCTGGACAGATGATCCTCGACCCGGAAGCCGTGCAGGCGTTCGCCCAGTACCTGCTCCAGCAGCGGGAGAACCTGCAGAGCGCGCTCCAGGAGGCGGACACCCGGATGGCCGAGACGGTCGAGGCCTCCTACAACACTCCCGGCTCGGAGTCGAAGTTCAAGCCGTTCTGGGAGGAGTACATCTCCGGCACCAAGCAGGCGATCGACGGCATCGAGGGCATCAGCCAGTTCCTCGACCAGACCCTGCAGCGTTTCGTCGAGACCGACGACGCGACCGCCGGCGCCATCGGCTGATCCATCCGTGTCCGCGTGGCCGGGCCGCTCGTGGGCTACCACGCGTGGCCCGGCCACGGGTCGTGTACGGCCAGTCAGGGAGGAGAGGCATGGCCAGGATTCGCATTCCCGGTGACGAACTCACCGAAATCATCGACGCGCTGAGCAGGATCCGGGACGGTCTCGACCGGGTCGCCAACCTGGACTCGGTCGGCACCGAAGACGACGTCGGCGACCGGCGCCTGGTGGACGGCGTCCGGACCTTCGACGGCGCCTGGCGGACCGGCCATCGGCGGGTGCAGGAGAACACCGACACGTTCCGCAAGATGGTCGACGGCATCCTCGACAACTTCCGCAAAGCGGACGAGGAGACGATCGCGGCCCTGACGCCCGAGGGAGAGCGGCCCCAGTGAGTCAACCCCAGAGGAAACAGCGAGCCTCCGAGGCCTACCGCTTCTCGGTCGCCTATCCGGCCTCCTGGTGGAGCGTGGACCTGCACCCGGCGGTGCGCGACGCCGAGATCCGCAAACGCCTGCTCGACGGCATGTCCGATCGAGATCAGGCCAGGCACGCCGGTGACATCCGCGAGGCGGTCCGCGCCGCCCGCAAATGGGCCACCGCCTGTTACGAGCAGGGCGCCCTGCAGTTCTTCGGGTTCTTCGACGTCGTCGACGACATTCCGCTGACCGCCCTGACCATGGTGCTGCGCTACGTCGTGCCCGAGGACGAGGAACTCGACCTGTCCGAGCTGATGGTCGGGTTCGCGATGCACAACGCCGGAGTGCCGCTGGGCAAGGGCACCGCGGCGAACCGCACCGAGATCCTGGACCTGCCGAACGCCGGGCCGGCCGGCCGGTTCACCGCCATCCACGAGGTCGAGACCGAGGGACTGGAGACCACCCGGTTCTCGGTGATGAACACGATCGTGCCGCTCGCCGGCACCCGGGAGACGCTCATCGTCACCAGCCTGACCCCGAACGTCGATTTCGCGGATCCGTTCCTCGCGCTGTTCGAGCAGATCCACGACACGCTCGCCCTGGAGAAGGTGACCGCCGATGCCTAGGCCGCCCGCCGCCGCCTGGTCGGTTCTCGACCTGGACGACGACCCGACCCCCGGTGAGCCGGACATCCTGGAACGGCTCGCGGCCGAGTACACCGCGATCGCCGACGACGCCGAGACCGCGGCGACGCTGATCAGCCGCATCCAGTCCGCCGACCTGGGCGAGGGCAGGTCGCTCGACAAGCTGCGGGAGAAGCTTGACGAACTGCCCGGTCAGATCGGCAAACTGCGTGACTCGTACCGGGAGGCGGCCGAGGCGGTCGCCGGTTACGCTCCCCGGCTGCGCACCCACCAGGACGCCGCCGAGCGGGCCCGGCTGATGGCCGAGGAGGCGCAGAGCCGGCTGGACGCGGCCGACGCCGAGCTCGGTGGCATCGAGAACGCGCTGGCCGCGGCGACGCGGGCGGTCACCGCGGCCGGCGACGCCGGTGACGATCAGGCGGGCGTCACCGCCCGCGACGACGTCGACCGGATCTCCGCCGACCGGGTGGCCGCGCAGAACCGCAGCGCCGACGCGAGCACCGAGCTGAACATCGCCAAACGGCTGGCCGCCGACGCGCGGGAGCTGCGCACCTCGGACGCGTCGACAGCCGTCGCCATGCTGGCCGAGGCGGAGGACAACGCCGTCCGGGAGAAGAGCTTCTTCGAGAAGATCGCCGGGCTGCTCGGCACCATCCTGGGCGTCATCGGTTTCGTCACCGGGATCCTCGGCCTCATCCTGACCGGCCCGATCGGCTTCATCTTCACCGCGATCAGCGTCCTCGTCGGGATAGCGAGCCTAGGTGTCACCGCGGCCAATGTGGCGATCAGCGGGCCGGGCAAGTTCGGCATCGCCGAGCTGGTCCTCGGTGGCATCGCCACGGTGCTCGGGGTGGGCGGTCTGGGCGCGGCCATCTCCGGCGCGTTCAAGGCCGGGCGGGGTCTGTCACACGTGGTCAAGACCTTCAACATGCGGACCCCGCCCCCCAAGATCAATATCAACGGGCCGGACATCCCGCTGACCCCGCTGCCGCCACCCACCGCCGGACCGCGGCCCGGACTCGCGCCGCCGTCGGTCGACGTGCCCCCGCTGACGTCGCTGCCACCGGCACAAGGACCGCGCATCCGGCTCACCCCGCCGGACGGCAGCCCCACCCCGGCGCCCGGGCCCACCACGCCGGCCCCGGGCGGGCTCACCCCGCCGCCGCGCCCCGGATCGCCGACCGCCCCGCCGAACGTGCGCCCGCCCGGCGGCACGGTGGAGGTGGTGCCCCCGCCCGGCACGGTTCTCGGCGGGCCGTCCATCGGCAACCTGAACGGCACCATCCTCGAATCCATCCAGCGGATGCGGGGGATCTTCCCGTTCCGGATCTCCGACATCGTCCGGGACCCGATCGCGGCCGGCTCCAACACCTTCGGCATCGCCAGCGGCATCGTCGGCATCGGCTTCGGCGGCAAAGGCCTCGCCGACCAGGCCGCCGAGGAGGCCGAGGAACGCGCGAAGGCCGCCACCGCATAGCCGAGGACCACAGGATCAGGGGCTTTCCGGTACGTACCGGAAAGCCCCTGACTCTTCTTACAGCGCCGCTTCCGGGATCTGGATCGTGGTCAGACGCCCGCTGCCGTCACTGAGGAACGCCCGGCCGGCCTTGCCCGCACCGAGCCTGCTGCGGGTCAGCTTCCCGCCGATCAGCTCGCCGTCACCCGGCGCCTGCGGGCTGATCAGCAGGCCCTGCCGGTTGCGCCGCAGCTCCGGGATCCAGCCGGAGAAGCCGGACAGCAGACGATCGGTCTGCCCGGCCACGAGCAGAGCCCGGCCCTTCTCCGCGCCGGTCCGGGCGATCTCGGTGAAGATCGAGTCGGCGAGCGACTTGGCCAGATTGTCGGCATCGTCGACGACGATCACCACCGGCTCCGCGGTCCCGCCGAGGATCTCCAGCAACTCGGCCTTCACCACGTCGTCACCGGCGAACACCGCCAGCACCCCGGCCCGGCCGGCCAGATCACGCAACGGCGAGCGGCGCGGCGCCGCGACAACCAGCCGGGAACCACCGTCCAGCAGGGACAACGCCATGGTCAGCAGCGCGGTGCTGCGCCCGGACCGGGGCGGGCCGCCGATCACGAAGGTCGGGTTCGACGCCAGATCCGGGCCCATCGCGGTGAGCTCGTCCCCACCGACCCCGGCGAGCGCCCACATCGGGCCCGGGCGCGGCACCGGCACGAACTCGGCCGCCTCCGAGGCGGTGAGCCGATCAGGCAGCTGGTCGACCCGGAACGGGCGACGGCCGGCCGGCACCGCGGCGTCCCGGGCGGTGCTCTCCGCCGCGATCACCCGCAGCGCCGCGGCCTGCGCCTGGCCACTCGCCGCACCGGGCAGCAGGGCGATCTGCAGCTCGGCCTTGTCCCCGGCACGGATCGCCCGGCCGGGCGGGATCTCATCCGGCACCGACCGCTGCGGCACCCCGATCATCATGTACTCGGACTTGTCGTTGAGCCGCATCACCAGCTTGTCCTCGGTGGTGGCGGACAACCGGGTGGAGAACATCGACCGGTCCCCCGCGACGATCAGGTGCACACCGACGCCGGCGCCCTCCCGGAGCAGGGCCAGGATGCCGTTGAGCAGGGCGCCCCCGTCGTACTCGGTCAGCGTCTTGTCGAAAACCTCCCAACGGTCGAAAAGCACCACCAGGTGCGGCGGGCGCTGCTCGGGCGGCAACACGCGGCGCAGCTCCGGCAGATCGGCGGCACCGGCCCGGGCCAGCGTCTCCTGCCGCCGGGCCACCTCACCGGCCAGCCGGGCGACCAGCCGTGCCATCCGGTCCGGCTGGGTGCGCTGGACCACCGCGCCGGTGTGCGGCAGCGGCTCCAGGGCCAGCAGGGCGCCGTTGCCGCAGTCGATGCCGTACAGATGCACGTCACCGCTGGAATGGGCCCGGGCGATCGCACCGGCGATGGTGCGCAGCGCCTGCGACCGGCCGGACCGCGGCGAACCGATCAGGTGCAGGTGCCCGAAGGTGGCGAAGTCCAGCATCAACGGCAACCGGGCCTGATCGGCGGGCAGATCGATCAGGCCGTAACCGACCGGCGCCAGGTCGTACCCGGCGGCCGGCAACACCGGCAGATCGGCCAGCCCGACCGTCTCGGTCAGCGCCGGCAGCCACGGGCTGTGCTGCTCCGGGATGCCGAGGTCGGCGTTCGCCCCACGGATCGCCTCCACCAGATCGGCGAGGTCGGTCACGATCTCGCCGCCGGCGTCCGCGGTGACCGCCGGGCGCGGGCGGGGCGGCACCGGATCCCCGAGGTTCTGCCAGAACACCGACCGGATCCACGGCTCCTCCACCACCGCCCGGACGGCACCCGGGCGGCGGCCACCGACCCGGGCCGCCTGGAACGGGATCAGCGTGTTCTGGCCCAGCCGCACATAGGCCCGGCCCGGCGCGCTCTTCGCGATCGACGCCGCCTCCGGCGAGTTGATCACGTCGGTGCTCTCGCTCTTGTCGGTCATCCGCAACGCGATCCGCAGGTTGGTGTTGGCCCGGATCTCCGGCGACACCACACCACCCGGCCGCTGAGTGGCCAGAATCAGGTGAATGCCCAGCGAACGGCCCCGCTGCGCGATGTTGACCAGGCCCTTCACGAAGTCCGGCAACTCCCGGGCGAGCGAGGCGAACTCGTCGATCACGATCAGCAGGCGGGGCATCGGCGACAGGCCGGACCGCCGGGCGGTCAGATCGATGTAATCCTCGATGTCCTTGGCGCCGGCCGCCGCCAGAATGTGCTCCCGCCGCTTCAACTCGGCGCCGAGCGAGACCAGCGCCCGCTCCACCAGGTGGGTGTCCAGGTCGGTGACCATGCCGACGGTGTGCGGCAGCGCCACACACTCCTTGAACGCCGAACCGCCCTTGTAGTCGACCAGCACGAAGGTCATCGCGTCCGGGCGGTTCCCGGCCGCGAGCGAGGCGACAAGTGTCTGCAGCAGCTCCGACTTGCCGGCGCCGGTGGTGCCGGCGACCAGACCGTGCGGGCCGTCCCGGCGGATGTCCAGCG
The DNA here is from genome assembly GCF_050589265.1 of Actinoplanes sp. G11-F43. Classification (NCBI taxonomy): domain Bacteria; kingdom Bacillati; phylum Actinomycetota; class Actinomycetes; order Micromonosporales; family Micromonosporaceae; genus Actinoplanes; species Actinoplanes sp. G11-F43. The sequence continues at coordinate 69,606 of NZ_JBNZCE010000068.1, forward strand.
CGAACGCACCATCCAGCGAGACACCCATCACCGCCGAGGTGGTACGCCCACCCGCGGTCCACCGGGCGGCCACCGCCGCCCGGCTCGGCTGATCCATCGAGATCACATCCAGCAGCCGCACCGAACCCGGCAGCACCGAATCCTCGGCGTCACCACCACCCGGATCACGCAGCGGGCCCAGCACCCGGCCGATCGAATCGGCCCACTCCGGGCCGACCGCGTCCACGCGTACGTCAATCAGGGTCTTCTCGCCGGAACGGCCGACCCGGACCCGCCCGTCCCGCTGCTCGGCGACCACCGCCAGGCACTCCTCGGGCAGCAGCCGTTCCTCGGTGTCCAGGCAGATCGAATGGACGCCGACCGCCGGGCCGTCCCGCAGGATCTGCACCACCCCGGGCAGCGAACGCAGCCGGCGGGCGCCGTCGAAGACGACCAGCACGGTCTCCGCGAAACTCGCGGCGCCCGCCGCCGACCGGGCCTCGATCATCGCGCTCAACTCGGCGACCCGGGTGGCGAGCGAACCGGTGCCGGTACCGACGGTCGCGGTGGTGTCCTGGCCGGGCTCCGGGCGGACGTGCGGCAGCCAGCGCGCCCAGGACCAGGCCGCCGCACCGGACTGCCCGCTCAGCAGATAGATCTTCAGGTCGCGGGGGCTGTGCAGCACCGCCGCCTGGGCGACCACCGACCGGGTCACCGCGGCCGCGGCCGGCCCGGAACCGGCGATGCCGAGCACCCGCATCCGGCGCAGATCGACGGTGACCGGCACGTCGTACGCGTCCTCGGTGATCCTCCGTTTGTGCAGGTCCGTCCCCGGATCCTCGAGCAGGACCGCGGACGGCTGATCGGCGGTGCCGACCCGCAGAGTGAGGAAGTCACCATCGGTACGACGCCGCTCCCACAGACGGCGGCGCGGGCCGACCGCGGTGAGCAGCAGCGCGGCCGGATCCGGAAACGCCTCCCGGCGCGACCGCCGCTCGATGACCACCGCCTCCCGGGCCTCCGCGGTGATCCGGTCCCGGTTCTCCTCGTACCGCCGCACCCGCTCCTTGTGGGTCACCTTGCCACTGCGCCGGGAAGCCACGTAGTTGCCGATGATCACCAGTGGTGAGAGCAGGCCGAACAACAGCGCGGAAAGCCGGTTGAAGATGAACACCCCGGCCACCGCGAACACCAGCGGGGCGATCGCCGCGATGTACGGCAACGGCCGCCGGTCCGGCTCACCAGGCGCGATCGGCAACTTGAACTCGGTCGGCGGAATCGGCGGAATCAGCCGCGGCGGCCGGTTGTAATCCAGCCCCGCGCCGTCCTCGGACGGTTGCAGGGCGGCATCCGGCGGCTCCGGCCGGGCCGGCTCCAGCAACGCCCCACCGACCTCCAGAGCCGCGCCGACCGGCCACTCGACCGGCCCGGTCAACTCGGCCCGATCCAGGCGCACCGGCGACGGCGGGCCGGCCGGCGGAGTGAGCAGACAACGGCCACCCGGCTCCACCCGCAGCCGCAACGCCCGGCCACCCGGCGGGAACCGGCCGATCCGCACACCACCGCCGGACACCGCGGTCACGTGGTAGTCGCCGATGTCCAGCCGGCGGACCGCGCCCGCACCGACCCCGGACACCGTCCGGATCTCGATCACCCCACGTGGCTCGACGATCGCCGCGGTGGTGCCCGGAGAGGTGCCGACGATCACGGCGTCCCGCAGCGGCGACCGGTGCAGGGTCAGATCCGGCGGCACCGGGGCCCCCTCGACGTAGAGGACGGGCACCCCGAGCGCACCGGCGATCGCACCGACCCGGGTCTCCGGATCGGCGTCGAGGTGCAGGTCACGGGTCTCGCCGACATCGTCGACGACGGTGAGGAGCAGTCGCACGGGCCCATCTCCAGGTTCGGGAAATCATCGGCTGCCTTCTTCTACGACCGCCGTCTGGTTCGCGTTCTCCCACACCTCGCCCTCGTCTCGGAGAACGCGATCGCCGTCGCGTCCGTAGCCAGAGACGAGGGTGTGCGCCGGGCACATCCGGCCGGCCCCGAGGAGTCCCGTATGTCCGCGCCTGTCGTCGTCGCGGTGGTACTCGCCGTGCTGCTGGTGATCGCCTCGGTGCTGCTGGTCCTCGAACTGCGCACCGGCCGGCCCGGCACCCGGACACGAGCCGCCGCCGGGCCCACGGTGACCGGACCGGCAGCCCTCGACGAGGTGGACCGCGCACTCCGGGTCCTGGTCACCGCATGCGACCGGGCAGAACGAGACTTCCCCGACGTGTACGCCGTGGAAGTCACCGCCGACCGGGTCGCCCTGCGACTGGCCGTGTACGAGCCGGACGCCCCCACCCCGTGGGAGAGCGGTGCCGACGGGACCACCTGGTCGCTGTCCCGGGCCGGGCGGCAGACCGGTGGACAGATGGCGGCCGAGTCCCACCCGTACCCGCTGATCGTCTCCCTCGGCCTGCACGAGGACCGCCGGGTACTGGTCAACCTGGCGCGCGCGGCCGGTCCGATCGCGCTGGCCGGGGAGGCCGGCTCGATCGCGCGACGGCTGCTGTCCGAACTGCTCGCCGGCCCGGTCGGACGGGACGCCGAGATCACCCTGGCCGGCGAGGTCGCACTCAGCCTGCGTGATCAGCTGTGGGGCGCCCGGCCGGAACGTCTGCGCACCGCCGCCACGCTGGCCGAGGCCCGACACGGCGGCCGGGAGGAGCAGGCCGCCCGGACCGGGGCGCCGCAAGTCTTCCAGCTGCTCGACGACGGCCGGGGTTCGGCCGAACCGGACCAGCCCCGCCGCCTCGTGGTGATCGGCGCAGACCAGTTCCGCGCCGAGTCGGCTGTCCTCGCGGCTGGTGGGCGCGACGGCGGGGGCTGGGGTGGTGGCGGCGCGGTGCTGGTCCTCGGCGAGGCCGACCACGCGGCCTGGCGTTTCGAGGTACTCCCGGACGGCGGCCTGGACACCGGAGCCCTGAGCCTACCCATCGACACCGTCCGGCTCGGCTGAGCCCGGGGCCGGGCCGGGCCGGGGCCGGGGCCGGGCCGGGCCGGGGCTGGGAGACAGAACGTTCTCCCTCCGGGGAGAACCGCAACCCACCGCCGACAGACAGAACGTTCTCCCACCGGGAGAACCGCAACCCACCACCGACAGACAGAACGTTCTCCCACCGGGAGAACCGCAACCCACCACCGACAGACAGAACGTTCT
>NZ_JBNZCE010000069.1:0-16862 GCF_050589265.1 Actinoplanes sp. G11-F43
GGTGGTGAGGCCGCCCAGACCGGCACCGGGCCCGCCGCCAACAGGCTGGGAACTATTACCAGGGCAGCCAGAAAACGGCCCCCGAGGGCCGCTGGTCGAGAATTCATTCAATTATCCCCCGTGATTCACAGAATCCCGTCGAGCAGCAGTCGCCAAGGGTCCCCACGGTGGACAGTGGGGATAGGCGACGACGGGATCGACGACGGCAGACGCATTCCATTCACGTTCGCCGAATCCTTAGTGCATCTAACACGACCGCGGACAGCCCCGCCACCCCGTCCCGATCAAGCGGATAAGCCCATTTCCGGATCGCCGGAAGTCTATTGACGCACATCCACGGGTTCCGTACCGTTCGCGCTTCCAGGCCGAGAACACCATCGCGTTCTCGCATGCCTCCGCCGCCCTCTCTGCCTTCGGCGGCACCAGCACGTTCGTTCACTTACCAACGGGGATTACATGCACAACTCCAGCAGGCGACCACACGCCGTCCGGGGACTGCTCATCGCAGTCACGGCCTCCGCTCTAGTGACCCTGATCACCAGCCCGGCCGTCGCCGTGACCCCCGCGGTCCCGGCGCCGGCACCCACCGCCAGCAGCGCACCGGGCACGCCGGCCACGGCAGCCCGGCAGGCCGCCCCGTCCCCGGCCGACACCCCGGCCGCGGCAGCGGCAGCTGTCGCCGCCGATCCGATCGAGGACGACGGGCTGCCCACCAGCATCCCGGACAAGATCAAAGCCGCCCGCGAGATCAGCATCGAACCCGGCAACGACTGGCTCAACCAGAGCGACCGCAACTTCGTCTTCAAGATCTGGCAGCACACCGCCGGACAGCCCCTGATCCGCAACGCCGCCGAACTGGCCCTGTCCGCCCCGGACAGCACCATCGACTACGTCTGCAAAACCTTCATCCTCCAAGGCATCTTCGACGCCAAGGTCGCCGACGACGCCAAACAGATCAGCGACGACACCGCCGCCCGCCAGGCCCGCGAACTCAAACGCGCCGCCTACGCCGCCGCCAAAGTCCCCCTCGACCAGGCCGGGGAGATGCTCGTCTACCCCGAACACCAGGTCATCGCCGAAATCCTCGCCAAAGCCCCCGGCGCCCGCGTGCGAGCCGCCGCCACCACCGCCTACAACGGCACCGCCGAAGAGCGCCACGCCTTCCTGGCCACCGGCGTGCAGACCGCCGCCGACCAGGACGTCCAGGACGCCATCGCCGCCGCCGAAGCCGAAGGCGCAGCCGCACAGGCCCGCATCGCCCGCGAAGGCACCCTGCGCGCCGCCGCCGCCGTCCTCGGCGTCCTGGCCGACGAGGGCAAACTCGCCATGACCGACGACAACTTCGTCCGCTGGATCTGGGACCTCACCGACGGCGACACCCGCCGCACCGAGATCGCCACCGCCGCCCGCACCGCCGTGCGCAACAGCGACCCCGCCGCCTGGCGCGCCTTCATCGAAACCGGCATCTACACCGCCAACAAGGACGACCGCGACCGCCTCGAAGCCGAAGCCGAAGCCGCCGACCGCCGCAACGCCGAGAGCATCCGCACCAAGGCCCGCACCGACGGCTTCGACAACCTCGTCACCGCCGCCACCTGGGCCCTCGCCGTGCCCGGCCCCGACGTCGTCAACGACTTCGTGCGCACCGGCCGCAACCGCGTCGCCCCCGACACCGACAACCGCCCCAGCCGCCAGTCCTGGCAGTGGCGTAACCAGAACTCCGAGAAGTGCCTGGCCGCCGCGGGTGACAGCGTCACCGTCGGCAGCCTGCTGGTGCAGGCGAACTGTGTCGACAGCGACCGGCAGCGGTGGATCGCGATGCGCGTCTACAACACCCCGGACCGCTACCGCATCGTCAACGCCAACGACCGCACCAAGTGCGCCGCCCTCTCGACCCGGACCGCCGCCAACAACATCCGGTTCGCCATCGCCACCTGCTCCATCACCGAGGTGGCCGACCAGACCTTCAAATACACCAAGACCGACGACAAATACACCTGGATCAACACCTTCGCCGGCCGGGCGATCACCGTCCAGAACGCCAGCCGTGACCACGGCGCCGCCACCCTCACCTTCGACGTCAACGGCGGCAACAACCAGCTCTGGCTCCCGACGAACACCCGGCTGCTGGTCGACCAGGAGCTCAGCGATGCCAAGTTCCTGCTCTCCCACAACGGATACATGACCCGGTTGCAGGGTGACGGCAACCTGGTGCTGACCAAGGGTGGTCAGCCGCTCTGGAGCACCCGGGTCACCACCGGCGTCCGGCTGGTCAACCAGAGCGACGGCAACCTGGTGCTGCGCAAGGCCGACGGTGTCGCGGTCTGGGCGTCCAACACCTACGGCAAGGGCCCCAGCACCCTGAAGATGCAGCCCGACGGCAACCTGGTGCTCTACCGCAACAGCGACAACGTGGCCACCTGGAGCACCGCGACCTACCACTACACGCTGGTCAGCAAGTGGAACAGCAAGTGCGTCAACGTTCCCGGTACGACGTTCACCGACAGCACCCAGCTGGAGATGCGCACCTGCAACGGCGGCAGCCTGTTCCAGGGATGGCAGTACGACGAGGCCACCAAGCGTTTCATCAGCTTCGAAGGCAAGTGCATGGACGCGCGGAACTCGGGCAAGACCAGTGGCACGGTTCTTCAGATCTACACCTGTAACACGTCCAACGCGCAGAAGTTCGAGTACTACACGGACAACTCCTGGCGCAACGTGAACTCGGGGCTGTGCATCGACATCCCGAGCAACAACCGCAACGACGGCGCCAAGCTGACCACTTGGACCTGTAACGGCGGCACCAACCAGAAGTGGTGACCGGATAACCCGTCATCGGCGGCGGGGCCGGATCACCATCCGGCCCCGCCGCCGCCGTCGTCGTCTGCGGTGACCGTGCCGGGCAGGAAATCGGCGCGGTCGAGGACGGCGGTACGGCGGCGGTACTCCTTGGCACTGCCGGGCCAGTTCGTGACGATGCGGCCGGCGGGAGTGCGGTACCAGGACTGGCAGGCGGTCCAGACGCTGGTGGACAGGCGGGACTGGATCTCGGTGTCGTAGGCGGCCGCCACCTCCGGGCGTACCTCCATCGTGGTTCCGTCGGCTATCGACCGCACCGCCTGGGTGATCCAGCGGGCCTGGGCCTCGTGGAAGTAGATGACCGAGGTGTTGCCGGTGTTGGTGTTCGGGCCGTAGACCAGGAACATGTTGGGGAAACCGGGGACCGCCAGGCCCAGGTAGGCATGCGCGCCGCCGGACCACGCGCCGGCCAGGTCCACCCCGTCGCGGCCGGTGATGGTGATGGGTGCCAGGAATTCGGTGGCGGCGAACCCGGTGCCGTAGACCAGCACGTCGCACGGGTGGTCGGCGCCGTCGGCGGTGCGGATGCCGTCCGGGGTGACCGCGACGATCTTCTCGGTGATCAGGTCGACGTCGGGGCGGTTCAGGGTGGGCAGCCAGGCGTTGGTGAAGAGCAGGCGTTTGCAGCCGACCGGCTCGTCGGGGGTGACCTTGGCGCGCAGCACCGGATCGCGGACCTGCCAGTGGCGTTGCGCCCAGGCGTAGCCGCGGACCAGCGCGTTCACCGGGCGGTTGCCGTGCAGCGCGGCCCCGGGCACCAGCGTCAGGCCCCAGGTGGCGGCCCGGGACAGCAGCATCACCGCCGGGATCCGCCGGGACAGCGCGCGGCGGATCCGGCCGTACCGGCGATCGGGTTTGGGCACCGTCCACGGGGCGGTGCGCTGGTAGACGTCGATGTGCGCGGCCCGCCCGGCGATCGCCGGCACCAGCTGGATGGCGCTGGCCCCGGTGCCGATCACCGCGATCCGCCGGCCGTCGACCGGGACGTCCGGTGTCCAGTGTGCGGTGTGGACGGCGACCCCGGCGAAGGACGCGGCTCCGGGCAGCGCCGGAATCGACGGCCGGGACAGCTGACCGACAGCCGGAATCAGCACCTCCGCCTGCACCTTTTCGCCACCTAAAAGCGAAATATCCCACTTGTCGCCCAGCCAGACCGCGGACGCGACCTCGGCGCCGTACCGAATAAGGGGTGTAACGCCCGATTTTTCGGCACAAGCTCGTAAATAGGAAAGAATCTCGTCGTGCGGCGGATACCGGCGCGACCACGACGGATTAAGAGCGAAAGAATACGAATACAGGGGCGCCGGCACGTCACACGCACACCCCGGATAAGTGTTGTCCCGCCACACCCCACCCGCCGACGCCGCCTTCTCCAGCACGACGATGTCCGAGAATCCGGCCCGCAGCAGCGAGGATGCCACCGCCACCCCACCGAACCCGGCCCCGATGATCACGATCCGGGTCACGGCCGCCTCCCGATGCTCAGCCGCAGCGCCGCCGGTGCACCGGCCGGCACCACCGGTTCCCGCGGGGCCACCGGTTCGAGCGGACGGTAGCCGTCCACCGGCCGCGGATCGGCGTCGCCCTTGTTGGGCCAGAGCGCGACGGCCCGTTCGGCGAGGGCGGTGATGCTGAGCGAGGGATTGACCCCGAGGTTGGCGGCGACCACGGATCCGTCGATGACGTGCAACCCCGGATGACCGAAGAGCCGGTGGTACGGGTCCACCACACCGTCCTCGGGGGTGGCGCCGATCGCGCAGCCACCGATGAAGTGCCCGGTGACCGGCCGCCCGACGAGTTCGGTGATCGCCCCGGTGGGCACGCCGTCGATCCGGTCGGCGACCCGGCGGGCCACGTCGTGGGCGGCGGGCACCCACACCGGGTTGGGTTCGCCGATGCCGGGGCGGCTGCTGAGGCGGCGCCCGAACAGGCCGCGCCGGGTGTGCACGGTGATCGAGTTGTCGAGTGGCTGCATGGCGAGCAGGACGACGGTCTCCCGGGACCAGTGCCGTGGGGAGACGTACAACCGCAAATCTCTTCCCGCTTTGAGCAGGGTTTTCAGGGCGGTCAGCCAGCGCGGGCGCCCCTCGTCGACCAGGACGGTGGCGAGCAGGGCGAGCAGGTTGCTGCCGGGCCCGTACCGGACCGGTTCGACGTGGGTCACCGGGTCGGGGTGGATCGACGAGGTGATCGCGACGCCGTGTGTGTAGTCGCGGTCGGCGCGGCGGGTGCGGGCGCCGAGGATGGATTCCGAGTTGGTACGGCTGAGTTCGCCGAGCCTCGGGGAGATGCCGGGGAGCAGGCCCCGGTCGCGCATCCGGTGCAGCAGGCGCTGGGTGCCGAGGGCTCCGCCGGCGAAGACGACCTGTCCGGCGTGGAATGTCCGGCCGCGGGTCTGGACCTGGTAGCCGCCACCGGGGGCGGGCCGCACCGCGGTGACGGTGGTGCGTTCGTGCACCACCGCGCCGGCTTTCTCGGCCAGGTACAGATAGTTCTTGACCAGGGTGTTCTTGGCGTTGTTGCGGCAGCCGGTCATGCATGAGCCGCACAGTGTGCAGGTGCGGCGGCCGGGTCCGGCGCCGCCGAAGAACGGGTCGGGCACGGCCGTGCCGGGTTCCGGGCCGAAGAGCACGCCGACCGGGGTGGGGCGGAAGGTGTGGCCCACACCCAGGTCGTCGGCGACCGCCTTGAGGGCATGGTCGGAAGCGGTCAGCACCGGGTTGCCGGTCACTCCGAGCATCCGCTTGGCCTGGTCGTAGTAGGGGGCCAGCTCGGTTTTCCAGTCGGTGATCGCGGCCCACTGCGGGTCGGCGTAGAAGGCGTCCGGTGGCTCGTAGAGGGTGCAGGCGTATCCGAGCGATCCACCGCCGACCCCCACCCCCGACATGATCATCACGTCTTTGAGCAGGGTGAGGCGCAGAATCCCGTAGCAGCCGAGCGCGGGCGCCCACAGGTAGTCGCGCAGCCGCCAGGAGGTGGTGGCGAACTGGTCGTCGGTGAACCGGCGGCCCGCTTCCAGGACGCCGACGCGATAGCCCTTCTCGGTCAGGCGCAGCGCTGTCACGCTGCCGCCGAACCCGGAGCCGATCACGAGGACGTCGTAGTCGTACGACATCGCCGTACCATCACACCCTTATTGGCAACATGTCAACAACGCGTTTCCGGGTCTTGCGCGAAGTGCGAACAAGTCTCATAAAAGACGGATGACCCCGCTGGCGTACGACCGTCGTGGCTCCGGCCCCACCCTGGTCCTGATCCACGGGCTGGGCAGTCACCGTCAGGTGTGGACGCCGGTCCTCGACGCGGCCGCCGCCACCCGTGACGTGATCGCCGTTGACCTGCCCGGGTTCGGCGAGTCCGCACCGGACGGCGGGGACGGCTCGGTCGCCGCACTCGCCGACCGGCTGGAATCCTTCCTGGACGATCTCGGCGTCGGCCGGTACACGGTGGCCGGCAGTTCGATGGGCGGCGGGGTGGCCCTGGAACTGGGGCGCCGCGGGCGGGCGGACGCCGTCACCGCGTTCGCCCCGATCGGGTTCTGGTCCGGCACCGGCCGCCGTTGGGCCCAGTCGGTGGTCACCGCCGCCCGCGTCGCGGCCACCCGCCTGGACCGGCGGCTCCCGGCGATCATGGCGGCACCGGCCGGGCGGGCCGCGTTCTGCTCGCTGTTCTACGCCCACCCGCGCCGCCTCGACCCGGCCGGCTGTGTCGCGGCGGCCCGCGCCCTCGCCACGGCACCCGGTTTCGGCGCGGCCCGCGACGCGTTCCGGTGGTTCGCGCCACCCACCGTGGATCACATCCCGGTCACGATCGCCTGGGGTACGCGTGACGCCGTCCTGCCGTTCCCCCAGTCCCGGCGGGCGCGCGCGATCCTGCCCGGCGCCCGGCACGTCACCCTGCGCGGCTGCGGTCACCTGCCGTTCGCCGACGACCCGGCGGCCTGCCTGGCGGCGCTCAGCGGATCAGCCAGATGACGAACATGGCGAGCAGGAACACCGTCGCCGTCACCGCGGTGACCACCCGTACCAGCAAGTTCATGGAATTGTCCGACCACCCGGGACGGTCCGGTGGGCCGGGCGCGGTCCAGTCGCCGACGGCGGTCAGCAGGCGTTCCCCCACCTGACCCAATCGACGGCGGGCGTTGTTCGGGGTCGACGGCATCAGCACACCTCCACGCGCTGCCTGTTCGACCGGTCAACGAACCATCTGGAAATCAGGTTCTGCGACACTCGTCCGTGCTGGTACATACGTTCATCCGAGTTGGGGGGATCGAATGGACGACCTGCGTGACGCGGCGGCGGCTCTGGCGGAGGCCCGGCGGGTGGTGGTGTTCACCGGCGCGGGCATCTCCGCGGAGAGCGGGGTGCCCACCTTCCGGGACGCGCTGACCGGCCTCTGGGAGCGGTTCGACGCCCAGGCGCTGGCCACCCCACAGGCTTTCGCCGACGATCCGGACCTGGTCTGGGGCTGGTACGAATGGCGCCGCACGGTGATCGACCAGGTCCGGCCGAATCCCGGCCACGTCGCGGTCGCCACGATCGAGGCACACGTCCCGCACACCGTCGTGGTCACCCAGAACGTCGACGATCTCCACGAACGGGGTGGCTCGTCCGCGCCGGTCCACCTGCACGGCAGCCTGTTCACCCCGCGCTGCGCCGGCTGTGCCCGCCCGGCTCCGGCCGGCACCGGCGCCGAGCCGGAGCAGGGCCGCCGGCTCGCCCCGCCGCGCTGCGCGCACTGCGCCGGCCCGATCCGGCCCGGCGTGGTCTGGTTCGGCGAGGCACTGCCCGAGGAGGCCCTGGAGACCGCGGTGCAGGAGGCCACCGACTGCGACGTGCTGCTGACCGTCGGCACGTCCGGCCTGGTCTACCCGGCGGCCGAGATCCCGAAGGTGGCGGCCATGTTCGGGCACACCGTGATCCAGGTGAACCCGCGGCCCACCCCACTGGACGAGGTGGCCACCCTCAACCTGCGCGGCCCGGCCGCCACCCTGCTGCCGGCCCTGGTCGAGGCGGCCTGGCCCGTTTCATAAGTACGGTTATGATAGCCGTACTGATGAAAGGATTCCGCCGTGCTGGAGCGCCCCGCCGAGATGTTCGACCGCGAGCGCGAATGGGCGGATCTCTCCGCGTTCGCCACCGATCCGCGGCCGGGCGCTCTGCTGGGCGTCGTCTCCGGCCGACGCCGGCAGGGCAAGACCTTCCTGCTGCGCTCACTGTGCCAGGCGACCGGCGGCTTCTACTTTCCCGCCGACGAGGCAGCCGATCGTGAGTCGCTGAACCGGCTCGGGGCTCTGATGGCCGATCATGTCGGCGCCCCCGCCCCACTTGCCTTCGACGGCTGGCACCAGGCGATCGATGCGATCCTCGGCCTGGGCCGGGAGCGGCGGATCCCGGTGGTGATCGACGAGTTTCCCTATCTGGTGCGGGCCAACCCCCAGATCCCCTCGATCGTGCAGAACGCGCTGGCGCCGCTGCGCGCGGAGCGCGACGAGAGCCGCACCGCCCTGCTGCTGTGCGGCTCCGCGATGTCGTTCATGGGCCGCCTGCTCAGCGGCAACGCCCCGCTGCGTGGCCGTGCCGGTCTCGAACTGGTGGTTCCCACCCTGGACCATCAGCTCGCCGCCCGGTTCTGGGGCATCGAGGACCCCGCGACGGCGCTGATGGCCCACGCGATAGTGGGCGGCACGCCCGCCTACCGCCGGGAGTTCGCCCGGGACGACACCCCCGCAGGGCCGGACGATTTTGATCCGTGGGTGGTTCGGACGGTGCTCTCGCCGAGCAGCCCGCTGTTCCGCGAGGCGCGGTATCTCCTGGCCGACGAGCCCGATCTCCGGGACGCCGGCCTCTACCATTCGGTGCTCGCGGCCATCGCGTCCGGCAACTCCCACCGTGGTGGCATCGCGTCCTACCTGGGCCGCAAGTCCGGCGATCTGGCGCACCCACTGACCGTCCTGGAGGACTGCGGGCTGGTCATCCGGGAACCCGACGTGTTCCGGGACAACCGGACCGCGTTCCGGATCGCTGAACCGCTCGTCGCGTTCTACCACGCGGTGATGCGACCGATCTGGTCGGACCTGGAACACACCCGGGACACCGGCCGTCTCTGGCAGCGCAGCCGGCGACGTTTTGTGGGCAACATCCTCGGGCCGCACTTCGAGCAGGTCTGCCGGGCATGGACCCGGCAGATGGCCGGGCCGGAGCTGTTCGGGGACTATCCGAACCGGGTCGGCAGCGGCACCGTCAACGACCCGGCCAACCGGACCTCACACGAGGTGGACGTCGCGGTGTTCGGGCTCGACGACGACAACCGGCAGCCGCTGCTGGCGATCGGTGAGGCGAAGTGGGGTGACGTGATGGGGCTCGGGCACCTGGACCGCCTGCGCCGCATCCGGTCGCTGCTCGCCGCCCAGGGACGTCTCGGCGCCGGCACCGCCCGGCTGGCCTGTTACAGCGGAGCCGGCTTCACCAGCGAACTGGTGCGGATCGCCGGCGAGGACCCGGAGATCGTGCTGATCGATGTGGCCGGGCTCTACGCGTAGTAGCGGTAGACCGGGCGGGCCACGCAGGCCGGCTTGGCCACCCCGTCGATGGTGACGGTGAAGTCGTAGACGGCCTGCACCCCGCCGGTCACCTCCTCGACGGCGGCCACCGTGGCGGCCAGCCGGATCCGCGAGCCGACCCGGACCGGGCTGGGGAACCGGACCTTCTCCAGCCCGTAGTTGATCCCCATGGTGATGCCCTCGACGTGCAGCAGCTGGGTGAAGAGCGGGATCACCAGCGACAGCGTCAGATAGCCGTGGGCGATCGGCGCCCCGAACGGGCCGGCCAGCGCGCGCTCCACGTCGACGTGGATCCACTGGTGGTCGCCGGTGGCGTCGGCGAACCCGGCGATCCGGTCCTGGGTGATCTCCAGCCAGTCGCTGTGGCCGAGATCCGTACCGGCGAGGGTCTTCAGGCCGTCCAGTCCGTGCACGATGGTGGTCACCCCGGCCACCCTGCCAAACGGATCCACACTCATCAACCCCTCGCGGTTTCCTCCGGTCCCGGAGCGGGCCGCCGATGGGACAGGGCATGCGAATGAGCGGGTTCCTCCGCCACCTGTGGTGGATCTACCTGGTGCTCGCTTCGGCGGCCGCGGTGGCATACGTGCTCCTGCCCTTCACCGCCACCACCCGCTGGATCTACGTGGTGATCAACTGCACCGCGCCGGTCGCCACCTGGATCGGGCTGACCAGCAACGCCCCGCGGCGCCGCCGGGGCTGGGAGATCATCGTGGCCGGCCTGGCGCTGTCCGGAGTCGGCGACATCATCTTCGCCGGCTACACCGCGCGCGGCCTGACCCCGCCGTTCCCGTCGGTCGCCGACGCCCTCTACCTGGCCTCGCACCTGGCGATCGCGGCCGGCGCGGCGATGCTGGCGGCCCGCTCCGGGCGGACCGCGTTCCTCGACTCGGCGGTCATCCTGGCCCCGTTCGCCAGCATCGCCTGGCTGCTCGTGGTCAACCCGATCCTCGCCACCGACGGCACCACCCTGGCCCGGTCGGTGGCGCTGGCGGTCCCGGCCGGCACCCTGTTCGTGCTCTACTGCGCGCTCGCCCTGGCCCTCGGCGTGGAGCTGCGCGCGCCCGGGGTCCGCTGGCTGCTCACCGGCCTGATCGCCTGGTTCGTGTCGGACGCGCTCTACACCCATCAGAGCCTGACCGGCACGTACACCGAAGGGAAGTTGATCGACCTGGGCTGGATGGCGATGCCCATCCTGATCGCCACGGCCGGCCTGCACCCGTCGATGGTGCACACCGTGCCCCGGCTGTCCACACTGACCACACTGACCGTGACCCGGGCGCTGACCCTGTTCGGGGCGGCCCTGGTGCTGCCCACCCTGCACCTGTTCTGGGACGTGCCGGGCGACACCCCGCTGGTGATCGGCGCCTGGGTGTCGGTGGGGCTGGTGGCGGTGCGGCTGGTCGCGCCGATCCACGACCTGTCCCGCCGGGTCGGGCACGACGCGCTCACCGGGCTGGCCAACCGGGATCTGCTGATGGACCGGCTGGGCCGGGCCCTGACCGCTCTGCCGGACGACGGCCGGACCCGGGTCGGCCTGCTCTTCTGCGACCTGGACCACTTCAAGAACGTCAACGACAGTCTCGGCCACGACGCCGGTGACCAGCTGCTGGTGGCCATCGCCGGCCGGTTGCGGGGCGCGGTCCGGCCGCACGACGTGGTGTGCCGGCTGGGCGGCGACGAGTTCGTGATCCTGATGCCGTCGGTCACCGACGAGGAGGCCGGGGTGATCGCCGAGCGGGTGGCCGCCGATCTGGGCCGGCCGATGCGCCTGACCGACGGCAGCGAGTTCTTCGCCTCGCTGTCGATCGGGCTGCGCACCACCGGTGAGGCGGACGCCGACGCGGAGACCCTGCTGCAGGACGCCGACACCGCGATGTACCAGGCCAAGGCGGCCGGGCGGGGCCGGCTGGTGCGCTTCGACGTGCAGAGCCGCACCGAGGCCACCCGGCGGCTGCGGCGCGACGCCGACTTCCGCCGGGCGCTGGCCCACCCGGGTGAGCTGTACTGCGTCTACCAGCCGGTCTTCCGGGTCGCCGACGGCGGTCTCAGTTCGGTGGAGGCGCTGGCCCGCTGGCAGCACCCCACCGACGGGATCCTGCCGCCGGCCGCGTTCGTCGGCGTCGCCGAGACCACCGGCACCGTCGCCCAGCTGTTCGCCCTGGTCCTGGAGCAGGCCCTGCACGAGCAGCGGACCTGGTACAACAGCACCGGCCGGTGGATCCCGGTGGCCGTCAACCTGTCCCCGCGGCAGCTCGACGCCAGCACCGCCGGCCTGGTCCTGGCCGCCCTGGAGCAGACCGGCACCCCGCCGGAGGCGCTCACCCTGGAGCTGACCGAGCTGGGCCTGGCCATGCCCGAGACGGTGGACGCCGCGCTGGGGCCGCTGCGCCGGGCCGGGGTGCGGATCGCCGTCGACGACTTCGGCACCGGCTACTCGTCGGCGGCCCGGATCGCCGACCACGGCTGGGACGTGGTGAAGATCGACCACACGGTGGTCAACGGGATCGCCGCCGACCCGGCCCGGCGGGCACTGGCCGACGCGATGATCGGGATGGCGCACGCCCTCGGCATGGCCTCGCTGGCCGAGGGGGTGGACGACAGCGCCGACCTGGCCGTGCTGGCCGAACTGGGCTGCGAGTACGCCCAGGGCTACCTGCTGGCCCACCCGGTCGACGCCACCGGCATCGCGGACATGCTCACGCCCCTGCCGAGTCCAGCCGTGCCAGGTGCCCGGCTTCCAGCTTGATCCCGAGGGCCGGGATCAGGTTCTCGAACTGTTCGGGGGTCCGCGGCCCGATCAGCGGCAGCACCGGCGGGCTGCTCTGGTGCAGCAGCCAGGCCAGCACCACCTGGTTGGGGGTGGCGCCCAGCTCGGCGGCCAGCTCCTCGACGGCGGCCAGGCGGGCGTCGGCGTCCGGACCGGCGTAGGACTGCATCATCCAGTGCTCGGATCGCCGCGCCGGGTCGTCGTAGACACCCTTCACGATCGGCGAGTACGCCACCAGGCTCAGGTCCCGGTGCGCGGCCAGGTAGTCCATCTGCTCGTCGCCGACGATCGACGGGGTGCTCAGCCCGGCCCGCCGCCGCAGGTAGGAGTGCTGCTGCTGGAGGGCCACCGGGGCGGGCCAGCCGTACCTGTCGCAGAGCTGCCGGATCCGCTCCAGCCGCCAGGTCCGCACGTTGGACCAGCCCAGGTAGCGGATCTTGCCGGCGGTGACCAGCCCGGCCAGCGCCTCCAGGGTCTCTTCGAGGGGGGTGGACAGGTCGTCGACGTGCACGTAGTACAGGTCGATGTGGTCGGTGCCGAGCCGTTCCAGGCTGCCGTCCACCGCGTGCCGCAGGGTGTCCGCGCCGGCTCCGGCGAAGGTGCGCCGGGCCAGCTCCCAGTTCGGGGTGCCGTCGGCGGCCCAGAGCGCCGGGTCGTGCGCCGGCACCGCGGTGCCCTTGGTGGCCAGGAAGATCTCGTCCCGGTTGCCGCGCTCGCGCATCCACCGCCCGAGCAGTTCCTCGCTCTCGCCGCCGCGGCTGCCCGGCCGGGACCACCACTCGTAGCAGTCCGCGGTGTCCAGGAACGAACCGCCCAGCTCCCGGTAGCGGTCCAGGATCCGGACCGCCTCCGGCTCGGCGGTCGCGCTGCCCATCTGCATGGCCCCGAGGGCGAGGCTGCTGACCTGCTCGCCGGTGCGTCCCAGTTCGATCGTCGTGATGCGCGTGTCACTCATGGAGGGAACGCTATTTCCTGGAGCGCGCTCCAGATCAAGCCCTGATTCCGGCCAGGACCAGATCGACGCCGGCCAGGAACCGGCCCGGTCGCCGTGGTCGCGGAACCGTCCGGCGATGGCGAACCGGTCTCGCGGTCTACGGCATCCTAGGCTGATTCGGGTACGTCTGGATGGCGACGACGGCGATCACGACCGCAGCCAGGACCGGATGGCCGCGGTGGCCAGCACGTCGTCCTCGTTGTAGGCCAGCAGCCGGGCCGCCGCCGTCGCGTCACCGTCGCGGGCGGCCGCGTGCCACTGCTGGGACTGCAGGCCACCGGGATCGGCGTCGCGCCAGGAGTGCCCGGCCCCGTACACCGCGATCGCCTTCAGCCCGTGACCGGCCCGCGAATCCACCGCCGCGCGCACCAACGGCAGCAGATCCACCCAGCGGTCCGGGTGGGCGGCACCGAACGGCCGCGGCGGAAACCGGCGGGCATGCCGCGGCTCCGGCTGCGCGTAGTGGTAGACCAGCAGCTCACGGCCCCGGGCCACGGCGTCCCGGGCCAGGCCGTCCAGGTGGTCCAGACAGCGCCGGGCCAGGTCCGCCTCCCCCTCCGGGCCGCTGACGGCCGGATCGAAGAACGAGGTGTACGTGCGGGCCGCCCCGTCGGTGACCAGAACGCCCCACAGGTAGACCAGCCCGTCCACACCCCACTCCACGTCGATGTCCACCTCGACGTCGGCGGCCGGCAGCGGGACCGGGCCGCGACGGCGCACCAGCACCCCGTCCCGGGCCAGGTCCGCGGCCACGATCGCCTTGCGCAGGCGGAACGCCCGATTCCGCAGATGCGTGACCTCGCCGCCGTAGGTCCCGGCCAGGAGATCCGCCGGGTCACGGCCGGCGAGATCGCTCACCGTACGGATCCCGGCCGCCCGCAGAGCCAGATACTCGCGTACGCCCAGCGTCCCGCGCAGTGCGGCACTGAGATCGTCGGCCGGCAGGGTGGACACACACGCCGCCGACCACCGGCACGTCGCGCACTCCGCCTGCCCCACCGGCTCCACCAGCGGCTCGGCACCCCGGCGGGCGGCATCGGCGACCCGGCGGCGGAACCCGTGCTCGTGGTCGTACCGTTCCAGGGCGCTGCGGGTGGCCACCCCACGGGTGCGGGAGAAGGTGCGGAAGGCCGGGCCGGTCAGGTCGTACCAGATCAATCGGGGGTCGCCGGGCCGGTCGTCACCGACGATCGCGCCGCGCGGATCGGCCGCCTGATGCCCGCACGCCTCCAGCATCCGCCAGTAGTGGGCCAGCTGCAGCAGATCCTCCTCCCGGTACCGGGCGCCCCCGTCCGGCAGCGGCGCCGAATCCCGGAAGGCGGGCGCCTTCAGCTCGCTGGCCGGCGCGGCGTCGAATCTGCGGTCCAGCACGTGATGGGCCTTCACATCGGCCGGGTGATAGCCGCCGCCCTCGGCCCGGATCAGGATGTCCGGCTTGCCGGTACGCCCACCCGCGTGATCGTCCGGCAGCCGCCCGCCGACCACCACCGACGCCCCGGCCCGCATCGCGCCGAGCGTCGCACCGATGTGCACCCGCTTGTCGGCGTCCAGATCCCGCAGATCGACGTAGCCGGGCACGTCCAGGCCGGCCCAGTGCTCGAACACCTCCGCCTCGAAGGCGATCCCGGTGTCGAACAGCGCCTGCAACTCGGCCGGCGGCGGCTGATCCGGGCGCGGCATCGACGGGTCGTAGTCGTTGTGCACGGCACGCGGGCACGACTTGGCCGCGTACCCACTCAGCAGAACGGGGCGCACCGTCAGGGCCGGAGCGTTCCGGAGGTGAGCCCGTCCCGGGCCCGCGCGATGATGTCGAGACCCGCCCCGGACAGCTCCCGCAACGTCTGCTCGGCCTCCTCCAGAGCACGGAACGCGGCGCCGTACCGCCGCTGCTCCTCGATGTCCATCTGCGGCACCCGGGAACCGCGGACATCGGCCCGGAACGTGCCACTGCCGCTGGTGTTGCGCGACGCGTTCGCCGAACTCCGCAGGAAGCCGCGCAGGAAATCGGTGTCCAGCTGATCGCTTGTCGACGTGGTGGTCCGCTCCCCCACCTCGACCATGCCGAGTTTGGCCAGCTCGGCGATCTTCGGGCCGTTGCCGTCGATGCTCCCCGGCCCGGCCGGCAGGTCCGGCAGCAGACCGGCGAGCGTGCGGGACAACTCCTGGATCCGCTGCCGGACCGCGGCGTACTCCTCGGCCAGGTCGGCCCGGGTGTGCGCCGCCGGGGTCAGATCCACGTCCTCGTCGAGCAGGTCGATCACCGGGATCTCGGCGACCTGCCCGGGAGCCGCGTCGAACGGGCCCTCCGGATCGGCCGCGGACAGATCCGTCATCCGGACCGTCGGGCCAGGACGCTCACCGTCGGTCAGACGCCGCAGCACCCAGAGGTGAACCGGCTGGGAATGCGAGGCGACCATGCCGGACGGCAGCGCCACGATGTGCTCCACGATGCCGGCCCGGAGCAGCTCGGCGCGGATCCGCTTGCCGGCCCGGCGGTAGGCGACCGACGGCGGCATCACGAAGACCACCCGGCCGCCCGGCGCGGTGTGCGCGTAGCAGTGCTGCAGCCACGCCAGTTCGCTCTCCGCCTTGGTCGGGATGCCGAACTCCCAGCGCAGGTCCAGCAGCAGGCTGTCCCGGCCCCAGTCGGTGAGGCCGGCCGGCGGGTCGCAGACCACCAGGTCGGCGCGTAGGTCCGGCCAGGCGTCGGTCTGGAAGGAGTCACCGACCCGCATCTCCAGGGGGACCCCGGCCAGGCGGGCCCGGGCCCGGGCCAGAGCCGCCGCCGCCGGGTTGCCGTCCTGGCCGGCGAGCATGACGCCGCCCGCGCCGTCGTTCCCGGCCTCGTTGTCTTTCCCGGCCTCGCTGTCGGTCCCGGCCTCGCTGTCGGTCCCGCCTCTCGCGCCTTCTCCTCTCCCGCTTCTCCCGCCCCGCGCGGCTTCTCCTGGGTCCCGCGCGGCTTCTCCCCGGTCCAGGGCGGCTTCTCCCCCGTCCGGGGCGGCGCAGGCCAGCAGCAGAGTGCCGGCGCCGGACGCCGGATCGAAGACGGTGCCCTCGATCCGGCCGGCGAACCGGGCCACCGCCCGCGCCAGGCGCGCCGACGTCATCGCGGTGCCGGAGGCGACCAGCCGGTCGGTGAACGCGGTGACCACCGCCGCGGCCGAACTCTCCCCGGCCATCGCGAGCAGGCGCTCCCGGGTCGGCTCGTCCAGCCCGCCCGGCTCCCCGTCGGCCAGCAGCGCCGCCACCTCGGCGACCGCGCCGGTCATGTCCTCGCCGAACCGGGCCCGCAGGTCCTGCCAGACCAGCACCTCGTCGGAGACGTCGGTGCTCTTGCGCTGCCGGTCGAGCCAGCCGGTGATCGCGGAGAGGGCGAACAGCGCGTTGCGCCCACCACCCACCGGCTCCGGGAAGTCGGGGTGCCGGCGGCGCCAGTTGGAGACCGCGGCACGCGTCACGCCGGCCAGGCGCGCCACCTCCGCGGCGGAGATCAGTCGGCCGTCGCTACCTGACGATGGGGCGGTCACGGGCCGACCTTACACGTTTGACCAGGGATTAACACGCGTTGACAGTGCCAACTCGCTGTTAGAGGATCGATGCGGATCGTCACATCGGTTCTCGGGGGTCCCGGCCATGACCAGTCACTGAAGACCACCCACCCCGAACCACCCCGTGTG
>NZ_JBNZCE010000007.1:0-1092 GCF_050589265.1 Actinoplanes sp. G11-F43
AGGCGAACCCTCATCGGACGACCGCCGTTACGCATCGTCACCCAGACGCGGGACCATGAAAAACGACCGCCGCGTTCTGAATAGGGCTCCCGGTCACGGGCCACCCGCACGACATCATCGCGGAACTCACGAGGGTAGGGCTTGGGCACAGCAACATCCTTCCAGCCCGCCGTCACGGCAAGCCATCTCAGATGTCACCTAACGGTGCAGCAGACCCACCCGTACGAGAACAGCCATGCAGTCTGGAACGCTCTAAGCCACGGCGTTGATCATCTACATGCCCTACGTTCGCAGGTCCGCGAGGGCCGAGCGATCCACAACTATGCCCCTTATACGTTGTTGCGTACGGCTATCGAGAATTCCGCCGCCGCTGTCTGGCTACTGGCACCATCTTCCCGGCCGGAGCGTATTACCCGCAGGCTCCGGTATGCATCGACTGACATTAAGGGCGGCGAGGAGGTGAAGCGGCTTATCGGACACGAGGGACCGCGCTCAGAGGCGGAGCGCTTCGCCGAGATCCGTGCCTTGGCAGCTGCGGCCGGCGTCAACGAGGACCGAGCGGCCGCACCTATTGGCTTCCGTTCGATCGTCGAGGCGGCCGGTGAAGAGACTGAGTTTGGCGGTCAGTTAACGCGCCTGTTTTGGCACATGGGAAGTGGTATTGCCCACGGAGACCTGTGGGCGACCATCTCTGTACCCGATGCTGTAGAGCTAGCTGGAACCCCTGCCGGGATGCGGCATCTCCGCATTGAAGCAGGCATGACTGGGCTGTTCATCATGACCCTGGCCGCGATGACGCTGACGACCAAAGGCTGGAACTTGTACGACCTGCGGGGCCGGGGCGTCAACTAGCTGATTCGGAGAGCGACGCCGCACGGAGGAAGTCGAGCTGTAAACGGTCGACAAAGTGGCAGAGCCGGGCCGCGGGCTGCGATGGGGACCACGAGTTGGCTAACTCCGCTATGGCGAAGCGCTACCGGCACATCGCTAAACAGGTACGGCGCGATACGGCCAAGCGGGTGGGCAGTCTGCCATAGGATCAGCTCGCGGGCCAAGGCCAGCAGCCGAACCAAACCGCCGTGGGGGGGGGGG
>NZ_JBNZCE010000007.1:1104-154904 GCF_050589265.1 Actinoplanes sp. G11-F43
TGAGGCTGACGCCTCAGCACGGCGGCAGCCGTTAGAACGGCTGGTTGTCTGATGCTTGCCTAGCCTGAGCGCGGATGCCCACCGCGCTAACGACGGTTGCGATGCTTGCAAGGACGCTGGCGAAGTCTGCGCCACTCATGTTCTGCCCTGCACTAACGACAAGGATTACGATCACAAGCATGGCAGCGGCTGCCATCGGGGCTGAGGTCGCAGCCGGGATGGTCAGACAGCCATCCAGGTTTTTGAAACTGATCAAGGTCTTTTAGTTCCTCTCGGGTCGCCGTGTGGACTAGGGATCACCTGCTCGCAACAGGTGCGCAGCCCAGTATGAGCGACCAGGGATGATTAAGTAATTGACGATGCGCCAATATGGGCCTCATACCACGCCCCCCTGACACTTTGTGGTGGGCGACTAAGAAATCCCTGCTCATTGCCCGTTAACTGTCCACGTCAAGAGCTTGTTGTAATCTGCATCACAGATCGTTTAGAGGATTCATTCCGATCTAGAAATTTGTGGCAGGGATGCCCGGCGGGCAATACTCAGGTCGCGCACCCCACCAGCCTCAAGGCCGCCGTGTGGACTAGGGACTGAGGTGCGGTTCGAGGGCTCCGGGGCTCGCAACCTCGGAGCCCATTCATTACCGCGGGTAACCCTCAGATCTCAATTGAGACCAGAACTGAGACCGCAGATAGAACAGCCCGGTGACTCCTCGGGAGTCACCGGGCGTCTGCCCTGCTAGTTGGCGGTGGCGGCGGGATTTGAACCCGCGGAGGGCGTAAACCCTCACACGCTTTCGAGGCGTGCTCCTTAGGCCACTCGGACACACCACCGGGAAGTACGTTACCGGACGGCGCAACGGCTTTGCCGCCGGGTCACCCATAACCGTCCGCGAGCCCGCTGACCTGGCAAGATCGACGCTCTGGCAACGGAAAGCGGAGGATTGAGATGAGCGTGCACATCGGCGGCAAGCCGGGCGACATCGCCGAGCGGGTGCTGCTGCCCGGTGACCCGATGCGGGCGAAGTGGATCGCCGAGACCTTCCTGGAGGACGCGGTCTGTTACACCGAGGTCCGCGGGATGCTCGGCTTCACCGGCACCTGGAAAGGCGAGCGGGTCTCGGTGCAGGGCTCCGGCATGGGAATGCCGTCAGCCTCCATCTACACCCACGAACTGATCAACGAGTACGGCGTGAAGTCGCTGATCCGTATCGGTTCCTGCGGCGCCCTCGCGATGGACCTGAACCTCGGCGACGTGATCGCCGCGATCGGGTCCGCGACCGACTCCAACATGAACCGCACCCGCTTCGACGGCCTCGTCGACTACGCGCCGGTGGCCGACTTCGGTCTGCTGCGCACCGCCGTGGAGAAGGCCGAGGAGCAGGGCACCCCGATCCGGGTCGGCCCGATCCTGGCCGCCGACGCGTTCTACACCGACCGGCCCGACCTGTACGACTCGCTGGCCGACTACGGGGTGCTCGCGGTCGAGATGGAGTCCGCCGCGATCTACACGATCGCCGCGCGCTACGGCGCCAAGGCCCTGACCATCCTCACCGTCAGCGACCACATCAAGCGCGGCGAGGCGATGGACTCCGCCCAGCGTGAGAAGGGCTTCAGCAACATGGTCAAGATCGGTCTGGACACGGCCATCGCCTGACCCCGCTTTTGCGGGCTAGCCGTAGCTCAGACGTGTAAGCAGCCGGCCGAAAGATGTCTGAGCTACGGCTAGCCGTAGGTCGTCGGGGCAAGGCCGTCCCGGGACGGACGCGGGTGGGGCGGACGGGGTCAGGGGCGGAAGAAGTCCTGCAGCAGGCGGGCGGCCTCGGGCTCCAGGACTCCGCCGTACACCTCGGGCCGGTGGTTGATCCTGGGGTCCCGGACCACGTCCCACAGGGAGCCGACCGCGCCGGTCTTGGGCTCCCACGCCCCGAAGACCACCGTGCCGATCCGGGCCAGCACCAGCGCCCCGGCGCACATCGTGCACGGCTCCAGGGTGACCACCAGGGTGCAGCCCTCCAGCCGCCACTCGCCGACCCGGGCCGCGGCCCGGCGGATCGCCAGCACCTCGGCGTGCGCGGTGGGGTCGCCGGTGAGTTCCCGCTCGTTGCCGGCGGCGGCCAGTTCGGTCCCGTCCGGCCCCAGGATGATCGCCCCGACCGGGACGTCCTCCGGCGATGTGGACGCGACGGCGAGCGCCCGCCGCATCCACTGCTCGTGCCGTTGTCGGCGGATCACGCCTCGCGCAGCTCCTCCATCTCGTCGCCGCAGCCGATCCGCTGACAGATCTCCGCGGTGACGTCGGACGGCAGCATCCCCTCCCTGCTGCAGAGGGCGAGCAGCCGTTTGGCGTTGATGCCCAGATCGCCGAGCAGTTCGGCGTCACCGACCGGGTCGGCGTCCGGGTCGGCCGGCTTGTCGTCCTCGTCGGCCGGCGCGGCCAGGTCGTCCAGTTCCAGGGCCGGGGTCTCGACTTCGCCGAGCAGCACCGACCCGATCCGCGACTCCTCGGCGAAGGCCGAGTCCGAGCCGAAGACCCGCAGGTCCTCGCCTTCGTCCAGGCGCAGGATCGCGAGATACTGGTCGTCGCTCTCGACGAACAGCAGGGCCAGTTCGGCGTCCGGCTCGGCATCCCTCAGCGAGTCCACCACCTCGTCGATGTCGGCCAGGCCGGAGAGGTCCAGCTCCGACGCCGTCCAACCGTTCTTGCCCCGGGCGACGGCGGCAGCGAAAATCGACACGATTCCCCCAACACGTTCCTAAACACTCAGCGCCTGACGGTAGCGGGTGGGGCGGCGGGCGCATCGCGCCACGCCCTGAGTCAGTTCACCGCGCCGCGGCGCACCGCGATCAGCTCACGCAACCGAAGCCGGCGAGAGCGCGGCGTGGGAGCCGGCGCCGCCGTGGTGAGACGCGCCGACTTCGCTCGGGCGAGAGCCGCCAGCAGTTCCATTCGACGACGGCTGCGATCCGGGTCGAGCCTTGGCGAGGGGGCCATGAAGCCGAGAGTGCGACAGCGCGGGACGTACGTCAAGAGTCGATGGCCATGTCGGCATACTCGCTGCTCAGCACGGTCCTCGGGACAGCAAGAAGGCCGGACCCGAGGGGTCCGGCCTCACCTGTTCGTGCTGGCGGAGGATACGAGATTCGAACTCGTGAGGGGTTTCCCCCAACACGCTTTCCAAGCGTGCGCCCTAGGCCACTAGGCGAATCCTCCGTGGGCCAGAGTACAGACCCCGCGGTGCGGCTCGCCCGCGGGGGAGGGGGTCTGCATGTGGCCGGCCGCCGTTAGGTAGTCTCTCACGTAGCCCCTCGTGCGGCGTCATCCTGTGAACCTCCCCAGGGCCGGAAGGCAGCAAGGATAAGCGGGCTCTGGCGGGTGCACGGGGGGTCCTTTCGTTCTCCTCCGGACACGCACTGTCGGGGCACGCCGTTTGTTCTTGTCAGACCCTCGACGGAGAATGACGCGGTCGTTCAGGAGGTGGCAGGAGTGGCACTCGCCCTCTATCGCAAATACCGGCCGCGAACCTTTGCCGAGGTCATCGGTCAGGAGCACGTGACCGAACCGCTGTCGCAGGCGCTGCGCAGCGGGCGGCTCAACCATGCGTACCTCTTCTCCGGCCCACGCGGTTGCGGCAAGACCTCCAGCGCGCGCATCCTGGCCCGCTCGCTCAACTGCGAGCAGGGCCCCACCCCGGACCCGTGCGGCGAGTGCCTGTCGTGCCGGTCGCTGGCCAACGACGGCGCCGGTTCGATCGACGTCATCGAGATCGACGCGGCCAGCCACGGTGGTGTCGACGATGCCCGCGAGCTGCGGGAGAAGGCGTTCTTCGCGCCCGCCAACAGCCGTTTCAAGATCTATGTCATCGACGAGGCGCACATGGTCTCGTCGGCCGGCTTCAACGCGCTGCTCAAGCTCGTCGAGGAGCCGCCGGACTATGTGAAGTTCATCTTCGCCACCACCGAGCCGGACAAGGTGCTCGGCACCATCCGGTCCCGGACACACCACTACCCGTTCCGGCTGATCCCGCCCGCGGTGCTGCGGCCCTACCTGCAGCAGCTCACCGACGCCGAGGGGGTCACCGTCGAGCCGGCGGTGTTCCCGCTGGTGGTGCGGGCCGGCGGCGGCAGCGCCCGGGACACGCTGTCGATCCTCGACCAGCTGATCGCCGGTTCCGGGCCGGACGGTGTCACCCGGGCCGGTGCGGTCGCGCTGCTCGGCGTCACCGACTCGGCCCTGATCGACGAGATGTGCGACGCGATCGCGGGCGGTGACGGCGCCTCCGCCTACGCCACCATCGACCGGGTCGCCGACGCCGGCCACGAGCCGCGCCGGTTCGCCTCCGACCTGCTGGAGCGGTTCCGTGACCTGATCGTTTTGCAGCAGGTGCCGGACGCGGTCGCCAAGGGCCTGATCGACGGCCCCGCCGACCAGCTGGAGGCGATGGCCGGGCAGGCCGCCGCGCTGGGTGCGGCCACCCTGTCCCGGTGCGCGGACATCCTGCACAACGGCCTGATCGAGATGCGCGGGACGACGGCGCCACGCCTGCTGCTGGAGCTGGTCACCGCCCGCATGCTGCTTCCCGGCGCGGACGTCTCGACAGCGGCCCTGCTGCAGCGGTTGGAAAGACTGGAAAAAGGAATTGTCGTACGGGGTGAGCACCCCGCCCTCGCCGAATCCCCCATGGACGCCTCGACCGGTGCGCCGGCCGGTCCCGCCGACGGGTCGGGTCACGTCGCCGTCGGGTCTGGTCCCGCGGCCGGGTCCGGTGGGGCTGGCGGGGGTAAAGCGGCCGCGATGGCCGCGGCCCGTGCCGCGCTGAGCCGCCCCGGCCCGGTCCGCCCGGTCTCCCCGGCCCCCGCCGCGCCGGCCGGCGCTCCGGCCGCCGCCGGTCCGGCCTCCGGCGCCGATTCGGCCCCGGCCACTGGTCCTGGGGATTCCGCCGCGGGCTCGGCCGGATCCCCGGCCGGCTCTTCGGTCGGGACTCCTGCCGGCTCTTCGGTCGGCTCTTCGGCGGCCGGCACCCGGTCCGGTGGGGCGCCCGCTGGAGCCGAGCCGGACTGGAACCAGGTCGCCGCCGGGCAGCCGGCCCCGGCCGATTCCGGGTATGACGACGAGCCGCCCCCGTGGGACGAGGAACCGCCGGAGCCGGACGAGCCGGTGCGCCGGGCCCCGTCGCGTGCCGCGGCGGTTCCGGCCCAGGCGCCATCGGCCGCCGACCGCCGGGACGACTCCGTCGACCGCCGGGACGACGCGGACGGCGGGTTCGAGCAGTCCCGCCCGGATCCCCGGCTGGACCGGATCCGGGCCGCGTGGCAGGCCCTCGGGCAGCATCAGGCCAAAGTCCGGGCGATGCAGGAGTACGGCATCGGTGTCCGCGACCTCGACGGCGACACGATCGTCTTCGCCGCGCCCACCCAGGCGCTGATGGACCGCTTTCTGAACTGGAAGGACGCCATCGCCGGAGAGTTCCGCAAGTCCCCGGGCGGGGATTGGCGGATCCGTTGCGAGATCGGCGACACGGCCGCGCCACGTTCCGGTTCCCGGCCCGGCGCCCCCGCCGACCGCCGGGACCAGTCCGGCGCGCACCGGGCGTCCGGTGCGCCGGCCCGGAACGCCCCGGTGCCGTCCGGTGCCCCCGAACGGAACACCGGCCGCACCGAGTCGCACCCGTCCCGCCCACAACGCGCTCCGGCGGCCGACGACGCCGACGACTGGCCGGCGGCGTCCCGACCCGGCCACGGCCGACGAGACGATCATTCCGGTTCGCGCGCGGAGCGTGGCCCGATCGACGACGGTGGGTGGCCGGAGCCGGCTCGCCCGGCGTCGCGGCCGGACGAGGGCCGTGGGCGTGGTCCGGCCGGAGACCACGGATGGCCCGAACCGGCTCGTGTGGGTGGCATCGACCGGCCGGCGGGTTCGGCGGGTGGAGCGGAGCGGGCGGAGGCCGGTGGGGTTGCTTCGGCGGCCGACGACTGGCCTGAGCCGGTCCGGCCCGGTGCCCGGCGGGAGGAGAGAGTGGACTCCGGATCCGGTGCTGAGCCGGTGCGGCCCGAGCCCGTCGACTCGGGCGGTTCGGCGTGGCCTGAACCAGTGCGCCCGGGTAGCCAGGCCCGAGGAGACGCGGCCATCCCGGACGGGGGTGCGGGCCGGTCGGGAGCAGGCGGATTCAGCGACGCCGCTGGCAGCCCGGCCGGTGGCGGCCCAGGCGGTGGCCAGGCGGCCAGCGGTGCCAGCGCTGGCCCGGCCACCAGCGGTGCCGGTGGCGGCTCGACTATCGGCGGTGGCGGCCCGGTCATCACCGGCGGTGGTCCGGCCATCAGCGGGGGCGGTCAGGCGACTGGTGGTGCCGGTCAGATCGGCGGGCGGGCCACCAGCGGCGTCGGCGGCGGCCAGGCCGGTGGGCAGGTCGTCGGTGGCGTCGGTGGTGGGTCGGCGTTCGGTGGGGCTGCCGTTTCGGCCGTGCCGCAAAGCGGTGGGGCTAGTGGCGGGGCCGGTGGGAAACCGGTTCGGGCCCGGTCGGCTGCTATGGAGGCGGCGCGGGCTGCGGCTCGGATGGGGTCGGGGGCCGGTGCCCGTACGGCGGAGAATGAGACCGCCCGGGCGGCGGTGACCAACAGCCGTCCGGCCGCTGCCGCGAAACCGGCCGGTGGGGCCGCCGCGCAGGCTCGTGCGGCGGCGGCTGCCGGGGCGAACGCGACGTGGTCCGACGGGTCGCCGATCGAGGAGGCGCCGTACGACCCGGAGTATGACGGGCCGCCGCCGGAGGCCGCCTCGTTCGAGGGTTTCGACCCGGGGGACGAGCCGCTGGACGAGGTGATCGACGAGAAGACCGCGCGGGCCAGCAGCGAGGAGCAGGCGATGCAACTGCTGCGGGAGGCGTTCGGCGCGGAGAAGATCGCCGAACTCTGAGTGGGCACGGGTGTCCGGTGGCGTCTGAGCGGGCATGAAGTGGATGACGGTTACGCTGGCGGCGGTAATTTCGGCCGTCGCCTCGTATCGACGGTGGATCACAGGATCGATCAATTGAGGAGCGGTGCCATGCGCCCCGGTGGACAGCCGAACATGCAGCAGATCATGAAGCAGGCGCAGAAGATGCAGCAGCAGGTCGCTCAGGCGCAGGCCGAGCTGGCCGAGGCCGAGCTGACCGGGACGGCCGGCGGTGGTCTGGTGACCGCCGTGATCACCGGGCTGGGTGAGTTCAAGTCGGTGAAGATCGATCCGAAGGTGGTCGACGCGGACGACATCGAGACGCTGGAGGACCTGGTGCTCGCGGCGATCCACAATGCCGCCGAGGCGCAGCGTGAGCTGGCCGAGGAGAAGATGGGCCCGGCGACCGGCGGCTTCTCCCTGCCGGGGTTCTGATCCCGTGTACGAGGGTGCCATCCAGGATTTGATCGATGAGCTGGGCCGGCTGCCGGGTGTGGGCCCGAAGTCGGCCCAGCGCATCGCTTTTCACGTCCTGTCGGCTGATCCGGCCGATGTGAACCGGCTGGCCGGCGCGTTGCGCAAGGTCAAGGAGCTGGTGCGGTTCTGTACCACCTGTTTCAACGTGGCCGAGTCGGAGCAGTGCCGGGTCTGCCGGGACACCCGCCGCACCAACGAGGTGCTGTGTGTGGTGGAGGAGCCGAAGGATGTCGTGGCGATCGAGCGCACCGGCGAGTTCCGCGGGCGCTATCACGTGCTGGGTGGGGCGATCAATCCGCTGGAGGGGATCGGCCCGGACAACCTGAAGATCCGTGAGCTGCTGTTCCGGCTGGGGACGGGGGAGGTCAAGGAGCTGATCCTGGCCACCGACCCGAACACGGAGGGTGAGGCCACCGCGACGTATCTGGCGTTGCTGGTGAAGCCGATGGGGATCGCGGTGACGCGTCTGGCCAGTGGCTTGCCGGTCGGTGGTGACCTTGAGTATGCGGATGAGATCACTCTGGGTCGAGCCTTCGAGGGAAGACGCGCCGTCTGAGTGTTTTGTGCCGGGTGGTTGCGCTACGAAGCAGCCTTGTAACAACACGATTGGATATCGACGGCTGCCCAGAAATTTCCACTGCCGTTAATGTCCGTCGCATCGGTGGCACACTCCACCGCGTTGACCACCCCACAAGGCAGAGGTGAAGCACGATGCGTCCATCGAGGCGGAAAGCCGCGATCGCGGTCACCGCAGTCGCGGTCCTGGCAGCCGCCGGCTGCGCCGAGAGCGAGCGTGACGGTTCTGGTGGTTCGGCCGTCAAGGACACGCTGGTCTTCGGTGTAGCCGGTGACCCGAAGGTGCTCGACCCGAGTTTCGCCAGCGACGGTGAGTCGCTGCGGGTCGCTCGCCAGATCTTCGAGACGCTGGTGCGTCCGGAGGAGGGCGGCACCAAGGCGTCGCCCGGTCTGGCGGAGAGCTGGACGCCGGACGCGGCCGGCACCACCTGGACGTTCAAGCTGCGGTCCGGCGTGAAGTTCCACGACGGCACCGACTTCAACGCCGAGGCCGTCTGCGCCAACTTCGACCGCTGGTACAACTCGGCCGGTCTGATGCAGAGCCCGGACGTCACGCCGTACTGGCAGGACGTGATGGGTGGCTTCGCGAAGAACGAGAGCGCCGAGCTCCCGGAGAGCCTCTTCAAGTCCTGCACCGCCAAGGACGCGACCACCGTGGACCTGGCGTTCACCCGGGTCTCCAGCAAGATCCCGTCGGCGCTGATGCTGCCGTCGTTCGCGATCCACAGCCCGGCCGCGCTGAAGCAGTACAACGCGTCGAACGTCTCCGGTTCGGCGGACGACATCAAGTACCCGGAGTACGCCACGGCGCACCCGACCGGCACCGGCCCGTTCAAGTTCAAGACCTGGGACCTGCCGAACAAGTCGCTGACCATCGAGCGCAACGATGACTACTACGGCGACAAGGCCAAGCTGAAGACGGTCATCTTCCGCACGATCTCCGACGAGAACGCCCGCAAGCAGGCGCTGCGTTCCGGCGACATCCAGGGCTACGACCTGGTCGGCCCGGCGGATGTGGAGCCGCTGAAGGGCGAGGGCTTCAACGTCCTGACCCGTCCGGCGTTTAACATCCTCTACCTGGCGATCAACCAGAAGGGCAACCCGGCGCTGGCCAAGCCCGAGGTGCGCCAGGCGATCAACATGGCGGTCAACAAGCAGGCGCTCGTCGACTCGAAGCTCCCGCCGGGCGCCAAGCCGGCGATCGAGTTCCTGCCGGACACCGTCGAGGGTTACAACCCGGACGTCAAGAAGTACGAGTACGACGTCGAGGGTGCGAAGAAGCTGCTGGCCGACGCCGGTGCGAGCAACCTGAAGCTGCGCTTCCACTACCCGACCGAGGTCACCCGGCCGTACATGCCGAACCCGAAGGACCTGTTCGAGCTGATCGCCGCCGACCTGAAGGCGGTCGGCATCGAGATCGAGGCCATCCCGCTGAAGTGGAGCCCCGACTACCTGAACGCCACCACCTCGGGTAGCGCGCACGACCTGCACTTCCTCGGCTGGACCGGCGACTACGGTGACGCGTACAACTTCATCGGCACCATGTTCGACCGCCAGAAGGACGAGTGGGGCTTCAACAACCCCGAGCTGTTCGCCCAGTTCAAGGACGCCGACAGCACCGCCGACCAGGCGCAGCGGGTGGAGAAGTACAAGGCTCTGAACGCCGCCATCGCGGAGTTCGCGCCGGGTGTGCCGATCTCGCACTCCCCGCCGGCGATCGTGTTCGGCAAGGGCCTGACCGGTATCACCCCGAGCCCGCTGACTGACGAGAGGTTCGTCGGGGCCACCTTCCAGTAGCCGTAATCCGGCACCTTTCCTATTGCGTTACCAGCGGGCGGGCGTCTTATCCTGACGCCCGCCCGCTGTCGACCTCTCACCTCACGAGGCGGCCTTGATTCGGTTCATCGTGCGACGACTGCTACAGCTGATACCGACGCTGTTCGGTCTGTCGATTCTTCTTTTCATCTGGTTGCGCCGCCTGCCCGGCGGCCCCGAGACCGCGATCCTCGGTGAGCGCGGTACCCCGGAGATGCGTGCGCAGATCCGGGCGAACCTGGGCCTGGACGAGCCCATCCTGGTGCAGTACGGCCGGTTCATGCAGCGCATGCTCAAGCTCGACCTGGGCACCTCGATCTCGACCAAGCGCGAGGTCATGACGGAGTTCCTGGAGCGTTTCCCGGGCACCGTCGAGCTGACCATCACCGCGATGATCATCGCGATCGGTGTCGGCATCCCGCTGGGCTATCTGGCCGCGCGCCGCCGGGGCAGTTTCCTGGACAGCGCTTCGGTGGGCGCCTCGCTGATCGGCATCTGTGTGCCGGTGTTCTTCCTGGCGTACGTGCTGAAGGCGGTCTTCTCGGAGAACCTGCAGCTGTTCCCGTCCAGCGGGCGCCAGGATCCGACGCTGGGCGCCACCCGGGTCACGAACTTCTTCGTCCTGGACGGCCTGATGACCCGGGAGTGGGATGCCGCGTTCGACGCGTTGTGGCATCTGATCCTGCCCGGCATCGCGCTGGCCAGCATCCCGCTGGCGATCATCGTCCGGATCACCCGGGCGAGCGTGCTGGAGGTGCTGAGCGAGGACTACGTCCGGACCGCCCAGTCGAAGGGCCTGACCGAGCGTACGATCCGTGGCCGGCACGTCCTGCGTAACGCGATGCTGCCGATCGTCACGGTGATCGGCCTGCTCACCGGTGGTCTGCTCTCCGGCGCGGTGCTGACCGAGACGGTCTTCGCGTTCAGTGGCATCGGCGCCTTCCTCTACGAGGCCATCGCGAACCGCGACTATCCGGTTCTGATGGGCTTCATCATGATCATTGCTGTCTTCTACGTCCTGGTGAATCTGCTGGTCGACCTGTCGTACAGCCTGATCGACCCGAGGGTGAGGGTCCGATGAGCACCAAGACCGACAAGATCGACCGCTTGAGCGAACTCTCCGCGGCGAAAGAGGACGAGCACGGCGTCAGCCTGTGGAAAGAGGCGTTCCGGCGGGTCCGCCGGAGCCCGAGCGCCCTGGTCGGCGTCGCCATCCTGGTGCTGTTCGTGCTGGTCGCGATCATCGGGCCGTGGATCGCGCCCTACTCGCCGACCGACACGATGGGCATCCGCGAGGGGGTGATCCGGCCCGGCTCCATCCCGGGGCCGTCGGCCGAGCACTGGCTGGGGTACGACCACCAGGGCCGGGACCAGTTCAGCCGGCTGCTCGTCGGCGCCCGGCAGACCCTGCTGGTCGGTATCATCTCCACCCTGATCGGCCTGACCGTCGGCGCGCTGATCGGTGGCATCGCCGGTGCCGCGGCCGGTCTCGGCGGCAAGTGGGGCCGGGCTGTCGACTCGGTGCTGATGCGCATCGTCGACATGCTGCTGGCGCTGCCTAGCCTGCTGCTGGCGGTGAGCATCGCGGCCCTGCTCGGGGCGAGCCTGACCACCGTGATGATCGCGGTGGGTGTGGTCTCGGTGCCGATCTTCGCCCGGTTGCTGCGCGGCGCCATGGTGGTGCAGGCCAACAGCGACTACGTGCTGGCGGCGACCTCGCTCGGGGTGAAGCGGACCAAGATCGCGATTTCGCACATCCTGCCGAACTCGCTGGCGCCGGTGATCGTGCAGGCCACCCTGACGCTGGCCACCGCGATCATCGAGGCGGCCGCCCTGTCCTTCCTCGGCCTGGGCAACCCGGACTCGTCGACCCCCGAGTGGGGTCTGATGCTGTCCGACGCCCAGCCGTACCTGGACGGCCGGCCCGGTCTGGCGGTCTTCCCGGCTCTGGGCATCATCATCACCGCGCTCGGGTTCACCCTGCTCGGTGAGGCGATGCGTGAGGCCCTCGACCCGAAACTGCGGAAGTGAGGCCGCGATGCCACTGCTAGACGTCAAGGATCTGTCCGTCACCTTCTCGCGGCGCGGGCAGCGCACCGTGCGGGCGGTCGACGGGGTGTCGTTCTCGGTCGAGGCCGGTGAGGTCGTCGGCCTGGTCGGCGAGTCCGGCTGCGGGAAGAGTGTCACGTCGCTGGCCCTGATGGGTCTGCTGCCGAAGCAGCGCGGTGTCACCATCGGTGGCTCGGCGATGTTCGGGGACACCGACCTGCTGAAGACCGACGAGCGGTCGATGCGGGACATCCGCGGCCGGGACGTCGCGATGATCTTCCAGGATCCGCTGTCCTCGCTGAACCCGGTCGTGCCGATCGGCGTGCAGGTGACCGAGGTGCTCACCCGGCACCGCGGGCTGACCGGCGAGAAGGCCCGTGCCGAGGCCGCCGACCTGCTCAACCGGGTCGGTATCCCGGACCCGACGCGGCGGCTCAAGGAATACCCGCACCAGCTCTCCGGCGGGATGCGGCAGCGGGCGCTGATCGCCATGGCGGTCGCCTGCGCGCCGAAGCTGCTGATCGCCGACGAGCCGACCACCGCACTCGACGTGACCATCCAGGCGCAGATCCTGGAGCTGCTGCGCGGCCTGGTCCGGGACTCCGGCACCGCGCTCATCATGATCACGCACGACCTGGGTGTGGTGGCCGGGATGTGCGACACGGTCAACGTGCTCTACGCCGGCCGGGTCATCGAGTCGGCCCGGCGCAAGCCGCTGTTCGCCGACCCGCGTCACCCGTACACCAATGGTCTTCTGGGTTCGGTCCCCCGCCTGGACTCCGGCAAGGGCGAACGGCTGCACGCGATCCGCGGATCGGTGCGCGACGTGCTGCCCTGGTCGGAGGGATGTGCCTTCTCGCCGCGGTGCGACCGCCGGATCGACGCCTGTGTCGGGGAACCCCCGGCGCTGACCGAGGGCATCCACCGGCACGCCTACCGCTGTGTCAACCCCGAGTCGCGGACCGTGGAGGTGCCGTCGTGACCGAGACGCTGGTCGAGGTCGACGACCTCAAAGTGCATTTCCCGATCAAGCGCGGGGTGTTCCTGGACCGGGTGGTCGGGCACGTCAAAGCCGTCGACGGGGTGGATCTCCGGATCGCGAAGGGCCAGACGTACGGCCTGGTCGGCGAATCGGGTTGTGGCAAGTCGACGCTCGGCCGGGCGTTGCTGCAGCTCACCCCGCCGACCGGTGGCAAGGTGAACTTCGACGGCACCGAGCTGACCACGCTGCCCGCCAAGCAGCTGCGGTCGATGCGCCGGCGCATGCAGATGATCTTCCAGGACCCGATGTCCAGCCTGGACCCGCGGCAGAACGTCGAGTCGATCCTGACCGAGGGACTGCAGGCACACGGGCTGGGCGGCGACCGGGCCGAACGCCGGAAGATCATCGCGAAGGCCCTGGACGCGGTCGGCCTGCCGCAGTGGGCGCTGTCCCGCTACCCGCACGAATTCTCCGGCGGCCAGCGGCAGCGCATCGGCATCGCCCGGGCCGTGGTGCTCAACCCGGACCTGATCGTCGCCGACGAGCCGGTCTCCGCCCTGGACGTCTCCATCCAGGCGCAGGTGATCAACCTGCTGGAGGAGCTGCAGGACGAACTCGGGTTGACCTACCTGGTCATCGCGCACGACCTGGCGGTGGTCCGGCACATCTCCGACACGGTCGGCGTGATGTACCTGGGCGCGCTCGTCGAGGAGGCGCCCAGCGACGACCTGTACAGCAAGCCGATGCACCCGTACACCCGGGCGCTGATGTCGGCGGTGCCGGTGCCCGACCCCGAGGTCGAGGACCGGCGCGAGCGCATCCTGCTCGCCGGTGACCTGCCGTCGCCGGCCAACCCGCCGTCCGGCTGCCGGTTCCACACCCGGTGCCCGTGGGCGCAGCCGACCAAGTGCGCCACCGAGCGTCCAGGTCTGCGGATCATCGGGACCGGCGCGCACCGGGTGGCCTGCCACTGGGCCGAGGAGATCGAGTCCGGGCAGCTCCAGCCGCACGCGGTGAAGGCCGAGGTCGTCGCGGACGGTGCGGGCGCCAAGGACGCGCACGGCGCTCTGGAGACGGCTCTGGAGACTCCCGGCGGGCCGGGGATCTAACCGCGAGAACATCAAAGGCCGCTTTCCCCGTACGTACGGCGAAAGCGGCCTTTGATCGTCAGAGGCTCAGTTCACAGTTCTTCACGATGTCCCCCGTGCCGTATGCACAGGCGTCACCCTTGACGTGCGAACCGCCGTCGAGAGTGTCGACGGCCTCGTCGCCCCGGGCGTGCTCGGACCGCAGCCGGTCGTCGCCGCCCAGACCGCGCAGCACGTCGGCGCCGAGGCCACCGTGCAGATAGTTGTTCCTGCTGTTGCCGGTGAGGACGTCGTCGCCCCAGCCGCCGAAGATGTTCTCCACATCCGTGCCGACGTTGTCCTTCTCACCGCGGGCGCCGTCGTCGGCCTTGCCGTCCAGATCGACGACGACCGGCACACGATAGGCGGAGTAGTCGGCCCGGTCCGTGCCGGTGCCGCCGAGGAACACGTCGGCGCCGGTCCCGGCCAGCAGAATGTCGTTGCCGCTGCCGCCGTCCAGACGGTCCTTGCCGCTGCCGCCGTCGATCCGGTCGTTGCCGCCGCGCCCGTAGAGCTTGTCGCTGCCGGGCCCGCCGCCCAGGTAGTTGTCGCGGTTGTCGCCGTAGAGCTTGTCGTTGCCCCGGCCGCCGATGAGGCTCTCGACGTCGGAGCCGATGAGGTCCTTCTCGCCCTTGCGGCCGTCGTTGGCCTTGCCGTCGAGGTTGGCGGTGACCGCCTTGGCGGTGCCCTCGTAGCTGACGATGTCGTTGTCCTTGCCGCCGTAGAAGCGGTCGGCCTGCACGGGAGATGCCCCGGCATGGAAGTGGTCGTGGCCGACGCCGCCGTAGAAGCGGTCCTTGCCGGCGCCGTCGTGGAAGTTGTCGTCGCCGGCGTTGCCGTAGACGACGTCGTCGCCGCTGCCGTCCCAGATGTGATCGGCGCCGAACTCGCCGTAGATCCGGTCGTTGCCGCTGCCACCGGAGATCCGGTCGTTGCCGATCCCGCCGTGGATCCGGTCCTTGCCGGATTCGCCGTACAGCCGGTCGCTGCCGGTGCCGCCGATCAGGGTGTCGTTGCCGGTGCCGCCGTAGACGGTCGCGTCCGGGAACGCGCCGGACCCGTCGAACCGGTCGTCACCGTTGCCCAGGTGGATGACCGCATCCATAACGCCGACGCAGACGACCTTGGTCTTTTGACCGCCGTACGGGGTACACCCGTCACCGGCCGTCACCGGGACCCGGTCCTCGAGAACGGTCGTGGAGTACTCGTCGCCCCGGATCAGCTTGATCCGGTTGGTTTGCCCGCCGGCGGCTTTGAAGATCAGCTCGCCGCGAGCGTTGACCGAGGCCGTTCCGGTGGCGGCGGCCTGGGCGGGCGCGGCGAACACGCCGACCGCCGCGGTGGTGCTGAGCAGGGCCACGCCTGCCCTGGTCAGCCAGGTTCGTGAAGTCACTTCGTCAGCTCGCAGTTCGTGGCCGCGTCCTCGGGGTCGTACCCGCAGGTGTCGCCCTTGACGTGGGGGCCACCGTCCAGGGTGTCGATCGCACCGTCCGAGACCCCGGTCCGTTCGTTGTCGCTCAGCAGGGTGTCGTCGCCGCCCAGGCCGCGCAGGATGTCGGCGCCGCCCCAGCCGCCGTTGAGCACGTTGTTCGCGCTGTTGCCGGTGAGGATGTCGTCGCCGTAACCGCCGATGACGTTCTCCACGTCCTTGCCGACGGTGTCACCCTCGCCGCGGACGCCGTCGTCGCCCTTGGCGCCGTCCAGGTCCACGAAGACCGAGAACTCGTAGCTGCTGTAGGAGACCGTGTCGACTCCGCTGCCACCGATCATGACGTCCGCCGAGACGGTGGGGTACTCCGAGGTCAGGGCCGGGTCGCCGAACAGGCGGTCGTTTCCGGCGCCGCCGTCCAGGTGGTCCCGGCCGGGGCCGCCGAGCAGTGTGTCGTTGCCGCCGCGCCCGTAGAGCTTGTCGTTGCCGCCCTCGCCGCCGTCCAGCAGGTTGGCGCCGTTGGTGCCGTGGATGGTGTCGTTGCCGAACCCGCCGGTGAGGTTCTCGATGTCGGTGGCGATGTTGTCCTTCTCGCCCTTGCGGCCGTCGTCAGCCTTGCCGTCGACGTCGAGGGTGACCCCCGCGGTGCGGTCGTAGTAGCTGACCGTGTCGGTGCCGGAGCCACCGTGGTAACGGTCGGCGGCCGTCGACGGGCCGGCGTTGAACGAGTCGTTACCGGTGCCGCCGTAGAAGCGGTCCTTGCCCGAGCCGTCGAAGAAGGCGTCGTTGCCGGAGTCGCCGTACACCCGGTCGGCGCCGCTGCCGTCATGCAGGAAGTCGTTGCCGGAGTCACCGTGGATCACGTCGTCGCCGCTGCCACCGTGGATGGTGTCGGCGCCGGCCCCGCCGTTGATCCGGTCCTTGCCCGAGCCGCCGTACAGGGTCTCGCTGCCGGAGCCACCGGTCAGGGTGTCGGCACCCGAATCGCCGTAGACGTTGCCGGTCAGGCTGGTGCGGTTGACGAACACGTCGTTCTTGTCGCCCAGCCGGATGCCGCGCAGGTAGGTCACACCGGTGCAGGTGACCCTGGTCTTGTCGCCGGTGACCGCGGCGCAGCCGGCGCCGGCCCGGACCGTGACCCGGTCGTCGACGGTGATCGTGCCGCCGGATCCGCTCAGCGTGACCCGGTTGGCCCGGCCGCTGCCGGCGGTGAAGACCAGCTCGCCGCGGTCGTTCACCGAGGCGATGCCGGTGGCGGCGGCCTGCGCGGGCGCGCCGAGCACGCCGACCGCCGCGGTGGTGCCGAGCAGGGTCACGCCGGCCCTGGTCAGCCAGAGTCTTGCAGTCATCACAGCAACTCCCCGTATCGCGGTCAGCGGATGATCTCGCAGTTGACGGTGGTGTCCTTGGCGTCGGTCCAGCAGGTGTCGCCGTCGACGTGGGCGCCGCCGTTCAGGTAGTCCTTGCCGGAGTGGCCGATCAGCAGGTCGTCGCCGCCACGGCCGTAGATCTTGTCGTTGCCGGGACCGCCGTCCAGCCGGTTGGGGCCGCTGGTGCCGTAGAGCTTGTCGTCGCCGCGGCCGCCGGTCAGGTTCTCGACGTCGGTGCCGATGAGGTCCTTCTCGCCCTTGCGGCCGTCGTCGGCCTTGCCGTCGGCGTCGGCGGTGACCGCCTTCGCGGACCACTCGTAGCTGACCGTGTCGGTGCCGGAGCCGCCGTAGAAGCGGTCGGCCTGCACCGGCGCCTCCCCGACCCGGAACACGTCGTCACCGGAGCCGCCGTAGTAGCGGTCGTTGCCCTTCTTGTCGGACAACGTGTCGTTGCCCGCGCCGCCCCAGTGCCGGTCGTTGCCCGACCCGTCGTAGAGGCGGTCGTCGCCGGCGTCACCGTAGACGAGGTCGTTGCCGGAGTCGCCGTTCAGGATGTCGAAGCCGTCTCCACCGTGGATCGTGTCGTTGCCCGGACCGCCGCGGATGGTGTCGTAGCCGGTGCCACCGGTGATCTTGTCGTGTCCGGTGCCGCCGTAGACATATGTCGACACTCCGGAGGCGTTGACGAAGACATCGCCGCGGTCGCCCAGGTTCGCGTTCACCCACCGCACATCGGCGCAGGTGACCTTGGTCTTGTCGCCTTTGACCGCCGTGCAGCCCTTGCCGGCTTTCACCGTGACCCGGTCGTCGATGGTCACCGTGCCGCCGGACTCGGTGATCCGGACCCGGTTGACCTTGCCGCTGCCGGCCTTGAAGGACACCTCACCCTGGTTGGTCACCGAGGCGACGCCGGTGGAGGCGGCCTGCGCGGGCGCCCCGGCCATGCCGACCGCGGCGGTGGTGCCGAGCAGTGCCACGCCCGTCCTGGTCAGCCAGCTTCTGGTAGTCATCAGATCACGCTCCGAAGTAGAAGTTCTCGTTGAAGACCGGGATGGTGAACGGCGTCGAGTACTCGGTGTTCACCGAGGTGTCGTCGCTGGTGGCGGCGTTGTCGTTCCCGTCGCCGCCGTCCAGCACGTCGACATGGCCGTCGGCGGTGTGGCCGGGGGCGTACGAGCCGGAGAGGTTGTCGTCACCGGCCTCGCCGAGGATCCGGTCCAGGCCGTCGCCGCCGAGCAGGACGTCGTTGCCGGCCCCGCCGCGGATGACGTCGTCGCCGACGGCGCCCTCGATCCGGTTGGCGCTGCCGTTGCCGGTGAGCGTGTCGCCGTACTCGGTGCCGATGATGTTCTCGACGTCCGCGCCGACGGTGTCCTTCTCGCCGCGGACACCGTCGTCGCCCTTCGCCCCGTCCAGGTCGACGGTGACCGGGCCGCGGTGCCCGAGGTAGTCGACGGTGTCCGAGCCGGCGCCGCCGGTGATCACGTCGGCCCCGGTGCCGGCCTCCAGCCGATCGTCGCCCGCGCCACCGTCCAGCCGGTCGTTCCCGCTGCCGTAGTCACGCAGCCAGTCGTTGCCGCCGTACCCCAGCAGGATGTCGTCGCCGCCCCCACCGACCAGCAGGTTGGGGCCGTTGTCGCCGTGGATGCGGTCGTTGCCGTCGCCGCCGTGGATGCCCTCGACGCCGGTCAGCGTGTCGCCCTCGCCCTTGCGGCCGTCGTCGCGCGTGCCGCGGTCGGAGTCGGCGGTGATGCCGCGCTTGCCGCTGTACGTCACGGTGTCGAAGCCGGCGCCCCCGGCGACCAGGTCGGCGTCCTCGGCCTTGCCGCGGTCGGGCTGGCCGAACCGGTCGTTGCCGGATCCGCCGTACTCCCGGTCGCGGCCCTTGCCGCCGTCCAGGTAGTCGTTCCCGGCGTTGCCGGTGAGCACGTCGTCGCTGTCACCGCCATAGAGGGCGTCGACGCCGCCGCCGCCCGACAGCCGGTCCCGGCCGGTGCCGCCGTACAGCTTGTCCCGGCCGGAACCGCCGGTCAGCTCGTCGTTGCCGCCGCCACCGAAGGCGGACAGCGCCACCGAGGTGCGGTTGACGACCTCGTCGTTGCCGGAGCCCAGCTCGACCCGGACACGGGTGATCGGCTTCGGGTCGGTGCAGCGGACCTTGGTCTTGTCGCCCTTGACGGCCGTGCAGCCCGGGCCGGCCTTGACGGCGGCCCGGTCGTCGAGGGTGATCGTGTTGCCGGAACGGGTGACGACGATCTTGTTGGTGGTGCCGGAGCCGGCGACGAAGACCACTCGCCGCCCGTCGGAGCTGAAGTCGACCGATGCGCGGCCGATGGTGGCCGCCTGTGCGGGCGCGGCGAGAGCGCCGGCCGCGGCGGTGCCGCTGAGCAGGACCATACCGGCTCTGGTCAGCCAGGATCTGCTGGACAACGTGGACTGTTCCTTCCCCCGAATGAACATTCATCGAACTTTCCGGATCGTAGATGGTCGCCGCCACGTTTCGGTACCGTCCCGACGTCCGGAAAATCGGGGTCAGGACCAGCGGACCTCGGGCGAGCGGTGGAAACGCACACCCTGCCGGACCCAGCGCGGGCCGTAACCGCCCAGGCGGGAGCGGAACGAGTCCCAGTCGTGCGCGCTCCGCGGCGACCAGCCCAGCTCGGCGATCGCGACCAGACGCGGGAACGCCAGGAACTCGATGTCATCTAGATCACGCAGGGTCTCCGACCACAGCGGAGCCTCAACCCCCAGGACCCTTTCCGCCGGTACGTCACTCAACAGCGCACCCGGATCCCAGTCGTACGCGTCCCGCACCTCGATGGCCCCGGCCCAGTCCAGCCCACCCGGAGTGAGCAGGTCGTACTCCATGTCCAGATAGGTACGGTTCGCTGGGGAGAGCACCACGCGGCTGCCCGCGGCGGCCACCGACGGGCTGTTGCGCTCCCGCCCCCAGAACTGGATCACCGCGTCGTTCTCGGCGGCGGCCGGCGACTGGGCGATCTCGTGCCAGCCGACCGGGATCTTGCCGTGCGCCCGGACCAGCGGCAGCACCCGGCGCTGGAACCGCAGATAGGCGCCGTGCGGGGTGGACATCGCCTCGTCCCCGCCGACGTGCAGGTACGGTCCGGGCGTCATCTCGGCCAGTTCCCGGATCACGTCCGCGGCGAACCGGTAGGTGACCTCCCGGTCGGCGCAGAGCGAGCTGTAGCCGACCCGCATGTCGGTGCGCGGCCGGGGCGCCACACCGTCACAGGTGAGCTCGGGATAGGCGACCTGCGCGGCGTTCACGTGCCCGGGCATGTCGATCTCCGGGACGACGGTGACGAACCGGTCGGCGGCGTACCGTACCAGCTCCCGGTAGTCGTCCTTGGTCAGGAAACCGCCGCCGGCCCCGCCGACCCCGGTGCCGGGCGCGCCACCCACCGCGGTCAGCCGGGGCCAGGAGTCGATCCGGATGCGCCAGCCCTGGTCGTCACTGAGGTGCAGGTGCAAGTGGTTGATCTTGAAGCGGCTGATCCGGTCGATGTAGGCACGGATCTCGGCCGGCTCGTGGAAGTGCCGGGCCAGGTCGAGCATCGCGCCCCGGTAGGCGTACCGCGGAAAGTCCTTGATCCGCCCGCCGGGAAGGACCCACCGTGCGTGCCGCGCGGACCTCGCCTCGATCTCCGCCGGCAGGAGCTGGCGCAACGTCTGCACCCCGGCGAACAGACCGGCCGGGCGGGTGGCGGCCAGCTCGACACCGCCCGCGCGGATCGCCAGCCGGTAACCCTCCGCCGGATGGCCCGGCTCCAGGACCAGGGCGATCGCCCGGTCACCGGTCTCGGTCACCGGCAGCGCGAACCCGGTGGCCGGCCGCCACGCCGCGGCCAGCGACCCGGCCACCGCGGTGGCCGCGCCGGACGCGGTGATCACGGTGTCCGGAGTGAGACGGAAGGCGGCATCGGGCGCCGGAACCGCCTCGGCGACCGCCGGAAGGACGTCGGTCAGAGCGATCGCGGTACGCCCGGGCGGAGGCCCCGCCGCGGCGGTCGCGGTGAACGTGGGCAGGGCCAATGCCAGAGCCGTCAGGCCGATCCGGGCCGTGCGCATCGCCAGATCCTAGGATCGGGGCGCAATCCCAGCCCGCCGGCTCAGCCTTCGGGCCGGTGGAGCAGACCGACGGCGATGTTGTGCACCGCCTCCAGGTCGGCGGGATCGGCCAGCGCGGCCTTTCCGCCGGTGACCACATACCACTCCTCGGCCTCCCGGTACTGCACCCGCACCACGACCTCGCCGTCGGCGAACTCGCTGCGCAACGTCAGCTCACCGGTGACCACGCCGACCTCGTCGGTCATCACGCCACCCGGTCCGGGCACGATGTCGGTGGTCCTGGCGTTCTGCTCCACATCGGTCATCAGCAGGTCCTCAGCATCTCCTCGAGAGCGGCCTTCTCCTTGTCCGTGACCGTGAGTTTCCAGTGGCTCTTCACCTCAATCCAGTCCTGTGCGTAAACGCACCAACTGGCCTGAGCCGGCGGCTTCCAGGTCGACGGGTCCTGGTCACCCTTGGAGCGGTTGGAGGAGGCCGAGACGGCGAACAGCTGCGGGCGATCGAGGTCGTTGGCGAAGTCGCCACGCTCCTCGTTCGTCCACTTGGCGGCACCGGAACGCCAGGCGGCGGCCAGCGGCACCATGTGGTCGATGTCCACCTTTGTCGGTGAATCAATCACCTTGTCATCGTAGAAGCTGTCCCAGGTGCCCGCGACGACATTGCAGCCGTCCAGCTTCACCTGATCGCCGTCCCGCTCCAGCACGGTGTCGCGAACGTCGCAGTTCGACCCGGCGCTACGCCAGTGCGGGAACTTCTCCCGGCTGTAACCGGTCATCTTCCCCTCGGCGGCGACGGTCAGGCCGCCGAGTTTCGAGCGGGCGCCGTCCGGATCCCTCGACTGACTCGAACCGGTGGTGGACTCGGTGGTCCGGGTGCCGGGCTCGCCGGTGGTGGCGACCTCACATCCGGCGGTGGCGAGAAGAGCGAACAGGGCTGCGGCGGCGAGAACTGAGCTACGTGGGGGCACGTAGCCCAGTCTCATACCGGATCTTGAAGAGCGCCAATCAGCGGGCGCGGTTGATCGCGCTAGTCACCGCTTTGATGGACGCGCTGACGATGTTCGCGTCGATGCCGACACCCCACACCGCCGTCTCGCCGACCTCGACCTCCACATAGGCCGCCGCCTGCGCGTCCCCGCCGGAGGTCAGCGCGTGCTCGTTGTAGTCCAGCACCCGCACCCTGATCCCGAGCGGGGCGACCGCCTGCACGAACGCGTCGATCGGGCCGTTGCCGACACCGGTCAGCGAACGCCGCTCCGGGCCCAGCGCCACCTGCGCGTCGATCTCCACCTTGCCGTCCACAGTGGCCGTCGTGTAGCCCGCCACCCGGATCGCCGGGTCCACCTGGTGATCCACCAGGTACTCGGTGGCGAAGTAGTCCCACATCTGCTGCGGGGAGACCTCGCCGCCGTCCGAATCGGTGTGCTGCTGCACCACGCCGGAGAACTCGATCTGCAGCCGGCGCGGCAGATCCAGCTTGTGCTCCTCCTTCATGATGTACGCCACCCCGCCCTTGCCGGACTGCGAGTTGACCCGGATGACCGCCTCGTAGGTGCGGCCCACGTCCTTCGGGTCGATCGGCAGGTAGGGGACACCCCAGGTGAAGGAGTCGATCTCGGTGCCCGCGGCGTCGGCGTCGGCCTGCAGCGCCACGAAGCCCTTCTTGATCGCGTCCTGGTGCGAACCGGAGAAGGCGGTGTAGACCAGATCCCCCGCGTACGGGTGACGCTCGTGCACCGGCAGCTGGTTGCAGTACTCCACGGTGCGCTTGATCTCGTCGATGTTCGAGAAGTCCACCTGCGGGTCGATGCCCTGCGAGAACAGGTTCAGGCCCAGCGTCACCAGGTCCACGTTGCCGGTGCGCTCGCCGTTGCCGAACAGGCAGCCCTCGATCCGGTCCGCACCGGCCAGCAGGCCCAGCTCGGCGGCGGCCACCCCGGTGCCCCGGTCGTTGTGCGGGTGCAGGCTCAGGATCACGCTGTCCCGGCGGGGCAGGTGCCGGTGCATCCACTCGATCGAGTCGGCGTAGACGTTCGGCGTAGCCATCTCCACGGTGGCCGGCAGGTTGATGATCAGCGGGCGGTCCGGCGTCGGGTCGATCACGTCGATCACCGCCGAGCAGATCTCCAGGGCGTACTCCAGTTCGGTGCCGGTGTACGACTCGGGGGA
This sequence comes from Actinoplanes sp. G11-F43, assembly GCF_050589265.1. Classification (NCBI taxonomy): domain Bacteria; kingdom Bacillati; phylum Actinomycetota; class Actinomycetes; order Micromonosporales; family Micromonosporaceae; genus Actinoplanes; species Actinoplanes sp. G11-F43. The sequence goes on from NZ_JBNZCE010000007.1 coordinate 24,112, forward strand.
GTACTCGTAGAAGATCTCGGTGTCCGGGGTGTGGATCTCCGCGTACTTCTGGCAGAGCCGGGCACCCGTCGTCGCGATGTCGGTGATGCCGTCCTTGTCCAGGCCGAACACCACCCGGCGCTGCAGCGTCGAAGTCGAGTTGTAGAAGTGCACGATGGCCCGCTTGGCGCCCCGGATCGACTCGAACGTCCGGTCGATCAGGTGCTCACGGCACTGCACCAGCACCTGAATGGTGACGTCGTCCGGGATCAGATCCTGCTCGATCAGCTGGCGGACGAAATCGAAATCGGTCTGGCTCGCCGCCGGGAAACCGACCTCGATCTCCTTGTAGCCCATCTTCACCAGCAGCATGAACATCCGCCGCTTGCGCTCCGGCGACATCGGGTCGATCAGCGCCTGATTGCCGTCCCGCAGATCGACCGCGCACCAGCGAGGGGCCTTCTCGGTCACCCGGGTGGGCCACTGCCGGTCGGGCAGGCTCACGTCGAACTGCTTCTGGTACGACTCGTACCGCTGGAAAGGCATGCTGCTGGGACGCTGCGAATCAAACGAAGTGGACATGTGGGACTGCTCCAGTCAGGAAGAAGACGAGCAGGCGGCGTGCGTCACCTCCGCGACGAGGTGCCGACCTGGAATGGGGCCTCGTCGCGGCAGCGAAGGAGAAGGTTCACCTGCCACATGTCGCCAGTCACGTTACGTCAAGGCAATGCGATCGGCTAACCGAACGCCCGGATGGTGGGAAGTCGAATCGGTCACTGTGCCGACGGGGCGAGGCTCGGCGGGACCACCACCGGCGGCGCCTCCGCGATCCCCATCGGCTGGCCGGCCACCTCCGGCCCGGGCAGCTGCAACGTCGCCGGACCGGCCACCTGGCGGACCAGCTTGAGAGTGCCGAAACCGACCCGGGCCGCGGTCAGCAGACCGTCCTCGGAGTAGCAGTAGATGCCGACGTCCACCGGCGGATCCGACGCCGCGGTCACCGAGTCGACCGCGTAACAGGCGCCCTCCGCACCCTCCAGCGGCTGCACCGCGGAGACCGCCAGCGGCGACTTCTGATCGGTGAAAACGGTCAGCCACTGCCGGAACAGGCGCTGGATCCGGGGGTCGTACCGGCGGGGCACCCGGTCGCCCTTCTCCGCCACGCGTACGCAGGTCGGGCTGACCGGCGCCGCCGGAGTGGACAGCGTGCACTGGTAGAGGCCGTTCGCCACCCGGATCACGGTCACCCCGGCGGTGCCACCGAGCGCACCGGCCGGGATGTCCACCCGCCAGCCGCCGTCCTCGGCGACCGCGGCCACCACCTCACGGGAGGTGCCGCCGTCGGACAGCGTGTAGAGGGCGGCGTACCGGCGGTCCAGGGCGACCGCGGCCAGCCCGGCCAGCTCGTCACGGGCACCCGGCTCGGGGCCGGCGGCCGGGCTCGCGGCGGACGGCGTGGGGGTGGTGTCCGGCGACTCATCGTCGCCACAGCCGGTCAAGCCGACCGCCAGCAGCAGCACGGCGGTCAGCGCGGAGGGAATGCGCATCGCGACATTCTCCTCCCATACCGCGCTCAGCCATCGGCACGGCGCATCGGCGGTCACCGGCGTGTCGCGCCGGCCCGGCCGGATTCTGGGATCGCATGTCGAGCCCGGGGTCCGGCGAAGCTAGTGTGGTTCCGGTTGCCGAGTTCGGAGGAATGATTCGTCGTGGCACTTGTGGTGCAGAAGTACGGTGGCTCGTCCGTCGCGAACGCCGAGCGCATCAAGCGGGTGGCGGAGCGCATCGTGGCCGCCCGCAAGGCCGGCGACGACGTCGTGGTCGTCGTCTCGGCGATGGGTGACACCACCGATGAGCTGATGGACCTCGCCAACCAGGTCAGCCCCCTGCCGCCCGGCCGCGAGCTGGACATGCTGCTGACCTCCGGCGAGCGGATCTCGATGGCGCTGCTGGCCATGGCGATCCACAACCTGGGCTACGAGGCCCGGTCCTACACCGGATCCCAGGCCGGCGTGCTGACCACCTCGGTGCACGGCAAGGCCCGCATCATCGACGTCACCCCCGGCCGCCTGCGGACCGCGCTCGACGAGGGCGCCATCGCCATCGTCGCCGGCTTCCAGGGGGTGTCGCAGGACACCAAGGACATCACCACCCTCGGCCGCGGCGGCTCGGACACCACGGCTGTCGCCCTGGCCGCGGCCCTGCACGCGGACGTCTGCGAGATCTACACCGACGTGGACGGCGTCTTCACCGCCGACCCGCGGATCGTGCCGGACGCCAAGCACATCAAGAAGATCACGTACGAGGAGATGCTCGACCTCGCGGCCGGCGGCGCGAAAGTGCTGATGTTGCGATGCGTGGAGTACGCGCGCCGTTTCAACGTGCCGATCCACGTACGCTCTTCGTACTCGAACAAAGAAGGCACGTTCGTCACCGGCTCGATGGAGGACCCTGACGTGGAGAACGCACTGATCACCGGGGTCGCGCACGAGCGCAGCGATGCCAAGATCACGATTGTCGGCGTGCCCGATGAGCCCGGCTCGGCCGGCCGCATCTTCGAGACGGTCGCCAAGGCCGAGATCAACATCGACATGATCGTGCAGAACGTGTCGACCGAGGGCACCGGCCGCACCGACATCTCGTTCACGCTGCCGAAAGCCGACGGCACCACCGCGATGACCGCCCTCGACAAGATCAAGGACCAGGTCAAGTTCAAGAGCCTGCTCTTCGACGACCACATCGGCAAGGTCTCGCTGGTCGGCGCCGGCATGCGCTCGCACCCCGGGGTCGCCGCGTCGTTCTTCGCCTGCATCGGCGAGGCCGGCGTCAACATCGAGATGATCTCCACCTCGGAGATCCGGGTCTCGGTCGTCTGCCGCGACACCGACCTGGACACCGCCGTCCGCGCCGTGCACGCCCAGTTCGAGCTGGGCGGCTCCGAGGAGGCCGTCGTCTACGGCGGGACCGGCCGGTAACCCGGTCGATGGCGCAGCCCACGCTCGCCGTCGTCGGAGCCACCGGCTCCGTCGGATCCGTCATGCTCGAGCTGCTCTCGTCCCGGCGCAACCACTGGGGCGAGATCCGGCTCCTCGCCTCGGCGCGATCCGCCGGCAAGTCGCTGACCTGCCGCGGCGAGCGCCTGGACGTGGCCGAGCTGACCGCCGAGGCGTTCGACGGCGTCGACGTGGCGATGTTCGACGTGCCCGACGCCGTCTCCGAGCACTGGGCGCCGATCGCGGTCGCCCGGGGCGCCATCGTGGTGGACAACTCGTCCGCCTTCCGGATGCGCCCCGACGTGCCACTGGTCGTGCCCGAGGTCAACCGGGACGCGGTCCGGCATCGCCCGATCGGCATCGTCTCCAGCGCCAACTGCACCACCGCGGCGATGATCATCGCGATGGCGCCGCTGCACGACGAGTACGGGCTGCGCGAGCTGGTCCTCGCCTCCTACCAGTCCGCCTCCGGCGCCGGCCAGATCGGCATCGACACCCTGCACGACCAGCTCACCAAAGTGGCCGGCGACCGGTTGCTCGGCGGCCGGCCGGGCAACGTCCGGCAGGCCGTCGGCGACGATCTGGGCCCGTTCCCGGCCCCGCTGGCGCTCAACGTGGTGCCCTGGTCCGGTGACCTGGCCGACCTCGGCTGGTCCTCGGAGGAACTCAAACTCCGCAACGAGACCCGGAAGATCATCGGCCTGCCGGCCCTGAAAGTCTCCGCCACCTGTGTCCGCGTCCCGGTGGTGACCGGACACTCCATCGCCGTGCACGCCGTCTTCGCCTCCGAGGTGACCGTGGACGGTGCCCGTCAGGTGCTGCGCAACGCGCCCGGCGTGATCCTGGTCGACGATCCGGAGGCGGGCGAGTTCCCGATGCCGATCGACGCGGTCGGCACCGACCCGTCCTGGGTGGGCCGCATCCGCCGGGCGATGGACGACCCGAGGGCCCTGTCCCTCTTCATCACCGGCGACAACATGCGCAAGGGCGCTGCCCTGAACACCGTCCAGATCGCCGAACTGCTGGCCACCGAGATCACCAAACGCGCCACCCCCTGACACCCGGCCGCAGCGTGCCGCTCTGCGGTCGGATCCGCACCGCAGCTCGGCACGCTGCGCCCGGGCACCCCCCGCGTGCCGTTTTGTGGTCGGATCCGCGCCGTAGCTCGGCACGCTGCGGCCGGGCACCCCCTGCGTGCCGTTTTGTGGTCGGATCCGCGCCGTAGCTCGGCACGCTGCGACCGGTTCCAGTTCGCGTGCCACTTTGTGGTCGGGCTTGCACCGCAACTTGGCACGCGGCGGCCGGGTGCGCCCCGCGTGCCGTTTTGTGGTCGGATCCGCGCCGCAGCTCGGCACGCGGCGGCCGGGTGCGCCCCGCGTGCCGTTTTGTGGTCGGATGTGCGCCGTAAGTTGGCACGGTGCGGCCGGTTCCGGTTCGCGTGCCGTTTTGTGGTCGGATGTGCGCCGTAGGTTGGCACGCTGTGGGTGGGTGCGGTTTGCGTGCCGATCTGTGGTCGGATCCGCGCCGCAGGTTGGCACACTGTGGGGTGTGGTCGGCTGCGGCGCGGACGGCTGTCAGGCGGCGGCGTCGAGCTCGGCCCGGGTCAGCAGGGCGCGCAGCGTGATGCCCTCGGCGGCCAGCGCCTGGGCGCCACCCTCCTGCCGGTCGATGACGCAGACCGCGTGATCCACGTGGGCGCCCAGCTTCCGCAGGTCGTTGGTGGAGAGCACCACCTGACCGCCGGAGGTCACCACGTCCTCGACGATCAGCACCCGGCGGCCGGCCACCTCGGCGCCCTCGGCGAGACGCGCGGTGCCGTACTGCTTCGCCTGCTTGCGGACGAACGCGGTCGGCAGCTTCGCGTGCCGGGCCAGGGCGGTCACCACGGCGATGCCGCCCATCTCCAGCCCGGCCAGCACCTCGGTGCCCTCCGGGATGAGGACGGCCAGGCGTTCGGCGAGCTGGTCGAGCAGGATTGGGTCGGCCTCGAACTGGTACTTGTCGAAATACTCGGTGGCGGTCCGGCCCGAGCGGAGCGTGAACTCGCCGGTGAGGCGGCTCACGCTGCGGACCTGACGGGCGAGGTCGATGGAGTCAGTCACAAGGATCCAGTCTGTCAGGCCGGGCCGCGCGGTCGCCGGGAAGGTCCGAGGTAACGGGTCGGTACCGACGGTCACCCGTTGGCGTACTTGATCTCCTCCCTAAGGCAACGTATGCCTTTTTAGGGTAATTTTCGCCTAATTAGTGGCTTGCGCCCGGAAGGATAGTTCTGTGACACCCTTCGCGATGCTCTTCCTGCTCGCCCTCGCCGGTTCCTCCTGCTTCGCCCTCGGCCGGGCGATGGGCCGCGGCGAACGCTACGAACGCGGCTACCGCGAGGGCTTCCGTGACGGCGAGACCGGCTCGCTGGCTCGCGCCACCCGGCTCATGCAGCTGTCCGAGCGCCCGTCCGTCGCTCCAGCGGTCGAGTCGATGCTGGGGCCGTACGCGGTACCTCAGCAGATGGCCCCACGCACCGTCGGCCCACAGATGGCCCTGTAGAACCATGCCGCCCGGCGCACCGTCCGGGCATCACCGGCCCGCGGCACCGATCGTGGGCCGGTTTTCCGTTCCTGGGAGCGCCTGCCGGACGAAAGTACGGTCGACCAGAGAGGGCCGGCCTTGATGCGCGCCCGTCCGGAGGGCCGGGCCGCTGGACAAGGGCCGGCCGTCGGACAGAGGGCCGGGCCGTCGGACAGAGGAGTGGGCCGTCGGGCAGAGGAGTGGCCGGAAATATGGTCGGCCGGAAAGCGAAAACCCGGCTCACCTGATCGGTGAACCGGGCCTCACGTGCAACATCTGGTCGGGGTGGCGGGATTTGAACCCACGGCCTCTTCGTCCCGAACGAAGCGCGCTACCAAGCTGCGCCACACCCCGTCGCTGCGAGATAAATACTAGCGGGTCCCCGGCCACCCCTCACAACCGGTATCCCCAAAAGATAAAACACCAGCTCAGAATGGGTGGGAGGGGTTTCCAGCGGCCGTCGGGTGGGGCAAGCCGGTCTAGAGTGGGGCCGGGGAAGCCCTGCTCGGCCGGCGGTAGCCGGAGGCCGCGGGGGAGCCGGTCACCTGGCCCGGTCAGTGGGACCGATCTGCGATGACCGGCCGAGGCGATGACCGGCCGAGGCGGCGACCGGCCAGGTAACTGGACCGCCGGGAGGAGCGGTCCACGGGACCGGCCCGTGAAGGAAGCGGTCAGCGGGGGATCAGGGTGAGCAGGGAGGCCTCCGGGCGGCAGGCGAAGCGGATCGGGGCGGTGGGATGGGTGCCCAGTCCGGCCGACACGTGCAGCCACGCGTCCGAGCCGGGCCAGCGGTGCAGGCCCTTGGCCATCGCGGTGGGCAGGTCGCAGTTGGTGGTCAGGGCGCCGTAGAACGGCACACACACCTGGCCGCCGTGGGTGTGGCCGGCCAGCAGCAGGGCGAATCCGTCGGCCGCCATGCCGTCCAGGACGTGTGAGGCGGGGGTGTGGGTGACGCCGATGTGCAGGTCGGCGCCGGTGCTGATCGGGCCGGCCACCGACGGGTAGTCGTCGCGTTCGATGTGTGGGTCGTCGACACCGGCCAGCTCGATGGAGCGGCCGCCGGCTTTCAGCACGGTGCGGTTGTTGTTCAGGTCGGCCCAGCCGGCGTCGGTGAAGGCCTCCCGGAGTTCTTCGGCGGGCAGGTCGGCTCCCTGCACGTACTCCCGGTCGGGCAGTAGGTATTGCAACGGGTTCTTCCACACCGGGCCGCGGTAGTCGTTGGAGCCGAAGACGAACGCCCCGGGCCGGGCCAGCAGCGGGTCGAGGGCGCGGAGCACGCCGGGGACCGAGTCCGGGTCGGCCATGTTGTCGCCGGTGACCACGACCAGGTCGGGGTCGGCGCCGGCGAGGGCGGCCACCCAGTCCTGCTTGCGGCGCTGGCCGGGCATCATGTGCAGGTCGCTGAGGTGCAGGATGCGCAGTGGTTCGGCGTCCGGTTCGAGCACCGGGACGTCGAAGCGCCGGAGCGTGAACATGTTGCGCTCGACGAGGGAGGCATAGGCGAGCGTCGCGCCGCCGACTGCGGTCAGAGCGGCGGCGGCCGAAATAAGGGAGCGCTTACGCATGTCGGCAAGGGTAGTTTCTCCCTCCATGGGAACGTTGAAAGACCGCCTGAACGATGACCTGCACACCGCGATGAAGTCCCGGGACGACCTGACCACGTCGACGCTGCGGATGGCGCTGTCCGCGGTGCGGACCGCCGAGGTCGCCGGGGTGGAGGCCCGTGAGCTCTCCGACGCCGAGGTGCTGGCGGTGCTGACCAAGGAGGCGAAGAAGCGCCGGGAGGCGGCGACCGCTTTCGCCGGTGCGGGCCGGGACGAGCAGGCGGCGAAGGAGACGGCCGAGGGTGAGGTCCTGGACCGCTATCTGCCGAAGCAGCTGACCGACGCGGAGATCGCCGATCTGGTGGCGGGCGCGCTGGCGGCCGGCGGGTTCACCGGCAAGGCGCAGATGGGCCCGGCGATGAAGGCGGCGCAGGGCGCGGTGGCCGGCCGCGCGGACGGTGGCCGGGTCGCCGCCGAGGTCCGCCGCCAGCTGGCCTAGCGGAAGGCGCCGGGAACGGCGCTGAGAGCGCCCCTGAACGACGAAACGGCCGGGAGAGTGACTCTCCCGGCCGTTTCGTCGTTCCGACGATTAGTTACGTCGCGGTGGGCTGCTGTCGTTGGGGTTGGGCTTCTCGTCTTCCTTCTTGCCGCCGCTGATCTCCAGGACGACCACACCGTTCTTGACGGTACGGCCGGACGGGTTGGTGCCGGCGACGGTCCCTTCCGGGCAGGAGGATTCGATCGAGGAGCCGCGGGAGACGCTGAAGCCGGCGTCTTCCAGGCGGTTGGTGGCCGCGGAGACCGAGTCGCAGGTCACGTCCGGGATCGAGCGCTGTTCGCCGTACGCAATCTTGGAACTGCCCGGTTTCTTGAACTGGACCTTCGGTTTGCCCTCCATGTAGTTGGCAACCGTGTACTGCACCGCGGGGTTGATGATCGGGTGCGACATGTGGTCCTTGTGGTCCGGGTAGTCCGGGTTGGCCATGTAGCCCGCGACGACGATCTTCGTGGTGCCGACGATCAGCGAGGCGGTCTTGTCGGCGTCGGTGGTGCCGGACTTGCCGAAGACCGGGTGTCCCACGATGCCCTTGGTCGGGCCGGCGGTGGCGCCGTTGCAGCTGCCGAGCTGGGCCGAGTCGCCGACCGGGCAGCGGGCCGCGTCGAGGGCGGCGCGGGCGACGTCCTTGGTGGTGGCCTGGATGCAGTGCGGCTTGCCGATGTCGATCTTCTCGCCCTCGGCGGTCTTGATCTGCTCGACCGGGGTGGGCACGCAGTACTTGCCGTCGGCGGCGAGGGTGGCGTAGGCGTTGGCCATGTCCAGCGGGGTGGAGGCGGTGACGCCGAGGGAGAAGGCGCCCCACTGCTCGACGCCGCCCTCCTTGGTGGTCATCCGGGCGTCGTTCGGCTCGCGGAACTGGACGCCGAAGCGCTTGGCGACGGCGACGACCTTGTCGGTGCCGACGCGTTCCTGCAGCGGGATGAAGTACGTGTTGATCGACTTCGCGAAGGCGGACCACATCGTGTAGAGGCCTTCACCGCCGCCGCCGGAGTTCTTCGGGCAGTAGAAGTGCCCACCGCAGGTGGCCGGGCCCGGCCCGACGATGTATCCCGACTTGTACTGTTTCTCCGCCTTGATGGGATAGGCGAGTGGGTACCCGGCTTCCAGCGCGGCGATGATCGGGAAGATCTTGAACACCGAGCCGGCCTGGTAGCCGGTGATGTCGCCACCGCCGGTCATCAGCGGGTTCGTGGTGTACGGGTGGGTGCCCCGGATCTTCTTCGCGGCCTTCTTCGGGTCCGACGACATCTTGTTCTTCGGGTTCTCGCTGTCGTCCAGCTTGTACTTGCGGTTGGTGGCGAGCAGCCGCACCTTGCCGGTGTTGGGCTCGACGCCGGCCAGCAGCAGCGCGTTCGGGCTGGAGTCGGACTGCCGGTCGGCGACCTGCTTGCGGGCGCCGGCCTGACCCTTGATGTCGAGCGTGGTGACGATCCGGTAGCCACCGGACTTCAGGCGGCGCTCCCGGTCGTACGTCGTCGCGCCGAACGCCTCCTGGCCGTTCCACCAGCGGGTGAAGAAGTCGCAGAAGAAGCCCCAGTGGTTCTTCGCCACCCAGGCGCAGCCCCGGCCGACCTGCTTGACCTTGGTCGGGATCTTGACCTTCTTGGCCTTCTCCGCCTCGTCCGGCGTGATCGCGCCCATCGAGGCCATGGCCGGGATGATGTAGTTGTTGCGGCGCTCGGTGATCTGCTCCAGGCCGCTCGGCACGGTCGGGTTGAAGCTGCTCGGCGCCTTCACCATGCCGGCCAGCATGGCGGCCTCACCGGCGTTGAGGTCCTTCGGCTTCTTGTTGAAGTAGACCTGGCTGGCGGCGAAGACGCCGTAGGCCTGGTTGCCGAACGGCGCGATGTTGAGGTAGCGCTCCAGGATCTGTTCCTTGGTGAGCTGCTTCTCGATCTGCAGCGCGTACTTCATCTCGTTGATCTTGCGCTTGGGGCTGTCCTCGGTGGCGTCGATCACCTCCTGCGGGTTCGTCGCCGAGTAGGCGAGAGACATCCGCACGTACTGCATGGTGAGGGTCGAGGCGCCCTGCTGCGTGCCGCCCTGGTTGTTGCTGACGAACGCGCGGGCCACACCCTTCAGGTCGACGCCGTTGTGTTCCATGAACTTGCGGTCCTCGGCGGCCAGGATCGCCGCCTGCATGTGTGGCGAGATGTCCTTCAGCGGGACGTCGCTGCGGAACTCGTCGTAGAACACCGCGATCTGGGTCTTGCCGTCGGACGCGTACGCCCTGGTGATCTGCGGTGAACTGAATTCCTTGAGCTCACTGGGCAGGTTCGCGAACGTCTTACCGCCCGCCTTGGCTGCCAGTCCGGTCATGGCTGCGGCGGGGAAGGCGGCAGCCGCCACGACGACACCGGCTAGCAGGCCACAGACCAGTAGCGAGGTGGCGTTCGTGAAGATGTTGTGATCGCGTCTGCGAAACCAGGAGGTCACCTGAGCAGGGTACGCGACAGTTGCACACGTCTGCCCATCAACGAGGGCCGTCCCGCCCGTAGTGAGTGTGACCTGTCACCCCCGTCGGCGGAGGGTTTTTCGGCTTATGCACCAAAGATACCCCCCGTTCGGCCGATGTTGCCTGGCCGCTATGCCCGGAACTACCGGCCTATACGTATTTGAGGGACAACGTTGCGTAATCACCCAACTACAGAGCATGATGGTCCCGCGAGACACGGACGCCGGGACAGGCCTGGGGGAACAGGGAAGCCACCGGCGTCAGGGGGTGACAGCAAGGGGGGACGTTTACCGTGGGGATGATCAGCGACTGGCCCAGCATGGCCGCGTGTCAGAGTGGCGACCCTGACGCGTTGTTCGTGCAGGGCGCCGAGCAGAACGTGGCGAAGAGGATCTGCCGCAGCTGCCCGGTCCGCTACGAATGCCTCGCCGACGCTCTGGACAACCGCATCGAGTTCGGTGTCTGGGGAGGCATGACGGAACGGGAGCGGCGTGCACTTCTGCGCCGGCACCCGCATGTGGCGAGCTGGCGGAAGATGTTCGAAGCCGCACTGCGGGAGAAGGGCGCCGACAAGGTGCTCGTCTCCACCCGCTGATCAGGCGCCGCCCGCCGATTCAGGCGAGCAGCGCTCCGATCGTTCGCAGCCCGTCGACGTCATGGACGTCGGCGGGCTGTGCCGCGATCGAGGTGGTCGGCACCGCCGGGAAGGCCTCGGTGAAACCGGCCGCGACCCCCGCCTCCCGCTCACCCTGCCGCACCAGCGAGGCGTGGATCCGCAGCACGTCCGCGGCGACCCGGTGGTCGTCCTCCGCGGCCAGGCGCTCCGCCGCGGCCTCGCTCTCCGCCGCGTCCAGGCCGCCCGTGTCGGCGCTGTGCATCCGGTTGAGCACCAGGCCACTGAGCGGCATCCGCTCGGACACCAGCCGCTCCGCGAAGTAGGCCGCCTCCCGGATGGCGTCCCGCTCGGGTGCGGCGACCAGCAGGAACGCGGTCTGCGGGTCCTGCAGGATCCGGTACGTCTGGTCGGCGCGCTGCCGGAAGCCGCCGAACATCGAGTCCAGCGCCGCCACGAAACCGGACAGGTCGGTGAGCAGTTGCGCGCCCAGGACCTTCTGCACGGTCTTGGCGAACAGCCCGAACGACGCGGTGACCAGGCTGAACACGCTCCGGCCGCCGGCGCGGGCGGGGGCCATCAGCATCCGCAGCATCCGGCCGTCCAGGAACCGGGACAGCCGGGCCGGCGCGTCCAGGAAGTCGAGCGCGGACCGGGACGGTGGGGTGTCGACCACGATCAGGTCCCACTCGTCGCCGGCCCGGAGCTGGCCCAGCTTCTCCATCGCCATGTACTCCTGGGTGCCGGCGAAGGTCGAGCTCATGGCCTGGTAGAACGGGTTGGCGAAGATCTCCTGGGCGCGCGCCGGGGTGGTGTGCTGCTCGACCACCTCGTCGAAGGTGCGCTTCATGTCGAGCATCATGGCGTGCAACTCGCCGCCGCTGCCCTCCACGTCGATGCCCTTGACCTGCCGCGGAGTGTTGTCCAGCTCGGTCAGGCCCATCGACTGGGCGAGCCGCCGGGCCGGGTCGATGGTGAGCACCACGGTCCGCCGCCCGTGCACCTCGGCCGCGCGCAGCCCGAGCGCCGCGGCGGTGGTCGTCTTGCCGACCCCGCCGGCGCCGCAGCAGACCACGATGCGGATGGCCGGGTCGGCCAGCAGAGCGTCGATGTCGAGCCGGGGAGCCGTCACGTCAGCCACCTTCTCAGGGTAGTGCGTCTTGATCGGACAATCCCTTGATCAAGCCCGCATCAGGCGGACGGCCAGGTCACCCAGACCGTCCCGGTCGACGCCGTCCGGGAGCTGCGGTAGCTCGACCAGCGGACGGCCCAGCTCGGCCAGCTCCATCCGCAGCGACTCCTCCAGCTCACGCCGGGTCAGATGGGCCTGCGCCTCGGCGGCCAGCCGGTTCACCGTGGCGGTGCCGGCGGCCAGCCCGGCGGCGGTCAGGCCGCGCTTGATCTCGGCCTTGGTCACCCGGCCGTCGGCCAGCAGCGGGGGCCGGGCGCCGTTCACCACCACCCGCCCGACCGGGATGTTCAGCGCGGACAGCTCGGCGATGGCGTCCAGCGTCTCCTGGACCGGCATCTCCTCCAGCAGCGTCACCACGTGCACCGCCGTCATCGGCGAGCGCAGCAGGGACGCCACCCCCTCGCTCTGGGTCTTGATCGGGCCGACCTTGACCAGCTTGCGGGTCTCCTCGGTGACGTTGAGGAACCGGCCCACCCGGCCGGTCGGCGGGGCGTCCAGCACCACCGCGTCGTACACCCGGCGGCCGTCCCTGGCGCGGGTGGTGGCCTCTTTCACCTTCCCGGTGAGCAGCACGTCGCGCAGCCCCGGGGCGATGGTGGTGGCGAAGTCGATGGCGCCGACCTTGCGCAGCACCCGCCCGGCCGCGCCGAGCTTGTAGAACATGTCCAGGTATTCGAGGAGAGCCTCCTCGGGATCCACCGCCAGCGCGCGGACCTCGCCCCCGCCGGTGGTGGTGGCCACCCGTCGCTCCGCGTACGGCAGCGGGTCGAGGCCGAACAACTGGGCGATGCCCTGCCGGCCCTCCACCTCGACGAGAAGCGTGCGCCGGCCGCCGGCTGCCAGACCCAGTGCCAAGGCCGTCGCCACGGTGCTCTTGCCGGTGCCGCCCTTGCCGGTCACCACGTGCAGCCGCTCCGGCCAGTTGCGGTGTTCGCCCATACGTCCCACGTTACGGGCAGGTGTCAGCCGGCGACCTCGCAGACCAGCCAGCCGGTCTTCCGGACGACGGTGAAACGGAGGTCCTGGGCGGCGGTCTTCTCGTCCTCGGTCGACATGACGACGCGCACGTCGACCCGGGCCCGCTCGTCGTCGCGGTCGGCCACCGCCGGTTCGTCCCAGCGGAAGACCGGACCCACATGCGCGTCCGCGTACGAGCTGATCTGCTCGACACGGGTGGCCAGCTTGCCCTCGTCGCGTGATTTGCTGCACACCAGATCCCGGGCGGCGGTCGCGTCCTGCTGGGTGTAGACCGCGGTCAGGAACCGGTTGACCGCTGTCGCCGGGTCCGGTGAGCCGGGGCTGTCGGCCTCCCGGAGCAGGTAGTAGGCGGAGACCGCCCCGCCGCCGCAGAGGGCCAGGGTGGCCACGAAGGCCACCGACAGGAAGACCGTCGAGCGCCGTCGCGGGTCGGCCGCCGCGGTGGGCCCCACCCAGATCGGCTCGGGCGCGGGTGGTGGCGGGTGCTGCCACTCGCCCGGCTTCTCGTGCCGGGCCCGCCACGGCTCGGCCGGCGTGGCCGAGATCACCCCCGGCATCACCTCCGGGGGCACGACCGGGTGCTCCGCGGTGTCGAAGTCGGTCTGCTGCATCTTCGACCGCAGCGCCTGCAGGTGCGGCGGCTCGGGCAGCGGGATCGGCTCCTCGGGCGGGATCGGCATCGGCGGTTCCGGCTCGGGCAGCGGTGGCGGCTCCGGGTGCCCGCCCCAGTGGTGCGTCACGACATCCTCCACTCATTGCACTAAGTGATGGCTTGTGCGCTTTAAGTACACATTTCCCGCTCAGCCTAGCCAACCCGCCGGTCGCCCGCGTCCTAAGCTGTGCGCGTATCCGACGTGAAGGAGATCGTCAGCCATGCAGAAGTGGGAGTACGTCACCGTGCCCCTGCTGGTCCACGCGACCAAGCAGATCCTCGACAACTGGGGTGAGGACGGCTGGGAGCTGGTCCAGGTCGTCCCGGGCCCGAACCCCGAGCAGCTGGTGGCCTACCTGAAGCGGCCGAAGTCGTGACCACCCCGGCGCCCGTCGCGGGTGCGGGCGGCGTCGACGCCTACGCCAAGCTCGCCGAGCTGGGCATCACGCTGCCCGAGGTGGTTCCCCCGGTCGCGTCCTACGTGCCGGCCGTCCAGTCCGGGAACCACGTCTACGTCTCCGGCCAGCTGCCGTTCGTCGACGGCAAGCTGGCGGTGACCGGCAAGGTGGGCGCCGAGGTGAGTGCCGAGGAGGCGAACGGCCTGGCCCGGACCTGCGCCGTCAACGCGCTGGCCGCCATCGACTCCCTGGTCGGCCTGGGCCGGGTCGTCAAGATCGTGAAGGTGACCGGGTTCGTCGCCTCGGCGCCCGGGTTCACCGGCCAGCCGGTGGTGATCAACGGGGCGTCCGACCTGTTCGGCGCGGTGCTCGGTGAGCAGGGACGGCACGCCCGCAGCGCGGTCGGTGTCGCCGAGCTGCCCCTGGGCGCTCCGGTCGAGGTCGAGGTCATCGCCGAAGTGGCGTGATCTTGCGGTGGTTCGGCACATTTTGCTCACCGATGGTGACCGGATCGGACATCGTGTCTCGGTCATCGGTGCCGGGCCGACGTACGATTCGGGGCATGGGGGGTGCTGAGCCCGAGTCGGCCGAGGTCGACCGGCTACCGGGTTGGGTGACGCTGATGCTGGCGCCCAACCCGGGGCCGATGACGCTGGACGGCACCAACACGTGGCTGCTGCGGGCACCCGGCTCGGCACGGGCGACCGTGATCGACCCCGGGCCGCTCGACGAGGGCCACCTGCGCCGGATCGCCGGGCACGACGGGATCGAGCGCATCATGATCACCCACGGTCATCATGATCACGTCGAGGGTGCCGCCCGGCTGTCCGAGCTGCTCGGCGGGGTGCCGGTGCGAGCCGCGGCACCCGAGCACGGCGAGCCGTTCGAGCCCGGCGAGATCCTGGACGGCGACGGCCTGACGATCCGCGTCCTGGCCACCCCCGGCCACACCGGCGACTCGGTGTCCTTCCTGGTGGAGCACGACGGAGTCGCGGAGGCCGTGTTCACCGGTGACACCATGCTCGGGCGCGGCACCACGGTGGTCGCCCCACCGGACGGCGATCTGGGTGCCTACCTGCGGAGTCTGGAGCTGCTCAGCGCGTACCGGCAAGCCTTGATGCTGCCCGGCCACGGACCGGCCCGCGGCGACACCGCCGAGCGCGCCCGCTTCTATCTGAATCATCGCCGGGCGCGGCTGGCGCAGGTCGCGGCCGCGATGGCGGCCGGCGCCGAGACCCCCGCCGCGGTCGTCGACCTGGTCTACCCGGACCTCGATCCGTCGCTGCGGTTCGCCGCCGAGTGGTCCGCCGCCGCTCAGATCGACCACCTGCGCCGGGAGACGACGCCGTGACCTGTCCGGTGTGCGGGACCGTCCCGGTCCCCGGCGCCCGCTACTGCCACCACTGCGGCGCCGCGCTGCCCTCCGCGGCCCTGCTCCCGGCCGCCGAACGGCGCATCGTCACGGTGCTCTTCGGCGACCTCTCCGACTTCACCTCGTTCTCCGAGGACCTCGACCCGGAGCGGGTCGGCGCGGTCACCGACCGGGTGCTCGCGGCACTGGCCGGCGCGGTCAAGACGTTCGGCGGGCACGTCGACAAGCTCACCGGTGACGGCATCATGGCCGTCTTCGGCGCCCCGGTGGCCCACGAGGACGACGCCGAGCGTGCCGTCCGGGCCGCGCTGAGCATGCAGCGCGCGGTCCGGCGGGTCCTCGACGACGAGCGCGGCGGCGGCGCCCCGGTCGGCCTGCGGATCGGGCTGAACACCGGCGAGGTGGTCGCCGGCGTGCAGGCCGGCATCGAATACACGGTGATCGGCGACACCGTGAACACCGCGGCACGGCTGGCCGACGCCGCCGCCATCGGCACCGTCTACGCCGGCGAGCGGACCAGCGCCGGCACCCGGCACGTGGCCTCCTGGCGGCAGCTGCGCCCGCTGCGGCTCAAGGGCAAACGCGAGCCGGTGCCCACCTATGAGCTGCTCGGCCTGCACGACGCCCCGGGCACCCGCTCCGGCCTCGGCGACGAGGCGCCCTATGTGGGCCGGGAGGCCGAGCTGGGCCGGGTCTCCGGGCGGCTGGCCGAGGCGATCGACACCGGCGCCCCGAAGATCCTGGTGATGACCGCCGAGGCGGGCATCGGCAAGTCCCGGTTCGCCGGCGAGGTCAAACGCCTGGCCGCCGACTACAACGGGCACGGCGCCCGGGTGCTGCGGGTGCGCTGCCGGGCCTTCGGCGAACGCCGCCGGTACGCCCCGCTCGCCGACATCGTCCGCAAGGCCGCCGCCCTGCCCAAGGACGTCGCCACCACCGTCGCCCGGACCGTCGTCGAGGAGCGGCTGCGCAAACTCGCCGGCCGGATCGACGCCACCCTCGACTACGACCGGCTGCTGAGCCTGCTCGGGTTCAGTGACGCCCCGGACCGCCCGGTCGGCCCGGCCGCCCCCGCCGACCGGCCCGGCAGGGGCCGGCGCATCGACGCCGAAGCCATCGCCGAGGCCGTCGCCGAACTGCTCAACGCGCTCGCCGCCGAGGAACCGCTGGTGGTGATCGTGGACGACCTGCACGACGCCACCGACACCACACTGGACGCCATCGGGCGCACCCTCGGGCTGCTGGACGGCCCGGTCGTCGCGCTGCTGCTCGGCCGGCCCGAGCTGGTCCGCTCCGGGGCCATGAGCCGGCTCGCCGACGCCGAGGTGCACGCCCTGCCCCCGCTGCGCGGCGCCGACGCCTCCCGGCTGCTCACGTCCTATCTGCACGGCGGCAAACTGCCCCCGGCGGACAGTGACCGGCTGCTCGCCAACGCCCAGGGCAACCCGTTCTACCTGGCCGAGATGGTCACCCTGCTGATGGAGCGGGGCGCGCTCACCCCGGCCGAGGAGGCCGACACGGTGGGCCGCTGGCAACTGGCCGCCGGCTCGCTCGGCAGCCGGCTGCTCTCCCGCGACCTGGCCGCCGTCCTCGCCGCCCGCATCGACGCCCTCTCCCCGGAGCCCCGCTCGGTGCTGCGGGACGCGTCGGTGGCCGGCACGACCGTACCCAGCGGGGTCCTGGAGGCCCTCCAGGAGCGCCGGGCGGCCGCCGACACCCGGCCCGGCGTGGTGGTCCCGGTCGAACTCGACCGGACCGTCGACGAACTGCTCCAGCGCCGCATGCTGCACCGCTCCCGGGGCGGCTACCGGTTCACCACCCCGCTGATGCGGGAGGCGGCGTATGCCGGGATCGGCAAGGCCGACCTGGCCGAGCGGCACGCCTACCTGGCCGCCTGGGCCGCGCCGGAGACCGTCGACCGGCCCGGCCACGACGGCGCGGACCGGCTCAACCTGGCCGGCACCGAGCGGGACGCGTTCATCGCCATGCACGCCGAGCACGCGGTCGAGCTGGCCGACGCGGTCCGGCTGAGACCCGACGCGGCGGCCCGCGAGGTGGCCCCGCTGGGGGTGGCCGCCCTCGGCCGGATGGCCCGGCGCGCCCTGGCCGACATCGAACCGGCCGCCGCCATCGAGTACGCCGACCGTGCCACCGCCCTGGCCAACGGCGAGCTGCCACTGCCCGACCAGCTGGTGCTGGCCCGCGCTCAACTGCGCCTGGGCCGGGCCGAGGAGGCGCTCGCCCTGGGCGAGAAGATCGCGGTCAGCTCGGCCGACGAGCCGGTCTGCCGGGCCGAGGCGATGATCGTGGTGGGCCGGGCGTACGAGGCGCTCGGTGACTCCGGCCGGGCCGTCACCGCCTGGCAGGAGGCCCTGGAGGTGGCCACCGAGGCGCAGCTGCTGCCGGAGCGGGCCAACGCGATGCGCCGCCTCGGCATGGCCGACTTCCTGAACGGGCGGCTCAGCCAGGCCAGCAGCCGGTTCGCCGCCGCCTACCAGGTCACGCTCGCCGCCGGGGACCGGCACGGGCAGGCCTGGGCCCTGCAGAACCTCGCCTGGGTGACCACCACCCGCGGAGACTTCGCCGGCACCGACGCGGTGCTCGGCCGGGCCGCCCGGCTCTTCGCCGAACTCGGCGATCCGGTCGGGCGGGCCTGGCTGCGGGGCACCACGGCGTTCGCCCGGCTGCTGGCCGGCCGGCTCCAGGAGGCCCGCCGGCTGGCCCGGCTCTTCCTGCCGTTCGGCGACCGGGTCGGCGAGGGCTGGGCGGTCGGCACACTGCGGGTGGTCGAGGCGTACGCGGCGGCCGAACTCGGTGATCTGGGCGCGGCCGACGGGCAGGCGCGCCGGGCGTACGGCGAATTCCTCGACGTCAACGACGACTGGGGCTGTGGCCTGGCCCTGGTGGTGCGGGGCGCCACCGCCCGCGGGCTGAACGAGCCGGAGCACGCCTACGACCTGCTCACCGACGCGCTGGGCTACGCCGACCGGACCGGCCATCCGCTGCTGCTCGGGATGGCCGGGACGCTGCGCGGGTTCGTCGCCCTGCAGCTCGGCGACCTGGCGACCGCGGAGGCCGACGCGCGCCGGGTGATGACCTCGGTCGAGCCGCACAACCCGATGGCCCCGGCTCAGGTCGGCCCGCGGGTGCTGCTGGCCGAGGCGCGGGTCCGGGCCGGGGACGCGACCACCGCGATCGGGCTGCTGGCGCCGATCGCCACCGACAACGCGACGCCGTCGCTGCTGTTCTCCCGGCGGCACGCGCTCGCGTCGTACGCGTCGGCTCTTCTGGCCGACGGCCGGGTCGAGTCGGCGCTGACGTGGATCGAGCGGGCCGGTGCGGTGCCCGCCGAGGACGTCCGCAGCAGTGTGATCTGCGCTATGGTCCGGGCCCGGGTGCTGGCCGCCGCGGATCGGTGCGAGGAGTCCCGCGCGGCGGCCGAGGAGGCGGTCCGACTGGCGCGTTCGACCGAGCAGACCAGCGAGCGAGCGGCCGCTCAGGAGCTGTGTGACACCCTCGCGGTGACCGCTGTCGAGGAAACTGTCGCCTACGCGTCTGACGTGCCCGGATGATCTTCCGAGCGGCTGGCGTATTTTCTATCTCGTGACGGAGACTCCGCCTGGCGCCCTTCCCGTACCATACGTGCCGGGCATGTCCGGTTTGTCGGTCATGGCACGGGGTGGTTATGCCACCGTGTACCGGGCGACGCAGGACTCGGTCGGCCGTGACGTCGCCATCAAGGTCGAGAACCGGACCCTGGACAACCCGCGCGACCAGGCCCGATTCCTGCGTGAGGCCCGCGCCGCCGGCCGGATGTCCTCCCACCCGCACGTCGTCGACCTGTTCGACGTCGGCGTCACGGTGGACCAGCACCCCTACCTGATCATGGAGCTGTGCGACGGGTCGTACCTCGACCGCATGCGCGTCTCCCCCCTCGACCCGGTCGAGGCCCGCGACGTCGGCATCAAGATCGCCGACGCGCTGGTGCACTCGCACGCCAACGGGGTCCTGCACCGGGACGTCAAACCGGCCAACATCCTCTACTCCGAGTTCAACGCCGCCGTCCTCGCCGACTTCGGCCTGGCCGTCCTCGGCGAGATGCGCGACTCGTCGGTCACCCTCGAAGTGCTCACCCCGGCCTACGCGCCGCCCGAGATGTTCCGCCACGACAGCCCGTCCGGCGCCGCCGACGTCTACGCCCTGTGCGCCACGCTGTACGCGGTGATGAGCGGCCGGCCACCCCGCTGGGAGAGCAACCGCAGCCCCAGCATCCTCACCCTGATGGACCTGTTCAACCACCCGATCCCGGAGCTGCCCGGCGTCCCGGAGCGGCTGGTCGCGGTGCTCCGCTACGGCATGGACAACGACCCCACCGCCCGGCCCACCGCCGAACAGCTCCGCGACCTGCTCAACAACCTCCACCTCGACCCGTCGACACCCCAGCCGCCACCGGCCGTCTACCGGGCGCCCCGCCCCAACCACGTCCCGCCGCCGCGCCCCCGGCCCATCCCGCCGAGCACGCCGACACTGGACGAGACCCCCACGGTCCACAACAACCCGGACCGCAAGGGCTTCTTCCAGAAATGGTTCTTCGGAGGCTGAAAACCCTTGCGGCGATACGGGGTCGGCGTGGCCCCGCGCCGAACCACACCTCCCGTCTCCACCGCGCGAGATGAAGCACCCGCACCGCCGTGCCGCGGCCGCCGGGCTTGAGCGTCCCCTCACGGGAACCCGGCGGCCGCCCCGGTCACTTCACCTTGATCGTGACCGTGGTGCTGTTCGCGGTGGTGTTGTAGGCGCTGCCGGCCACCACCACCCGTAGTGGCCAGGTGCCCCGCTTGAAGGCGCGGGAGAAGGCGTACGTCCCGGTCTTGGTGGTCTTCGTGCTGGTGATCGTCACCCAGCGCGATCCGGACTTCCGTTGCAAGGTGATCTTGACACCGGCCCGGGCGGGTTTCGCCGTACCGGAAATCTTGATCTTCTTGTTCGCCTTGGGCCTGGTCGTGCTCGCCTTGACCGAGACCGTGGAGCGCACACTCGTCGACGCGGTGCCCGAGGTGGCCGGCCACATGCCGGTGGAGCCGGTGAACCGCACCCGGTAGGCGGTGGTGGTGGCCGGTTTGACAGTGGACCGCCAGGTGCCCTTGGCATCGGTCTTCACCGTGGCGACCCGGCCCCAGGTGGTCTTCCCGGCCGGCCGGGACTCCAGGGTCGCGGTGGCCCCGGCGACCGGAGAGGTGTTGCCGCGCAGGACCCGCCCACTCAGCACCGACGTCTTGCCGTGGCTGATGGCCGCCGGAGACGCCGTGACCGGAAGGCCGGTCGGTGCCAGCGTGACGGTCCGCTCCGCGCCGTCACCGATCGTGCTGGTGGCCCGGACGCCGACGGTGTACGACTTTCGGATGTCCAGGCCGGTCAGGGTCAGCGAGCGGGCCTTGTCGTCGAGTCTCGTCACGGCGCCACCCGAGACCCGCACGAGATACCCGGTGGGCGCCGTGCTGCCCCCGGAGGGCCGGTCCCACGTCACCTGGGCGGTGCCGTTGCCGCCGGTGACCGCCACCGGGTCCGGATGACCGGGCAGGGTCGCGGGCAGCACCTCCCACGGCACCGAGGCGGTCACCTGCTCCCCGTCGGCGTCGGTGGCGGTGAACACGGCCGTCCCGCGCCCGGCCGCCTCGACGATCCCGACGACGTCGGCGTGGTAGACACCGCCGTAGTTCGGCCGGCTCACCGACATGCTGAAGCCCTGCGGCAGCCCGGTCACGGTCACCCGGACCGCCTTGTCGCTGTCGTCCATGTAGTCGGGGACGTCGGCGAAGGTGGCACTGAACCGGCCCACCACCGGCCGGGAGCCGAGCTGCCAGCTCATCGGCGGGTACACCGACTGCACCACCGGCGGCCCCTTGACGATCCACCACATCACCTCGTCGCTGCTGTTGCCGTCCGGGTCGGTCACCTTGATCAGGCTCTGGTACTCGCCCCGGACCGTCGGCGCCCCGGAGATCAGGCCGGCCGCGTCGATCGACACCCCGGGCGGCAGCTTGGTGGCGCTGAAGGTCACCGGCTGGCCCTGCGGGTCCTTGGCGGTCACCTGGACGCGGACCGGCGTGCCGATCCGCAGGGCGGGCGAGGGGTCCGCGAAGCGGTCGATCTGCGGCGCTCCGTACCCCGGGCGGGAACCGTCCACCCCGGCGGCCTTCCACGCGGCGTCGACGGTGGCCCGCTCGGTGCTGTCCGGGCCGTACAGGTCGGTGGCGGCCAGCAGGGTGGCCTCCCGCGCCCCGGCGTAGTCGGTGTTCGACACCATGTAGACGGTCAGCGCGCGGTACCAGATGCGGGCCGCCCGGTCGTTGCCGATCCCGGTGACCGGGCCGGCGCCCGCACACGGCGTGCTGTCGCCCCACCGCGAGGAGCCGCTGCCCACGGCCAGGTTGTAGAAGAACTTGTTGCCCACCCCGGCCGAGTTGTGCTCGTCCAGGTCCTTGATCGTCGGCGACCAGCAGGAGACCGACTTCCCGATCAGGTTCGGCTCGTCCATCCGGCGCAGCGGCGGCCCGGCCGGATTCAGCTTCTCGCCGATCAGGTAGTCCGGCGGATCGGCCGGGTTGTTCGCGGCGAACTCGACGAGCGTGCCGAAGATGTCGCTGCTGGCCTCGCCCAGGCCGCCGGACTCACCGGCGTTGAGCAGGTTCGCGGTGGCCTCGTCGAGACCGTGCGCCATCTCGTGGGCGACCACGTCGATCGTGGTGAACGGGCCGAACATCCCCGAGCCGTCGCCGAACAGCATGCAGCGGCAGGAACCGCCCCGCCACGAGGCGTTCGACTCGTTCACCGAGTGGTGGACGTACGCGACAGCGCCCTGGCCGTCGTTCTTCAGCCCGGACCGGCCGAACGTCTCCAGCAGGTAGTCCCAGGTCCGCGCCATCCCGTAGAGCACGTCCACGGCGGCGGTGGACCGGTCCGCCGGAGTGCCGTCACCCCACTCGCCGTCCGCGTCGGTGAACTCGGCGGAAGTCCCGATCCGGGCCGGGTAGGTCTGGTTCAGCGCGTCCCGCACGGTGTTGCCGCCCCGCTTCGGGTCGACGAGCGTGTAGGAGCCGTCGTCGGCCCGGGTGGTGTCCAGCTCCACGTCACCGACCTGGAGCCCGTGACCGGTGCCGGCCGCGGCGTGCTCGGCCGTGTCGTACGTCAGCCGGACCTTCCCGGTCGTCGCGTCGACCAGCACCACCTCCCGGCCGTCGGTCACCTCCCAGGCGAGGGCCGGCACCCGCTCCCGGGCGTCGACCACCCGCCGGGCCGTGGCCGTCCGGTCGAGCCCGGCCGCCGTCACGGCCCGCGCCCGGCTCACCGCCGCGGTCGCCGGCACGTCGATCGGCTGTCGCTGGGCCACGGTGACGCCGGTGAACCCACCGCCCGCGGTCGAGTGCACCACGAAGTCGCCGCCGATCACCGGCAGGCCACGGTGGGTCCGCTGGAACCGGACGTGCCGTTCGCCGTCCGGGTCCACCACGGCGTCCACCGCGCGGTACTTCTCGTCCGGCGCCGACCTGATCGCCGGTCCGTTGGCCGTCAACCGGGCCGTGGTGTCGGCCACCGCCCGGCTCGGCGTGACCGCCGGCTTCGGCGTCGCGGCCGGGTCCTTCGGTTCGACAGTCGTCTGCTGTGGAGTGGGTGTCGCGGCCACGCCGACGAACCGCGGGACCTCCTCCTCCCGTTCGATGATCGTGATTCCGCCCCCGGTCAGCACCAGAAGAGCGGACATCCCGATCAAGGCACGGCGATGTCGTACAGCCATCGTCACATTCCCCCGTCCACATCGATGACGATGGGACGATACGGGTACGACGTGAATTGTTGTAGATGAATAGATGATTACTCGGGGTCGAGGACCGCCAGCAGCTCGCCGGTGTCCACCTCGGCCCCCGGCTGGACCGGCAGGGACGCCACCACCCCGGCGGCCGGAGCGTGCACCGGGTGCTCCAGCTTCATCGCCTCCAGGGTGAGCAGCAGCTCCCCGGCCCGGACCCGCTGGCCGGGAACCACCAGCACTCGGCGGACCGCGCCGGGCAGTGGGGCGATCAGCGACGACTCGACCGCCTCCGGAGCGGGCAGCGGGAAACGGGAGATCTCGCGGAGCGCAACCGACCCTTCCGGACTGTCCACATATGAGACGTCACCGACCCGGTGTACGTGGACGGCCAGCCGGATGCCCTGCACGTTGAGGACCACCCGGTCGCTGTCGGCCTGGACCACCACGACCGACGGGTGTTCGTCGGTGACCGGAGCCTGGCCCAGACCGGCCAGATCGAGCTCCTCCGGGTCGACGGCCCGGACCCACCAGCCGGCCAGCTCTCCGTGCCGGTTCATCCGGTAGCCGACCTCGACCGGGCCGGTCGGGCCGTCGTAGACCGCGGTCTGCGAGCCGGACGGGACGTTGCGCCAGCCGGACGGCAGGGAGCTGAGCACCGGCGCTCCGGCCCGCCGGGCGGCGGCTCCGGCCAGGGCGGCGGCCAGGCAGGACAGGCGGACCGCGTCGACCGAGGAGAGCAGCGGGGCGAAGACCTCGGGGTGCCGGTCGAGGAATCCGGTGTCGGTGTCGCCGGCCCGGAAGGCGTGGTGCCGCAGCACCCGGACCAGCAGATCCCGGTTGGAGACCACACCGTGCAGGTGGGTGCGGGCCAGGGCGGAGGCGAGCATCCGGGCGGCTTCCTGGCGGCTGGGCGCCCAGGCCACCAGTTTCGCCAGCATCGGATCGTGGTGCATGCCGATCACCGAGCCGTCGGTGACGCCGGCGTCCAGGCGCAGGCCGGGCTGCGGCAGCGGGCGGAACCAGCCGGCGATGTCCGGGACCGCGAACTTGTGCAGCGTGCCGCTGGCCGGCAGCCACGCGTAGGCCGGGTCCTCGGCCCGGATCCGCACCTCGATGGCGTGCCCGCGGATCGGCGGCGGGCCGGGCATCGGCACACTGCCGCCCTCGGCCACCAGCAGCTGGAGGCGGACCAGGTCGTAGCCGGAGACACACTCGGTGACCGCGTGGTCGGCCTGCAGGGTCGGGGTCAGCTCCAGGAACCAGAAGTCGCCGTTGGCGTCGAGCAGGAACTCGACGGCGCCCGCCCCCACGTAGCCGAGCGCGCGGACCGCGACGATCGCCGCCCGGCACAGGTCCTCGCGCAACGCCGGGTCGACCGCGGGGGAGGGGGTCTCCTCGACGATCTTCTGATAGCGGCGCTGCACCGAGCACTCCCGCTCGCCGAACGGGATGACCGCGCCCTGGGCGTCGGCCAGGATCGGGACCTCGATGTGCCGGACGTTGCCGACGTACGGCTCACAGAAGACGTCCCCGCCGACCTCGCGCCGGGTGGAGGCGATCGCCTCGGCGAGGGTCCCGGCGTCCCGGACCACCCGCATGCCGTACCCACCGGTGCCGGTGGCCGGTTTGATCAGCACCGGGAAACCGGGCACCTGCTCCGGGTCGGTGAACGTCGGCAGAACCGGCACCTGGGCCTCGGCGACCAGCTTCTTCGTCTCGATCTTGGCGACCAGGGTGCGCAGGGTGGCCGGCGGCGGGCCCACCCAGATCATCCCGGCGTCCACCACCGACTGGGCGAAACCGGGGCTCTCGGCCAGCACCCCGACACCCGGGTGCACGGCGTTGGCGCCGGCCCGCTGGGCGGCCGCGATCAGCGTCTCGGTCTGCAGGTAGGTGGCCGACGCGGTGTTGCCGGGCAGATGAACCGCGTAGTCGGCCTCGATGACGTGCGGTGCGTCGGTGTCGGCGTCGGAGTAGACGGCGACCGTCTCGATGCCGACCAGCCTGCATGTGGCGAACACCCGGCGGGCGACCTCTCCACGGTCGGCCACCAGAAGTCGTCGGATCACTGGTCTACCTTTCAAGATCGGAACACGCCGACGTGGCCGGCACCCTCCACGGCCGCGCTGTGCACCGCGGAGAGGCAGAGGCCGAGGACCGTACGGGTGTCGCGGGGATCGATGACACCGTCATCGGCCGGGGTCGCGCCGACTGCCGGCCAGCTGAACCGGAAGCGGGGCTCGTCGGTGCGTTCGCCGGTGGCGTCACCGACGGTGAGGGCCAGGTGCGGCACGGTGGACCGGGCGATGGCGTGTGCCATCGGGGCGTCGTGCACCTCGTCGGCGGGCACCCCGACCGGCGCACCGGCGTGCCGGAGGAAGAGCAGTGGGGTGGCGGTGGCGTTCGCCAGGTGCAGGAAGTGCACCACCTTCTGGGCCTCCACGGCCGTGCAGGAGCGGACCGGGGCGGCCAGCACCCCCAGCGGATAGCCGTGCAGCTCACCCCATCCGGCGACCAGGGCGGTGCCGTGACCGGGTTTGAACTCGTCGAAGTCGCTGTCGTCCAGGATCCGGGCGAACACCTCACGGGCGTCGAACGCGGCCGGATCGGTGGCGGCCAGGGTGAGCAGGCCCTCCGGGTCGTGGCGGGGCGGCCGGGGCCGGGCGTTGCGGGGTGGCGGCCCGTGTTTGCGCCAGTTCAGCCGGCGCACACTCTGCCGGGCCAGCCGCAGACCGTCCCGCTCGTCCTCGGCCAGCAGGTCCGCGGGCCCGTCCGGACCGGCCGGCACCACCGGGGTGGCCCGCACGTCGACGGTGGTGTGACCGTTTATCGGCTGCGGGTGGATGGTCAGCACCTTGGCGTGACCGCGTACCCGGATCGTGTAGTCGCACAGCGCCGGCAGATAGGCGGCGTCCCCGGTGGCGGCCCCGAAGACCACGCAGATCGAGGGCACCCGCTCCGGCGGGAACAGTCCACCCGTGGTGCTGGTGTCACCGGCTGACTCGACCAGGCCGACCAGGGGCAGCCGGTTCACCGAGGCGATCGTGGTGGCCCGCCGGATCTTCTCCACCGTGTACGGGTTGACCGCACCCTCGTCCACCGTCGGATCGTTCGCCACCACAACACACTCGACGCCCTCGACCACGCCGATGCCGGTGACCACGCTCGCCCCGACCGGGTACTCCGAGCCGCGCGCCGCGACCGGGCACAGCTCCAGGAACGGGCTGTCCTGGTCGAGCAGCATCTCGATGCGCTCGCGGGGCAGCAGCTTGCCGCGCGCGTGGTGCCGGGTCACGTACTTCTCGCCGCCGCCGGCCCGCGCCTCGTCCAGAGCGGACTCCAGGTCGGCCAGAAGTTCCAGGGTGGTGCTGCGCCCCTGGAGGTAGGCGGGGTCACGCGGGTCCAGCGTGGTGTCGAGCACGGTCATCTCGCCACACCCCTGCCTGCCTTCAATGCCGCGCCCTTCCCTGTCCACACCGATGCCTCTCGGCCACCTCCGTAACGAGTGGCCAAGGGGATGCGACACGGACCGGTCAAAGGGCACGACTCAGGGGCTGCCCTTTCGGACAGCCCCTGGAAAAGCAGCGGTCAGACGCGGGCGCGGCGGGCCAGGCGCTCCGGGTCCAGGATGATCACGCTCTTGCCGTCGAGCCGCAGCCAGGCGCGCGAGGCGAAGTCGGCGAGCGCCTTGTTCACCGTCTCGCGGGAGGCGCCGACCAGCTGGGCCAGCTCCTCCTGGGTGAGGTCGTGGGTCACCCGCAGGACGCCGCCGTCCCGGGTGCCGAACCGGCCCGCCATCTGCAGCAGGTTCTTCGCGACGCGACCGGGCACGTCGGTGAAGATCAGGTCGGCGAGCGCGTCGTTGGTCCGGCGCAGCCTGCGGGCCAGCACCCGGAGCAGCTGCTCGGCGATCTCCGGCCGGTTGTTCAGCCAGGGCCGCAACGACGACTTCTTCAGCCGGGCCAGCCGGCTGTCGGTCACCGCGGTCGCGGTGGCCGTGCGTGGCCCCGGGTCGAACAGGGACAACTCGCCCAGCATGTCCGACGGCCCCATGATGGAGACGAGGTTCTGCCGGCCGTCCGCAGCTCGGCGGCCGAGCTTGATCTTGCCGGACAGAACGATATACAGGCTGTCGCCGGCCTCGCCCTCGTTGAAGACCACGTCGCCCTTGCGGACTTCGATCGTGTCCATCTCCTTGGCGAGCGCCTCTGCGGCTTCCGGGTCTACTCCCTGGAAGATTCCGCTGCGAGCCAGTACCTCATCCATCGCCGCACCTCCGAAAACGCGCAACGTCTGCGCTCGATCAGTCTAGGCGCACGCGGGCGGGAAACGGGCGGCCACCCCTTGATCCAGATACTGGACGGTAACAGGATTGCCATGACCGCCGGTGACAATTCAGCGGTCCGGGCATATCAGGACCGGCCTTTCGTCTGTCGATTCCGCCTGCCGGCCAACGGTATCGTCCGCGTCGATGAATTCGCAGCCCCCGTCCCACCGTAGGAAGCGACCCGTTCTCGGCGTCACTATTGCCGCTGCTGCCCTGATTGGCGCCGGTTTGGGAGGAGTTGCCCTAGCTGGCCGGGACAGCGAAGAGGCGGTTTGGGCGGAACCGTCCGGATCATCCTCGTCGGCGGCCGCCGCGGGCACGGCCAAGCCGCCCGTCGAGGAATCCGCCGACATCGAGTCGATCAGCCTCTCCGCCACCGGCGACATCATCATGGGCGACGCCCCGAACCGGCTGCCCGCCGACGGCGGCGACGGATTCTTCGACTCGGTGACAGCCAGCCTCGAAGCCGACCTGGTGATGGGAAATCTGGAACAGCCGCTCACCGGAGACACCGGAACGTCCAAGTGCGGCACACCCAAACGGCCCAACTGCTTCGCCTTCCGGTCCCCGCCGTCCTACGCCGGGCACCTGAAGGACGCCGGGTTCCAGCTCCTCAACACGGCCAACAACCACTCCAAGGACTACGGGCCCAAGGGCTACCAGAACACCGTGGAAGCCCTGGAAGGCGCCGGGCTGGAACACACCGGGGCCGAAGACCAGATCACCGTGGTCGACGTCAAAGGCGTCAAGGTCGCGGTAGTCGGATTCTCGCCGTACGCCGGAGCCAACAACCTGAACGACCTGCCCGCCGCGACAGCGGTGATCAAGAAGGCCGCCGGACAGGCCGATCTGGTCGTCGTGCAGGTACACATGGGCGCCGAAGGCTCCGACCGGACCCACGTGAAGCCGGGCAACGAACTGTACTTCGGCGAGAACCGGGGCAACCCGATCAAGTTCAGCCGGACTGTCATCGACGCCGGCGCCGACCTGGTCGTCGGGCACGGGCCACACGTGCTCCGGGGCATGGAGTTCTACAAGGGCCGGCTGATCGCTTACAGCCTCGGCAACTTCGCCGGCGGCGGCCGCACCCTGTCGAGGGACGGCGTGCTCAAGTACTCCGGAGTGCTACACGTGTCGCTCACCAGGGAAGGGACGTACGCGGGCGGAAAGTTCGTCTCCACCTACCTCGACGACAACGGGGTGCCCACCCGGGACAAGAACGGCGATCGGGGCCGGAAGATGGTGGCCCAGCTGTCCGAGGCCGACTTCGACGGCACCGGCGCGGTCATCGGGGCGGACGGGAGCATCAAGGCCCCGGCGTGACCGACGTACTCTTTACCGGTGACCCGACCCCGTGCAGCGACGCTCGCCCGTTACGCGGGAGAGACCGAGCTGGGGCGCAAACGCCGGGCCCGCAAGATGGCCCGCATCCTCGCCGAGACCCATCCCGACGCGCACTGCGAGCTGGATTTCACCAACCCGCTCGAACTGGCCGTCGCGACCATTCTCTCCGCACAGACCACCGACGTGCGGGTCAATCAGGTGACCCCGTCCCTCTTCGCCAAGTACCGGACGGCCGCTGACTACGCCGGCGCCGACCGGGCCGAGATGGAGACGATCCTCCGGCCCACCGGCTTCTTCCGGGCCAAGACCAACTCGCTGATCGGTCTCGGTCAGGCGCTGCTGGAGCGGCACGACGGCCGGATCCCGGGCAAGCTCGACCAGCTGGTCAAGCTGCCGGGCATCGGGCGCAAGACCGCCAACGTGGTGCTGGGCAACGCCTTCGGGGTGCCCGGCATCACCGTCGACACCCACTTCCGGCGGCTCACCAACCGGTTCGGCTGGGTGGACGAGCAGGACGAGGTGAAGATCGAGTTCCTGATCGCGGACATGATCGAGAAGCGCGACTGGACCATGCTGTCGCATCGGGTGATCTTCCACGGGCGGCGGGTCTGCCACGCCCGGACACCCGCTTGCGGGGCGTGCACGCTGGCCGCCCTGTGCCCCTCGTATGGGACCGGGCCGACCGAGGCGGCGCCGGCGGCGAAGTTGCTGAAGGGGCCGCGGGCGCGCGAGCTGGCGGTGGCCGCCGGCGTCGACCCGGACCTGGTCCCCGCCGCCGCGACCACCACACCCGAGACGGGTGACCTGGACCCGCCCGCCTCGTCGTCCGCCGACTCGTCGCCGTCGCCCGCCTCGCCGTCGCCCGCCTCGCCGTCGCCCGCCTCGCCGTCGCCCGCCGTCCCACCGCCACCGGTTGCCTCGCCGTCGCCCGCTGGCTCGCGGTCGCCCCTGTCGCCGTCATCGCCCGCCGTTTCGCCGTCGCCCGTTGCCGCACCGTCGTCGTCTCCGGAGGAACCGTGATCCGACGGCTGGCGGCGTCGGTGGCCGTTCTCCTGATGCTCAGCGGCTGCACCGCCGCGGCCAAGCCGGACGAACCCGACGTACCCTCGCCGTTCGCCGCATGCCACGCCCTGCCCGGCAAGACCGAAATTCCAGAAATGCCGGATGTGTCGTTACGGTGCTTCACCGGCGGCGGCACGGTGTCCCTGCGCACCCTCAGCGTCCCCACCGTGATCAACATCTGGGGCTCCTGGTGCGGGCCCTGCCGCGAGGAGCTTCCGATCTTCCAGGGTCTGGCCGACCGCGCCGACGGCCAATTCACCGTGCTGAGCGTCAACACCAAGGACACCCGGAACCGGGGCGCCGACTTCGGCACCGACGCGAGTGTCAGCTTCCCGACTCTCTTCGATCCGGAGATGACCTTCGCGACCAAGATCGGAGCGACGATGCTGCCCGCCACCGTGTTCATCAACGCCGACCGGAAGATGTATGTGCACCGGGCGGCCATGGACGTCGACGAGTTGATCGAACAGGTGCGGAAACACATCGGCGTTACGGTGACCCGATGAGCCGGGGCGAGGTGCTGAGGCGTCCGGACGGTCTGCCCGACTGGTTCGAGCCCCTGCTCACCCGGGTCGCCGAGTGCCGGACCGAAGACTTCACCGCCCTGCGCAAACCGGTCGGCGCCGGCGGCCGCCCCAGCGCGGTGCTGGTCCTGATCGGTGCCGACGAGGACCAGCCGGACCATCCCGACCTGCTGATCCTGCAGCGGGCCGCGACCATGCGCAACCATGCCGGACAGCCCGCGTTCCCGGGTGGCGCCACCGACCCGGAGGACGCCGACGCCCCGGCCACCGCGCTGCGCGAGGCCAGCGAGGAGGTCGGGCTGGACCCGTCGACGGCCGAGGTGCTGGCGCTCCTGCCGGACCTGTGGATCCCGGTCAGCGGGTTCGTGGTCACCCCGGTGCTGGCCTGGTGGCGCAAGCCGCATCCGGTGCATCCGATGCAGGTGACCGAGGTCGCTCAGGTGGCCAGGTTGCCGATCAGTGAACTAGCCGACCCGCGGAACCGTATCCGGGTGCGACATCCGAGCGGTTGGATCGGGCCGGCCTTCCAGGTCCGGGAACTGCTCGTCTGGGGTTTCACGGCAGGGGTGATCGCGACATTGCTGGACATGGCGGGCTGGTCGACTCCCTGGGAACCGGGTCGTGTCGTCGAATTGCCCGACGCCACCGTGCCCGTGCCGGCCGCCCGTGGCGGTGCCCCCGACGAGGTGGTGCCGTGAGATGGTCTCCGGCTTCTACGCTGAGTGAGTGCCCGTGGTCGATGTTCTCCTGATCCTGCTCATGGTGCTGTTCGCGATCAGCGGATATCGCCAGGGCTTCGTCATCGGTGCGTTGTCACTCGGTGGGTTCTTCAGTGGTGTGCTGATCGGCCTCCAGCTCGGCCCGCTGGCCGCCCGCCAGTTCGAGGAGGGCACGGTGCGGCTGGTGGTCGCGCTCGGTGTCATCCTGGTGCTGGCGGTTCTCGGGCAGACGCTGGCCGGCTGGCTCGGCACCAACCTGCGCCAGGTCATCCAGAGCCGCCCCCTGCAATACCTGGACGACGCCGGCGGCGCGCTCGTCTCGGTGGTGGCGGTGCTGTTCGCGTCTTGGCTGGTGGCGGTGCCGTTCGGGTCGACCCCGTTCCCGGCGATCAACGCGGCGGTCCGGGACAGCACGATACTGGGCGGCGTCACCGAGCTCATCCCGGACGAGGTGCGCGCCCTGTCGTCGGGTCTGCGCGACACCATCGACACCAACGGCTTCCCCGACGTGTTCGGCGGCCTTGCCCGGACGCAGGCCCGCGAGGTGGCCGCCCCCGACCCGGCGCTGGCCGGTTCCAAGGTGGTCAGGGACTCCCGCAGCTCGGTTCTGAAGATCCTCGGCTCGGCGCCCAGCTGTTCCCGCCGGATCGAGGGCACCGGTTTCGTCTACGCCCGCGAGCGGGTGATGACCAACGCGCACGTCGTCGCCGGCACCCGTGAGGTGGTGGTGGAGAGCGGCGACCGTCAGTTGGAGGCGCGGGTGGTGGTCTACGACCCGAAACGCGACCTGGCGGTGCTGTATGTGCCCGGCCTCCGCGCCCCGGTGATGGACTTCGTCTCGAAGCAGGCGACGAGCGGCGCCAACGCGATCGTTCTCGGCTACCCGCAGGACGGCCCCTACGACGCCCAGTCCGCCCGCATCCGCGACGTCAGCCGCATCACCGGCCCGGACATCTACGAGTCCAGTGACGTGACCCGCGAGATCTACACGATCAAGTCCCTGGTCCGCAGCGGCAACTCCGGCGGCCCACTGATCGACCCGTCCGGCAATGTCATCGGCGTGATCTTCGCAGCCGCGGCCGACGACAAATACGTCGGTTTCGCCCTGACCGCGGAAGAGGCCTCCTCAGTGGCCCAGACCGGCCGCGCCAACACCCGAAGCGTCCGAACCGGCGAGTGCGCCTGACCCACCCCTCCCCGGTGACCGGTCCGCCTGAGGTCCGCGTCGCAAGACGTCAGCGCGGACCCGTTTCCGGTACGCCCCACGGCCCCACAACCGCAACCACCACGCCAGTGGCATCCCCGCGAGGTCCGCGCGGCACCCGACCGACAGGCGACTTCCGGGCCGATGCGCCCCAACCGGCACCCCGAACCCGAACCACAAGCCCCCACCCCCGTCGGCCACCCGAGCCCTGCGACCCGCTGGCCACCCGAGCCCCGCGACCTGCTGGCCACCCGAGCCCTGCGACCCGCTGGCCACCCGAGCCCTGCGACCCGCTGGCCACCCGAGCCCTGCGACCCGCTGGCCACCCGAGCCCTGCGACCCGCTGGCCACCCCGCAGCCTGAGCCAGTCGCCCCCACCGGCCATGGCAGGTCGATGGTCGGAACCACTTCGCCGTCGGAACCACATCGCCCGAGCTGCTCGGCCCCAGCCTGCGTAGCTGCCGCCTGACCCCGGCCGCCTGACCCCGGCCGCCTGGTCGCAGCAATGTGACCCCGGCCGGCCCCTTTCGGAGGCAGGGCTTCCCTTCGTGTGTCGATTTGTGGCTCATATCGGAACCTGATGGTCAACTCAGGAAGGTCGATCAAAAGCGGCAACGTTCATGGAAACCGCCTCTGACCCGCCGTCGAACCGTGGTCGCGCCTTTCAGGGCAGCGGAACCCTTGATCGAGTTCCGAGTTCCGATGTCGGCTGGGCTCGGGGAAGGTGCCCACGTTGGCGGATCGGGTGCTTGCGCCGGTGTCATGGGCCCGACATGCGCTCACCGTCTGGGATGTGTGTGACGCCGCCGGGGTGCGATACCGGACGTCTGCGCACGCGGCGGGCAGTGTGTGTGTCTTCAGCGGGGTTCCGGGGGCCGGGCGACCTGGGTGGCTCTTTGAGGAGGTCCGGTTGCCTGCGGAAACGTCATGGAGACCGGGCTGACCCGCCAGCGAACCAATTAGCCGTCAGGGCCCTTATCGGAGATCAAGTGGTGGCAGCGGATCCGTCGGCGACGCCAGGCCAGGCGGCGCCAGGCCAGGCGGCGGCGAGTCAGTTCGTGTGGCGGATCCGTTCGTGGTGGCGGATCCGTTCGTGGTGGTGGGTCAGTTCGTGGTGGTGGGTCAGTTTGTGGCGGCGGCGAACCGGCGGATGGTTATCGCGGCCGCGACCGCCGACAACACCAGCAGGGCGATCGCGATCCAGCGGGCCACCGGTGTGCCGGCCTGGGTCACCGGATCGCCGGGGGCGGCCCAGTCGCCGACGTTGCCGCCGGAGACCTTGGCGGGCTGGCTCTCGGTCCGGACCGGTTCCTCCGGTGCGGACTGGGCTTTCCCGGAGACCGGTGCGCTGCCGAACCGGGCCACCCCGGGCGGCGGAGTGTTGTCGAGCGGATTGGACGTTGCGTAGGACACGTCCGCGGTGAGTGCGCCGACCGGATCGATCATGCCGAAGCCGTATTCGTCGTCGCGGCCCGGTTCGCCACGGTCCTGGGCGGTGCGGATGATCCGGTTGACGACCTCGCCGGCGGGCATGTCGGGCCAGCGGGACCGGATCAGCGCGGCGGTCGCCGACACCATGGGTGCGGCGAAGCTGGTGCCCCGGATCTGCCAGTAGCCGCCGGGCCGGGCGCCGACCAGATCGGTCGCCGGGGCCGTCACCACGGTCTCCTTGCCGCGGATCGAACCGCTCCAGAGCTCTTTGCCGTCGCGCTGCATGCCGCCGACCGCGATCACGCCCGGTTCGCGGGCCGGGTACCACACACCGACCTTGGTGGTCTGGGTGGTGGAGGTGCCGGTGGCGTTGCCGGTGCAGGCGACGACCACCACGTCGCGGGCGAACGCGTAGTCGATGGCGGCGGCCAGCGCCGGGCTGGAGCCGCTGCCGCCGAGTGACAGGTTCACCACCCGGGCCCCGTTGTCGACGGCCCAGCGCACGCCTTTGGCGACGATCAGGGCGTCGTCGTAGCGGTTCTCCTCGTCCAGCACCCGGACCGGCAGGATCTTGGCTTTCGGGGCGATGCCGACGACGCCGAGGTTGTCGTCGGCGCGGCCGGCGATGATCGCGGACACCGAGGTGCCGTGGCCGACCGGGTCGGTGGTGCCGTCCCGGTCCTTGTCGACCAGGTCGATGCCGGGCAGCACCTGGCCGGCCAGGTCGACGTGCTGGGCGTCCACACCCGAGTCGAGGACCGCGACGGTGACCCCGGCGCCGTCCGCGTAGTTCCACGCGGCGGGCAGGTTGAGTGCGGTCAGCTGCCACTGGTCGTTGCGAACCGAGTCTCCGGTGAGACTGATCGGCTCGGCCAGCGCGCCGGCCGGCCCGGCGAAGGCGCCGGTGGCGGGCACCCCGAAGACGATCAGCCCGGCCAGCGTGGCCACCGCGAGGCGCCTGCCCCGGTGGACCGGTGACGGGCTCCGGACATCGCGCCTCAGCACCGGACACCGCCGACGGGCTGCACCCATCGCGGCCGGTCCGGCCGGGCCTCGCTGCTCACACTGCTCACGGGTCGGCGTCGCCCATTCTGAGACGGTCGGCCGATCGAGACGGTTCGTCGATCGGAGTCGAGTCGGTCAATCGAGCGGTCTGTCGATGGAGGGAGATTACTCTCCCACGGCACTGTGTGGCTGCGATCCTTTGCGCCCAATCGCACCGGGTGTCTGTTCATTTTCCGGAATCCTGGAACGGCGGCTGGTGTGCGAGCTGGATCAGCCGGGTCCCCTCACGGCGGGTGATGAGACGGCCACGGCCCGGTGGTAGTGGCAGCGGTTTCACGTTGCCGATGAGCGCGCCCTCCTCGGGGGAACCGGACATCACCAGGCCGGGCATGGACAGCTCCCGGAGTTTCTGGATGACCGGCTCGTAGAGGGAGCGGCCGGCGCCACCGGATCGCCGGGTGAGCACCAGGTGCAGCCCGATGTCCCGGGCCTGGGCCAGATAGTTGACCAGTGGGGTGAGCGGGTTGGTCGGCCCGGAGACGACCAGGTCGTAGTCGTCGACCAGCACGAACAGTTCCGGCCCGGTCCACCAGGAGCGGTCGCGCAGCTGACGGGCGGTGACGTCTTCGCCGGGCAGGCGGCGCTCCATGTAGGCGGCCGCCGACTGGATCAGCTGGAGGGTCGGCTCGGCCTGCATCCCGTACCCGATGCGGTGTTCGGTCTGTGGGATGTCGATCAGGCTGCGCCGGTAGTCGACCAGGATGATCCGGCACTCCTCCGGCCGGAACCGGTTGGTCAGTGTGGTGGCCAGCGACCGCAGGAACGACGACTTGCCGGCCTCGGCGTCGCCGAAGAGCAGGAAGTGTGGATCGGTGGCGAAGTCGATCTCGACCGGCTGGAGGTTCGCCTCGGCGATGCCGATCGGGATGCGCAGCCCACTGCCGCGTTCGGCGTTGAGCGCGCTGTACGGCACCGACGGCGGCAGCAGCCGCACCCGCGGGGCCGGTGCGCCCTCCCAGGCCGCCGCGATCGCCTTGACCAGGCCCGCGGTGTCGCCGATCGAGGCGACCTCGGGCCGGACGGTCAGCAGGTGCAGGCCCTTGGCCCGGTTGGTCGGGTGCACGATCATGCCCCGGCCCGGGGTGTCCTCGGGCACGTCCTTCGCCGCCCGGTGGTTGATCACCGAGTCGGTCGGGTCGCCGAGCCGCAGTTCGAGCCGGGAGCCGAAGAGGTCCCGGACGCCGGCCCGGAAGTCCATCCAGCGAGAGGATGCGGCCACCAGGTGAATCCCGTACGACAGGCCGCGGGTGGCCAGGTCGGTCAGCACCGGCTCCAGCTCGTCGAACTCCTTGCGGATCGTGCTCCACCCGTCGATCACCAGGAACACGTCACCGAACGGGTCGTTGCCCCCCGCGCGACGGCTCCGGTACGACGCCATCGAGTCCACCCCGAGCTCGGCGAACCGTTTCTCCCGCTCGGCCAGCAGGGTGATCATCTCGCCGGCGGTCCGCCGGATGCCCTCGGTGTCCAGCCGGGAGAACACCCCACCCACGTGCGGCAGATCGCGTAGCGTGCCGAGCGAGCCACCACCGAAGTCCATGCAGTAGATCTGCACCTCGGCCGGGGTGTGGGTGAGCGCCAGCCCGCAGATCAGCGTCCGCAGCGCTGTCGACTTGCCACTGAGCGTGCCACCGACCACCGCCAGGTGCCCGGCCGCGCCGGCCAGCTGCAGCCACATCACATCCCGCAGCTGCTCACGCGGTTTGTCGACGATCGCGATCGGCACCTGGAGCCGGTTGTGCACCGACGGGTTGGTGAAGGTCAGGCCCCGGCCGGGCATCACCCCGACCGGCCCGAGCAGCTCGTCGAGCGTCGACGACTCCTCCAGCGGCGGCAGCCACACCTGGTGGGCCGGCGGTCCCTGCCCGACGATCCGGTCCACCACCATGTCGGCGAGTATCGGCCCCTCCTCCTGCTGGGCCGACGGTTTCGGCTCGGGCGCCGTGACCGGCGCCGCCACGAACTGGGTGGACCAGGGCAGCACCCGCGGGCCGTGGTGCGGCACCCGGCCGCCGGAGCGCCCGGACCGGCGGACCGGCCCGCTCACATACGCCGCCTTGAACCGGGTCATCGGCTCGGTGCCGAACTTCAGATAGCCGTTGCCCGGGGCCTTGGGCAGCTCATACGCGTCGGGCACGCCGAGCACCGCCCGCGACTCCAGGGCGGAGAAGGTGCGCAGGCCGATCCGGTATGACAGATGGGTGTCCAGCCCGCGCAGCCGCCCGTCCTCCAGGCGCTGGCTGGCCAGCAGCAGGTGCACGCCGAGGGACCGGCCGAGCCGCCCGATCTGCAGGAAGATCTCGATGAAGTCCTGCTTCTTCTGCAGCATCTCGGTGAACTCGTCACAGACGATGAACAGCGTCGGCAGCGGTGCCAGCGGGGCGCCACCGGCACGGGCACGCTCGTAGTCGAACAGGCTGGCGTAGTTGCCGGCCTTGGAGAGCACCTCCTGGCGCCGGGCCATCTCGCCCTCCAGCGCGTCGAACATCCGGTCCACCAGGGGCAGCGCGTGCTCCAGGTTGGTGACCACGGCGGCGGTGTGCGGCAGCCGGTCCATCGCGGAGAACGCCGCGCCACCCTTGAAGTCGATCAGGATGAAGTTGAGCACCTCCGACGAGTGGGTCGCCGCGAGCGCCAGCACCAGCGTCTTGAGCAGCTCCGACTTGCCGGAACCGGTGGCGCCGATGAGCAGGCCGTGCGGGCCCATGCCGTCCTGCGCGGACTCTTTGATGTCCAGCTCGACCGGCATCCCGTCGGCGCTGACCCCGATCGGCACCCGCAGCATGTCCCGTGCGGCCCGGGCCGGCCAGCCGTTGGCGACACTGAAATTCTCCGGATCGGCGACCCCGAGCAGATCGGGCAGGCCGGTCTCGACGGCCGTCGCCGACCCGCCGGGATCGGCCGCGACGGCCAGCCGCAGCGGGGCCAGCCGCCGGGCCACCGCCTCGGCCTCGGCGACGGTCAGCCCGTCGGCCCGGCCCACCTCGCTCTCCTGGTCCATCGTCCAGGTGCCGAGCACCCCGTCGGTGCGCACCTCCAGCACCAGCGCCGACCGGTCCAGCAGCCGGGGCGGCGCGGTGTCCAGGTCCAGCACGGTCAAACCGTCCAGGGCGTCGTCCAGCCGGGTGGTGGCCGGCTCCGCGCCGTCGATCACGACCAGCACGTGCGGTGTGCTGCCGGCGCTCTCCCCGGGATGGAACCGGGGCCGGTTGCCCAGCACGTCCTCCAGCATCTCGGCCAGCTCCGGCTCGGCCCCCGCGACCAGCCGGATCGGGCCCAGCGCGTCGTTGCGGCCGGGATGCCCGGCGTGCGGCAGCCACTTCACCCACTCCCAGTGCGAGCGGGCACCCTGCCCGGCGCAGACCGCGATCACCAGATCGTCCGGCGCGTGGAACACCGCCAGCTGGGTCAGCACCGCCCGGACCAGCGCTCGCGGGCCCTCCGCGCCGGGCGCGTCACCGCGCACGTAGATCCGGGAGAAGCCGCGCAGCGACATCGCCACCGGCAGGTCCGGCACCACCGAATAGGCGTCCAGGAAGCGGCGCAGCGCACCGGCGGTCATCGGCTCCAGCTCGTCCAGCGGCCGGGTCACCGGCGGCACCAGCGGGGTGGCCAGCGTCTGCGGCCCGACACCCACCCGCACCACGCCGAAGTCCGGGTCACCGGCCCGGCGCTCCCACACCCGGTGGCTGCCGACCGTCGACCACAGCCGCTCCGGATCGGGATGGCGGTAGAGCAGACCGACCCGCTGCAGGCGCGCCGTCTCCCGGACCCGCTTGCGCAGCGAGGCGAGATGCCGCAGGTACTCCCGGCGGGCCGACATCATCTCGGCCTTGCGGGGTGCGCCGGACGCCCCGAACGAGGTCATCATCATGGCCAGCGAGGACACCCCGAAGAGGCCACCGATGACATACGAGTAAGCGCCGCCCCGCCCCTGGCCCATCATCATCGCCATGGCCAGCGTGCCGCCCAGCATCGGTAGCGCCATCAGCCACTGCTGCCAGCGGGCCGCCACCGCCTCCGGAATCTCCGGTGGCGGCTCGACCACCAACTGCTCGCCCGGGATCTCGGGCGCCGGCCGCCGGGCCGCCCGCTTGACCACCACGGTGCCCATGACGCCTCCTGAATTCCGGTCCGTCGGCCCCGAATGTCTCGGGCCCTCACGACCGGCTCATGCTAGGTAAAGTTCCGTCGATCCCGCAGCCTCGGGCCCGGTGCTGTGGATAAACCCGCTTTCGCGGCTGTGGACAACCGGAAGGAT
This sequence comes from Actinoplanes sp. G11-F43, assembly GCF_050589265.1. Classification (NCBI taxonomy): domain Bacteria; kingdom Bacillati; phylum Actinomycetota; class Actinomycetes; order Micromonosporales; family Micromonosporaceae; genus Actinoplanes; species Actinoplanes sp. G11-F43. The sequence goes on from NZ_JBNZCE010000007.1 coordinate 63,156, forward strand.
TACCTGGTGAGCGTCGGTCTGGCCCGGGTGACGATCAGTGCGCCGCAACGTCGGGTCGACGTGGCCCTCCCCGAGCAGGTCCCGCTGGCCGAGTTGCTGCCGGAGGTGCTGCGCTACGCCGGTGAAGGGCTCGCCGACGAGGGCGAACGGCACGGCGGCTGGGTGCTGCGCCGAGGCGACGGCGAGGTCCTCGCCGCCGGGCAGGGCCTGCATCCCCAGGGTGTGCGCGACGGCGAGGTCCTGCACCTGGTCCCGGCCGGGGAGTCGTGGCCGGAGCTGGAGTACGACGATGTGGTCGAGGCGATCGCCGAGGGCGCGCGCCGCCGGGGCGGGGTCTGGACGGCCGACTCCAGCCGGACCGCGACTCTGGTGGCCGCCGCCGTGCCGTTGGCGCTGGGCCTGCCCGCCCTGCTCGCGACCACCGGCCAGGGCCGCTGGCCGGGGATCGCCGGGCTGGCGGTGGCGGTGCTGCTGGCCCTGGTGGCGACGGTGGCGTCCCGGGCGTTCGGGGACGGCCGGGCCGGCGTGGCCCTGGGTGCCTACGCCCTGCCGTACGCGTTCGCCGGTGGCGCCGCCCTGATCACCTCGTACGACCGCGGCGGGGTGTTCTCCCCGGTCTCCTGGCTGGGCGGCCCGGAGTTGCTGGCCGGCTCGATCTCGGTGCTGCTGATCTCCGCGCTGGCCGGGGCGGGGGTGGCGGCCGGCGCCCGGTTCTTCACCGCCGGTGTGACGGCCGGCCTGCTCGGCGCGCTCACCGCCACCACCGGGCTGTTCACCGACGCGGCCGGTGGCGCCGCCGTGCTGATCTCGGTGCTGGTCTGCGGGATCGGGGTGTTGCCGCTGCTCGCGGTCCGGTTCGGGCGCACCCCGCTGCCGCCGGTCAGCCTGCCGGCCGGCACCGACGCGCCGTCGACCGTCGAGGACCCGTTCCGTCAGGGCCTGAGCGACTCGGTGCGCCGCCTGCCGGAGCGGGGTGCGGTGTTCGCCGCGGTCACCCGTACCGACGAACTGCTGGCCGGCATGCTCCTGGGGCACGCGGTCCTGGCGGTCGGCGCTTTCGCGGTGCTCGCCACCGACGGCGGCTGGGCAGCCCGGGTCCTGATCGGGGTCGCCGGGGTCGCGCTGTTGCTGCGCTCGCGCCTGTTCGTGTCCCGGCGGCACCGGGTCCCGGTGCTCGCCGCGGGTCTGGCCGGTGGTGCGGCGCTCGGTGTCGACGTGCTCGCCGACGCCGGTGGGATGTTGCCCGCGGTGCTCGCCGGGGCGGTGCTGATCGCGCTGATCACGGTCGCGGCCGGCGCGCGGTACGCCGACCAGCCCCCGTCGCCCTACCTGGGGCGGGCCGCCGACATCGTGGACGCCCTGGTGGTCGTCTCGGTCATCCCGGTGGCCTGCGCGGTGCTCGGCCTCTATTCGGCGGTCTCCGGCATCGGCTGAGCCCGGTGTGACATATGTCTCTTGCGCAATACGACCGCACCTGCGAGGCCGATAGGGCCCCGCAGGTGCGGTCGTCAGCGGTTTCGCGGGAGCGTGCGGTCAGTGCTCTCCCTCTTCGGCCTCGGCCACCTCGGCGCGCTTGAACGAGGCGCGGATCTCGTTCTCCGCCTCGATCCGGCCGACCCAGGTCGCGCCCTCGACCGACTTGCCCGGCTCCAGGTCCTTGTAGACCGTGAAGAAGTGCTGGATCTCCATCCGGTCGAACTCGCCCAGGTGGTGGATGTCGCGCAGGTGCTCCTGACGCGGGTCCTCGAAGGGGACGCAGAGAACCTTGTCGTCGCGGCCCTTCTCGTCGGTCATCCGGTACATCCCGATGGCGCGCGCCCGGACCAGGCAACCGGGGAACGTCGGCTCCTGGATCAGCACCAGCGCGTCCAGCGGGTCGCCGTCCTGGCCCAGGGTGCCCTCGATGTAGCCGTAGTCCGCGGGATACTGTGTCGCGGTGAAGAGGGTCCGGTCCAGCCGGATACGACCGGTCTTGTGGTCCACCTCGTACTTGTTGCGCTGCCCCTTGGGGATCTCAACCAAGACGTCGAAATCCATTATTCGCTCCCCTTTTGCTTGCCCGCTTGAATAGTCCGGTCCGCCGGGCGGGAGCGGGGCGTGGAAGCAGGGCCCGCAGGATCCGCGCGCAACGGTGTGCCGGATGTCGCTAGTCTCCCCTAAGTCTGACGCCACGGGCGAGGAGGGGCGTGTGACGAGGCAAGATTCACATGACGGTCCGGAAAATCACGGCGTGTCGGGTTCGCAACCCGGCCCCGGAGGAGGTAAGGCGGTTACCGGCTCGACGCCGGGATCTCCTACCTATCCCGACAATTCGGACAATATGCAGCCGTCCGGGTCGAACGCCGACCCATCGGCCGATCCAGCCGCGGTTTCCCCACCATCGGGTGAGGGACGCCGCCCGTTCCCCTGGCAAGAAGAAGATCAAGGACCGCTTGCCGGTACGCCCGGGAGCAGCCCCGCCCCGCACCCCACCACTCAGCCACCGTCCGCGGCTCCCGGACAGGCCGCCGTTCCACCCGGACTGGCGCACTCCCTGTCCGCGCAGTCCTCGGGCCAGGCGGCTATCCCGCCGGAGCTGGCCCGATCGCTGGGCGCCGCCGCGGGCCAGACATCGGCGCCGCCCGCCCCCGCCGGCCAACCACCGGCAGCCGTCACATCCCCGGGTCAGACATCCCAGGAGCAGGCACCTTCGGGACAGGCATCCACCGGTCAGGTGCAGGCAGGCCAAACACCGGCAGGACACGCGTCGACGGCGCCTCCCGCATCCGCTGGGCAGCAGTCCTCGGCCGCCGGGACGCCCGATCGAGTATCCGCATCCGCATCCGCATCCGCCACCTCCACCGGCCAGCCGTCCGCGCCTCCGGCATCGGCCGGTCAGGTTCCTCCGGTTCCTCAAGCGCCGGCGGGACCCCAGCCGTCACCGGCCACGAAAAGCCCGTCGTCACCCGCCACCGGAGATCCGCAGCCGCAGGCCACCGGAAACCCGCAGCCGCAGGCCACGGGAAACCCGTTGTCACAGGCTGCGGGATCTCCGGCTGCTGGACGGCCGGCGGGCGACGGCGCCCCGACGAGTTCGGCTGCTTCGGCCCCGGGACCGATGACGGCGCCTACCTCGCCGTCCGGCGGCGTGAGCGTCCCTGGAACCGCTGCTCAGCCCGCTCCCTCCAGCCAGGATCCCGGGCAGCCGGGAGTGCCGTCCTCCGGGAGCGGCCCGGCATCCGCGTCAGATCTTCCGTCTGCCGGTGGTCGGCCGTCATCGGCGTCGGGTTTCCCGTCCGCGGGTGTCCGGCCGTCGGCTGACCCGGGCTTTCCCTCGGTGGGAGGCCGCCCCGCCGGGTCGGACCTTCCGGCGGCGGGAGGCCCGTTCTCCGGTCCGCACGGTCCGGCCAGCGTGCAGTTCTCCGCGTCGCCGAGCGTTGCCGAATCGCCAGGCGCGTCTGCTTCACCGGCTACGTCCGTTCCACCGTCGGTTCCGGGTGCACCGCCCGCGTCCGTTGCACCGTCCGCGTCCGCGCCGGGCTCGCCGTCCGCATCCACTTCGGCGTGGGCGGCCTCGGCGCAGGCCGCCGCTCCGCCAGCCGGCTCCACCGCGTCGTCCGGTGCGGCAGATGCTTCTCCTGCTGTTCCGCAGTCGTCGGTGCCCACGGCGCCGGGGCAGGCCGGCGGCCCGAGCGTCAGCCCTTGGGCGGCGTCTCCGGTGCGGCCCGGTCAGGTTCCGAATTCGGGGCCGGCCGAGGTTCCGGAGGCGGGCCGGGGCGCCGGGTCGACGGCGGCCGTTCCGGAACCCGGCACGATGGCGTATCCGCAGGTCCCGGGTCAGGGGCGACCGGCCAGTCAGGCGGACCGGGCCGGTCGGGAGCCGTCCGTTCCGCAGCAGGGGACACCGCAGCAGGGGACACCGGGGCAGGGGTACGCCGCGGCTACTCCGCCGTCGCCTGCCGCATCGGCATCGTCGGCGGCATCGGCATCGGCATCGCCTGTCGCACCGGCGTCGGTTCCTGCCACACCGACCTCCGGCACTTCTACTTCTGCCACGCCGCCCTCCGGCACGTCGACGTCCGCTACGCCGACCTCCGCCACGTCGACGTCCACTACGCCGATCTCCGGCATGCCGACCTCCGCCATGCCGGGCTCTGCCACGCCGGCGTCGCCCGCTGCGGGTGGTTCGGAGGCCGCGGGTTCGGTGGCCGGTGGGTGGAACCCGTTCGTCAGTGACCAGCAGCCGGGGCGGGCGAGTGTCCCGCAGAGCCCGGCACCCGGTCGGGCCACCGGTTCGCCGGTGGACGCCCAGCGCTCCGGGCCGGTCAGCTCGTTCGGGCTGGGTGGTCGGCCGGGAGCGGGGACTGGTGGCGAGCCTGCCGGCCGTTCCCCGGGTGCCGACTATCCGCCGAGCGGTCCGGGGCCGAGCGGGAACTGGCCGGGAACACAGCCCGGCCAGGCCACCGTGCGTGGCGCCTGGGCGTCGGGCCCGGCGGACACCGTCGCCGGTGATCCCGGTGGCCGGGCCTGGGCCTCGGAGCGGGCTCAGCCCGCCGATCCGGACCGGACCACGGCGTTCGGCCGGTTCAGCGGCCCGGGTGGGGCTTCCGGCTTCGGCCCGGCGGTGGATCCGGGACGGACCTCGACCTATGGCCGGAGCGCCGAGGCCGGGCGCACCCCCGGTTCCGGGCCGGATCTCGATTCCGGGCGGACCGCGAGTTTCGGGCAGAGCGCGGATTCCGGGCGTTCTACTACATATGGGCAGAGCGCTGAATCCGGTCGTTCCGCTACCTACGGACAGAGTGCCGACACCGGGTGGGCCGGGGGATTCGGGGCGGGTGCTGATCCTGAGCGGACCGCGAGTCTCGGGCACGATCCCGGGCGGACCGCGAACTTCGGGCTGGGGATGGACCCGGACCGGACCGCCAACCTCGGGCTGACCGGTGGTTCACGGCCCGGTGGGGCGACGCCCGGTGGCACGAATCCCGCGGGTTCGGGAAGTGCGAATGCCGGTGGCCCGGGTTCCGGAGACACCGGACCGGGCGGCACCGTCCCGGGAACTTCCAGCGCCGGGCCGAGCAACAGCGGGACGTCCGGGGCCGGGGCGGCCAACGGCGGGACCGCCGGCGCCGGGACCGGCCACGGAGGGGCGAACAGCGGCGGGACCAGCTACGGAGGGGCGAACAGCGGCGGAACCTATGGGCGGCCCGCGATCGCGTCGGGGGCCGCTCGGGCGGCGGTTCCGCCGGCGTCTCCACCGCATTCGCCCGGAACCGGCGCTACGGCCGGGACCAGCGACGGCGCGGGCTCGGTGGAGACGGGGGCGCGGCGTAAACCCCGTACCAAATCGGTGTTGGTGTTGATCGTCCTGGTTCTGGCCGCGGCGGGCGGGATCGTCGTGACGCGGCCGGGACCGGTCGGCGGGTGGGTCGACGCGCTCACCGGGAAGCCGGGTGGGACGCCCTCGCCGACCGTGACCACGCCGGAGCCCACGCCGACGCCGGTGCTGGTGGCCGCCGCGGCTGGTGGGTCCGCGCCCGATCCGGCGACCGTCAAGGAGGCGCTGGATCCGCTGGTCGAGGCGGGTGCGCTCGGTTCGACGGTGCACATCCAGGTGGTGGACGTGTCGACGAAGACGCTGCTCTACGAGCGGAACGCCGACGCGAAGACCACCCCGGCCTCGACCACGAAGGTGCTGACCGCGGCGACCGTGCTGGCCGCGCGCGGGGCGGCGCACCGGCTGGAGACGCGGGTGGTGGCCGGGGACGCGCCGGGCGAAGTGGTGATCATCGGTGGCGGTGACGCGACGCTGGCGGTGGCGGAGGACGACAAGGACCTGTTCCCCGGCGCGGCGCTGCTGGATGATCTGGCCGCCCAGGTCAAGAAGGCTCTCGGCGGTACCAAGCCGACCCGGGTGCTGGTGGACACGACGCTGTTCGAGGGGCCGGAGACGGCTGCCGGATGGAGTAGTTCGGATATCTCGCCGGGCGGTCAGGTGGCCCGGATCCAGTCGCTGATGACCAACGCGGGCCGGATCGAGCCGGTGCACAACGAGTTCGGCGGGGATCCGCGCTACGCGGATCCGGCGCTGTCGGTGGGCCGGCTGTTCGCCGAGATGATCGGTGCCCCGACGTCGTCGGTGAAGCGCGGGGAGGCCCCGGAGGAGGGTGGCGGCACGCCGGCCTCGGCCGGACCGGTCCTGGCCCCGGGCACCGAGATGGGCAAGGTCGAGTCGCCGCCGCTGGTGCAGATCGTCGACTGGATGCTGCAGCAGAGTGACAACGTGCTGGCCGAGGTGCTCGGGCGGCAGGTGGCGCTGGCGGCCGGCGAGGAGGCCAGTTTCGCGGGTACGGCCCGGGCGATGGGCGCCAAGCTGACCGAGCTGGGCCTGCCCGCCGAGCAGGCCAGCCTGAAGGACGCCAGTGGGCTCTCCAACCGCAACGGCATCACCCCGGACCTGCTGGTCCAGACGTTGCAGCTGGCCGCCGCGGGCACCCGGCCGGAGTTGAGCAACATCTTCAACGGGCTGCCGGTGGCGGGCTGGTCGGGGACGTTGGAGACCCGGTTCGCGACGCCGAGCGACAACGCCACCGCGCAGGGCATCGTCCGGGCGAAGACCGGGTCGCTGAGCGGGGTGAGCACCCTGGCCGGGGTGCTGGTCACCAGGGAGCGGCAGATCCTGGCGTTCGCGATCATGGCGAAGGGTGGGGCGAACGCGATCACCGCCCGGCAGGCGATCGACAAGATCGCCGCGCGGCTGGTCGATTGCGGCTGCTGAGCGAGGTTTCGGGGGTTTCACCTGAGTGCGGTCTGGAACCGCGCGGGTACGGTGGGCTGCATGGCGCAGTTCGTTGACTGGGATCTGGCGGCCGCCACCGCGGGCGCCCTGGCCAAGACCGGGCCCGCGGTCTCCTACGAGGAGGCTACTCAGGTGGTGTCCGAGCTGCGGGCACTCACCGATGAGGCGGCCGGGCACGTCGCGGCTTATACGGGTTTGACCTTGCAGGTCGAGGTGCCACCGGTGCGGGTGGTGGACCGGCGGGACTGGGCGAAGGTGAATGTCGCCGGGTTGCAGCGGGTGATCGGCCCGCTGGTGGCCCGGATGTCGGACGGCAAGGAGCCGGGCCCGCTGGCCGACGCGATCGGGTCACGGGTGACCGGTGTGCAGGCCGGCACGGTGCTGGCCTATCTGTCCGGCCGTGTGCTCGGGCAGTATGAGGTGTTCTCCGGCGAGCCCGGTCAGCTGCTGCTGAACGCGCCGAACATCGTCGAGGTGGAACGCAAGATCGACGCGGATCCCCGTGACTTCCGTCTCTGGGTGTGCCTGCACGAGGTCACCCACCGCACCCAGTTCACCGCCGTCCCGTGGATGCGGGGCTACTTCCTCGGTGAGGTGCAGGCGTTCGTCGACGCCTCGCAGGGTGGCGAGCACATGCTGGAGCGGATGCGGCGTGGCGTCGCGACGCTCTCCGACGCGCTGAGCAACCCGGACAGCCGGGCCTCGGTGCTCGACGTCGTGCAGACCCCCGGTCAGCGGGCCGTGCTGGACCGGCTGACCGCCCTGATGACGCTGCTGGAGGGGCACGCCGAGTTCGTGATGGACGGGGTGGGCCCCGAGGTGATCCCGTCGGTCGACTCGATCCGCGCCAAGTTCAACAGGCGCCGCGAGAGCGGCAACCCGCTGGAGAAGGCGATGCGCCGGGTGCTCGGCATCGAGGTCAAGATGCGGCAGTACGCGGAGGGGCGCAAGTTCGTCCACGGCGTGCACGAGCGGGTCGGGATGGACGGCTTCAACAAGATCTTCGAGTCCCCGCTGACCCTGCCCCGGATCGAGGAGCTGGGCGACCCCGACGCCTGGGTGACGCGGGTGCATCACTAACCATGGCCAGGATCCCGCCGCCGGTGGCGGCAGTGCGCATGGCGGTGCGCCGGGGTCTGGCCGATCTTCCCGGGGACGCCCTGATCCTGGTGGCGTGTTCGGGTGGAGCCGATTCTCTGGCACTCGCCTCGGCGGCCCGGTTCGCCGGCCGCCGGACCGGCCTGGTCACCGTCGACCACGGCCTTCAGGAGGGCTCCGACCGGCGGGCCCGGTCGGTGGCCGCGTGGGCGCGTGACTCCGGGTTCGACCCGGTCCGCATCGAGACCGTCTCGGTCGCCGGGCTCGCCGGTGGCCCGGAGGCGGCCGCCCGCACCGCGCGATACGAGGCTCTGACCTCGGCCGCCGGCGAGCTGGGCGCGGCCGCCGTGCTGCTCGGGCACACCCGCGACGACCAGGCCGAGACGGTGTTGCTGGCGCTGGCCCGGGGGGCCGGGCCGCGCGGGCTGTCCGGGATGCCGGGCCGGCGCGGGCTGTTCCGCCGGCCGCTGCTGGACGTGGCCCGGGCCGACACCCGCAAGGCCTGTGCCGCGCTGGGCCTGGCACCCTGGGAGGACCCGCACAACACCGATCCGGCGTACGCCCGGTCCCGGGTCCGCGCTTCCGTCCTGCCCGCGCTGGTCGACGCGCTCGGCCCGGGTGTGCTGGGCAACCTGGCCCGGACCGCGGCCCTGGTGGCCGCGGACAACGCGGCGCTGGACGAGTTGTCCGCGGCGGCGCTGGAGTCGGCGCGGTCGGCGGGTGGCCTGTCGGTGCCGGATCTGGCCGCGATGTCACCGGCGATCCGGGGCCGGGTGCTGCACCGGTGGGCCCGGGAGCTGGGTGCGGCCGGGGGCGCCCTGGCGTTCGGTCATGTCACCGCGATGGACGCTCTGGTGACCGATTGGCATGGTCAGGGACCGGTGCATCTGCCCGCCGGAATCGGGGTGGCACGCCGTTCGGATGACCTCGTTCGGGTGGTTCCGGCTCATAGCAGTTGAGGGATCCGGTTCGGAATCCGGCCCCGTTCGCCGATCGGTAACCTCCATGCGGCAGGCTAGGGCCATGGCTGATGGCACTTGGTACGACGCCGACATCGACCACGTGATCATCTCGGAGCAACAGATCCGGGACAAGATCGACGAGCTCGCTAAGCAGGTCTCGGTGGACCACACCGACGCCGACGGTGGCATCCTGCTGGTCTGTGTGCTGAAGGGTGCGGTCATGTTCATGGCCGATTTCGCCCGCTCGCTGGCCAAGCACGGTCCGTCGACCGAGATGGAGTTCATGGCCGTCTCGTCGTACGGGCAGGGCACCACCTCCTCGGGTGTGGTGCGCATCCTCAAGGACCTGGACCGCGACATCGCCGGCCGGCACGTGCTCGTGGTCGAGGACATCGTGGATTCCGGTCTGACCCTCTCCTGGCTGATGAAGTACCTGGAGTCGCGGCAGCCGGCCAGCGTCGAGGTGGTGGCCCTGTTCCGCAAGCCGGACGCGGTCAAGGTGCAGGTCCCGGTGCGTTACGTGGGCTTCGACATCCCGAACGAGTTCGTGGTCGGCTACGGCCTGGACTTCGCCGAGCGGTATCGGGAGCTGCCCTACGTCGGCGTTCTCAAGCCCGAGGTGTACGCCCGTAGCTGAACCGCTTTCTCAGCGTGTTCTCAGTAATGGTTCATTATGGGCGTTTTTGCACGTATACCGCCCTGATTTCACGAGCCGTACACGTAGTTCGCCCTGCGGGCTCACGGGTTCGCAAACGGCACCTACGGTGTACCGTCGAGTGACCGATGGCGTGGTGTCACGAGCGCTGGAGGAGCTAGGGACCGGCAGCCGCCGGTCCTTGGCAGCCGCCGGTGAGCGGCTGTCGTTGAGGTGACCAGGACGCCGATCAGGAGGGTCCGGGCGCTTGGCGCCCGACAACAGTATGGAACGTACGCGTTTCTTCCGCCGCCCGGTGGTCTGGATCATTCTGGTGATCATCGGCGTAGTGGCGTTGAGCTCTGTTTTCACCAGTGGTCCGAGCTACCAGCGGGTGGACACTTCGGTCGCTCTCGACCGTCTGAACCAGCCGGGCATCAAGAAGGTCGTCCAGAAGGACAAAGAGCAGACGCTCGAGATCGATCTTGAGAAGTCCGAGGAGTTCGCGGGCAAGCAGACCGACAAGATCGAGACTCAGTATCCGTATGAGCTGACCGACGAGATCTGGAACCAGGTCCTCCAGGCGAAGGCGCAGAACCGGATCTCCGGCAACGTCAACGCCACGGTCTCCGGCGACAACATCCTGCTGAGCATTCTGATCAACCTGCTGCCGATCGCGATCCTCGTGGTCCTGCTGCTGCTGTTCATGTCGCAGATGCAGGGCGGCGGCTCGCGGGTGCTCAACTTCGGCAAGTCCAAGGCGAAGATGATCACCAAGGACACGCCGAAGACGACGTTCGCCGACGTGGCGGGCTCGGACGAGGCGGTCGAGGAGCTCCAGGAGATCAAGGACTTCCTGCAGAACCCGACGAAGTACCAGGCACTCGGCGCGAAGATCCCGAAGGGCGTGCTGCTCTTCGGCTCCCCGGGTACCGGTAAGACGCTGCTCGCCCGCGCCGTCGCCGGCGAGGCCGGAGTGCCGTTCTACTCGATCTCCGGCTCGGACTTCGTCGAGATGTTCGTCGGTGTCGGCGCCAGCCGGGTCCGCGACCTGTTCGAGCAGGCCAAGTCGAACGCCCCGGCGATCGTCTTCGTCGACGAGATCGACGCCGTCGGCCGGCACCGCGGCGCCGGCATGGGCGGCGGTCACGACGAGCGCGAGCAGACGCTCAACCAGCTGCTCGTCGAGATGGACGGCTTCGACACCAAGGGCGGCGTGATCCTGATCGCGGCCACCAACCGGCCCGACATCCTGGACCCGGCCCTGCTGCGTCCCGGCCGGTTCGACAGGCAGATCCCGGTCGACAACCCGGACATGGAGGGCCGCAAGGCGATCCTGCGGGTGCACGCCAAGGGCAAGCCGTTCACGCCCGACGTCGACCTCGACTCGGTGGCCCGCCGCACCCCCGGCTTCTCCGGCGCCGACCTGGCCAACGTGATCAACGAGGCCGCGCTGCTGACCGCCCGGCACGAGAAGCGGGCGATCTCCAACGAGTACCTCGAGGAGGCGATCGACCGGGTCATCGCCGGCCCCGAGCGCCGCACCCGGGCGATGAGCGACAAGGAAAAGAAGATCACCGCGTACCACGAGGGTGGACACGCGCTGGTCGCCTACGCTCTGCCGCACTCCGCCCCGGTGCACAAGGTGACGATCCTGCCGCGTGGCCGCTCGCTCGGTCACACGCTGGTCCTGCCGACCGAGGACAAGTACACCCAGACCCGCGCCGAGATGATCGACACCCTGGCGTACGCGCTGGGTGGCCGGGCCGCCGAGGAACTCGTCTTCCACGAGCCCACCACCGGCGCCGGCAACGACATCGAGAAGGCCACCAACCTGGCCAAGGCGATGGTCACCCAGTACGGCATGAGCTCCAAGCTGGGCGCCGTGAAGTACGGCACCACCGGCGACGAGCCGTTCATGGGCCGCAGCATGGGGCACGAGAAGGCGTACTCGGACGCGGTCGCCGCCGACATCGACGGCGAGGTCCGGGCACTGATCGAACTGGCCCACGACGAGGCCTGGGAGATCCTGGTCGAGTACCGCGACGTCCTCGACAACATGGTCCTCGAGCTGATGGAGAAGGAGACCATCACGCAGGAGGACATGAACCGGATCTGTGCCCGGGTGGCGAAGCGCCCGCCGATGTCGCCGTTCAACGGCTTCGGCAAGCGCCTGCCCTCCGAGGCGCCCCCGGTGCTCACCCCCTCCGAGCGCGACAAGCTCAAGGCGCAGGCCGAGGCGGACGGGCAGATCGCGGTCGGCAACCACCCGAACGGCTCCGAGAGCAGCAACTGATCAACTTGCCCGACGAACTGGATTACCTCGCCGCCCGTCTGGTCGACGGCAAGCTCACCGGAACCCCGGTCGAGCAGGCCGTCGACCTCGGGCGGATCGAGAAAGCGGTCCGGGAGATCCTCATCGCCGTCGGTGAGGACCCGGACCGTGACGGTCTCCAGCGGACCCCGGCCCGGGTGGCCCGCGCCTACGCCGAACTCTTCGCCGGCCTGCGCGTCGACCCGGCCAGCGTGCTCACCACCACGTTCGAGGCCGACCACGAGGAACTCGTCCTGGTCCGCGACATCGAACTGCACAGCATGTGCGAGCACCACCTGCTGCCGTTCAAAGGCGTAGCGCACATCGGCTACATCCCCGGCACCGACGGGCGCATCACCGGCCTGTCCAAGCTGGCCCGCCTGGTCGAGGTCTTCGCCCGCCGGCCCCAGGTGCAGGAACGCCTCACCTCACAGATCGCCGACCTGCTGATGAAACAGCTCGGCGCGCGCGGCGTCATCGTCGTCCTGGAGTGCGAGCACCTGTGCATGGAGATGCGGGGCATCCGCAAGGCCGGGGCACGCACCGTCACCTCCGCGGTTCGCGGCGGCTTCCAGACCGACGGCAAGGTCCGCGCCGAGGTCATGGCGTTGATAAACGCCCGCTGATCGTCTGCATGAGGACGGTACGCGTCGCGGGCCGCCCTGATGCACAGCGTCAGATCATGCTGCGGAACTGGTTGGCCGAGTCCACCGCCGCGTGGGTGAGCTGAACCGCCTCGTCCAACCGGGTCCGCGCCTGCTCCAGATGTGCGATCGCGGCCGCCGCCGCCGGATGGAACGACCCCACCGCGGCCAGCCGCAGCCGGGTCAGCGCCTCGTCCAGCTCCGCCGACACCGCCTGGGTGCCGGCCACCGCGCGCTGGGCCACATCCACCGACGCGGCCACACTCAGTTTGACCTCTTCGACGTTCGCCACCAGAACCCCCGTCAGTTGAAAAGCGCCTGCAGGCCGGTCCCCGCGCAGGTCAACAGGACCGGGGTCAGACACGCGACAACACCCAGCACCGGGGTACGGTCCACCTTCGCCCCGTCGCCGCCATAGACGAAACCGATCGTCGCCCAGCCCAGCCCGAACGCCAGCAGCGGCATGCTCAACCCGCACAGCAACATGTACGTCGAGGGTGAGCCGGGCGGCGCCACCAGGAACAACAACACCTGCACCAGCAGCACCACGGCGGCGAACGGCCCGTACACCACCAGGTTGCGCGTCCACGGCCGGCCGTCCCCGATCGGGCCCGGCCCGACGAACGCGGCGTCCGCGGCGTCCGCGGTGGCCCTGGCCTCCCGCAACGTCGCCAGCACCGCCGGCGGCCCACCGGCCACCCGCTCCATCGCGGCCGCCTGCTCCGACGGCTGCGGCGACAGATCGACCTCCGGCACCCGGAAGTCGCGGGCCAGCCGCGCCTTCTGCGGAGACAGCCGGGCCCGGACCGAGATCAGCTCCTGACGGGCGGCCGCCACCGTCGCCGCGTGCTCACCCGCCTCCATGCTCGCCGCCCGGCGGATCGCGTCCAGCTCCCGGGCCGCGGCCAGATAGTCCTCCCACGGGCTCGGCTCCGCACGCCCCGGCTGCACCGGGATCAACCCGTGCTGTTCCGCCTGATCGGTCACGGCTCGTCACCCTCCGCCGGGTCCACGAAGGGAACCACGGTCACCGTACGGTCGGCGTGCCGGTCGTGCAGCAGCGCCCGGTTCGCCCGCGGCTGCCAGTCCACCGGCCGGCCCAGCATCAGTGACACATCGGACTGCGGCACGTTCAGGAACATCAGGCCGGCCACATCCTCCCGGCCCATGCTGCCGCCGGTCTCCTCACCGAACCGGCGCATCCCCCGCCACCACGACAACAGATGCGCGTTACGGCTCGGGCCCTCGCGCAGCAGCTGCCGTAGCCCGCTCAGGCTGCCCGGAGGCGCCGCGTCCATGCCGAACACCACCCGATAGCCGGAGCGGTCCGGATCGAGCGCAGCGGCCAGCTCAGCGGCCCCGAGGACCTCCACGTCCTGCCGGTGCCCGATCTCAGCGGCCAGCGCGGCCGCCGGGGCGTCACCCTCGGCCACCAGCGACACGATCACGAACCGGGCCGTCCGCGGCGGATGACAGGCCGCCAGGCTGCGGGCCGCCGCGTCCAGCACCGCCGCGCCGGCGGTCTGCGACCCCAGGATCGCCAGATGCCGGCCCGGCGACGAATCCAGCGGGAACGCCGCCGTCGACAGTGCCACGTCGATCACCCGGCCCAGCATCGCCGCCGGGCGGGCCACCCGGCCGGCCAGCGCCGCACGGTAGGTCGGGTCGTCGGCCAGGTGCTGCTCGGCGTACCCGGCGAAGATCTTCGGGGGTTGCGACTCCGGATCGCGGGCACCCCACAACCGGTGCCGCAGATCGCTCAACAGCCGCTGATCGGCGTGCGGGTCGGGGAAACGCACCACCCGCTCGTGCCCCCGGGTCGCGCCGCGCGGGCCACCCAGGCCACCCGCCGTGTTCACCACCGCACTGCCCATCGGCAGGCCGGCCGCCGAATCGTTCGTCGGCTCCAGCACGTCACCGCCACCCGGCAGCGCGATCCGCACCGGGAACTGGCCGAAGATCGAATCGCGTTTGGCGTACAACGCCTCGACCCCGAGCACCGTCTGACTGGCCAGAACCAGATGGATGCCGTACGACCGGCCCTTGCGCGCCAGTGACTCCAGCAGCGCCACCGCCTCGGCCGCCATCGGGTCGTTCCCGGCCAGCAGCACCTGAAACTCGTCGATCACACACAGCACGCGAGGCAGCGGCCGGCCCCGGCCCTCCTCCGCGGCGATCGCCCGCAGATCCGCGAAACGCGACACCCCGGCCCTTTTGTACGCCAGCGAGCGCCGCCCCATCTCGGCGTCCAGCTCGCGCAGGACGGCCAGGCCGTACTCCCGATCGGACTCCACGCCGACCGCCCGCGCGTGCGGCAGCCACGTCCGGTCCCGCTGCGTCGGGACGAACTCGGCGAACGACACGCCCTCCTTGAAATCCAGCAGGTAGAGCGCAAGCTCGTCGGGGCTGTACCGGGCGCCGAGCGAGTAGAGCACGTTGATCAGGAACGCGGTCTTGCCGCCACCGGACCGGCCACCCACCATCCAGTGCGGGGTCAGATCGTTGAACCGCAGCACCAGCGGCACGTCACCGTGATGCCCGACCACCGTCTCCACCCCGGCCGCCGCGTCCTGCGACCACAACTCCTCAGCCGGCTCCGGCAGCAGATCGGCAAGCGTCACCCGGGACGCCTCCACCGAATCGGCGGCCAGATCACGGCAGACCGCGTCGATCAGGCGCGGCGGCGGATCCTCGTCCAGGAACACCGGCGCGTTCAGCCACGACGTCGCCGGACTCGACCCGAACGTGGCGCCCGGCGGATCACCGACGATCGCATACGGATTGCGGACCGACAGGGCCGTGGTCCGGGGCAGCGGCGCCTGCGTGGTCTCCGCGGTCAGCGGCGGTGGCGGCCAGCCCGCCACGATCAGATGCAGCCCGGAATCCGGGCCCTGCTGGGCCAGCGCCGCGATCCGCCGCAACTCCTCGCCCTCGGTCATCTCCGGCAGGCTCGCGATCACCACCAGCAGGCTGCGATCCCGCTGCGCCCGCCGCGTCACCTTCGCCGGGGAACCCGTGCGCGCCGGGCGCAACCACTTCTCCGCCTCCGACAACACGTCCCGCAGACCCTGCCGGTCGGTGGCCGGCGGAGCCATCAGACCCGCGTCCGACAACTCCTCGAACGGGGCGAACACCGCGCCCCCACCGAGCCCGTCCACCGCGCGGACCAGCAGCGAACCCGGCGGCGACGCCGCCAGCAGCCGCAACAGCAGCGAACGCAGCAACCCGAACACCCGCGGGTCGGTGGCCGCCGCGTCGACCGTCAGATGACCGGTGCCCAGTAACGGCACCACCGCCGGGAACCGCACGTCATCGGTCGGCTGCGCCAGCCCCACCCGGACGAACCGCGGAATCTCCGCCCCGCCCAGCGGCGCGACCGGGGACAACGCGTCAAGCGTCGCACCCAGCCAGCCCGGAACCAGCCGCTCCGCCGCCGCCCTCAACCGCTCGGCGAGACGATGCTGCTCACGCGGGTCGGCGCCGGCCGGGGCGAACGCCTCCAGCGCGACCGCGGCGGCATCCGCCGCGGCCACCGCCTGCCGGTGCAGAGCAGCGGCCTGCCGGACCCGCAGAGTCGAATCAGCCACTGCCGTCACCTCCTGTCCGCGCCTAAAACTTATCCCAGACCCGTCCGGTAGCCGCGTTGCGTCCCCGGTGCGACTTTCGTGCCGGACCCGGTCGCATCAGTCCAATCTCGACCCACCCCCGATCCGATTCCGGCCGTCGGCGAAACGGATCGTGCCCGATTGAACTCGGAGCGTGTAACAGCGGTATTCGATCGCACAGGAACCGTGCGAGAGGAGACCGGGATGGGCGTCACCCAGGAGACGGACATCGCCTCGGCCGGCGAAGGCGCCGACGGGCTCGTCCGGATCGAACTCGACAGCGCCGGACAGCTCTGGGACGTCGTCCTCCACCCCGACGTCACCCAACTCACCGTCGACGAACTCCGCACCGCCCTGTTCGACGCGATCACCCAAGCGCAGGCCGGCCTGCCCGGGCTCGACGAGACCATCGCCGACGCCACCAGCGTGGCCGACCGGCGGTTCGCGGAGATCTCCGAGGCGCTGCACGCCATATCCCGGAGGCGGCGATGAGCGTACGACTCAGCATCGACCCCGACTCGCTGGCCGGCTCCGGCCGCACCCTGGCCGCGGTGGCCCAGCGGATGGCCGACGACCTGGCCCTCCTCGAAACCACGGTGCACCGGCCCGCCCTCCCCGGCGACAGCCTGTTCGGCGTCGCCTACCAGGCGGTACTCGGGCACGCGCTCCAGACACTCGGAACGTACGTCCAGGAGATGGGCGAAGCGGCGATCACGCTCACCGAGACCGCCCGCGCCGTCGTCGCCAACGACACCCTGGACCCGTCATGACCATCGAACTGCCCGGCGCCCTCACCGAACCCCTCGAATGGATCGGCTTCACCTGGCCGGAAGCCGACGAGGACCAGCTGTACGCCGACGGCCAGGCCTGGATCGAACACGGCACCCGCCTCCGCCGGCACCTGGCCGAAGCCGACGCCGCCGCCCGCCGCGTCTGGCTGGAAAACGAAGGCGCCACCGTCGAGGCCTTCGAACAGTGGTGGACCGGCGCCGACGGCCCCGGCCGCCACCTCGACGACGCGGCCACCGCCGTCGAACTCATCGGCGCCGGCCTCATCGCGATGGCCGCGGTCACCGTCACCGTCAAAACCGCCTACATCGCCCAGCTCACGCTGTTGGCCTTCCAGGTCGGCCAGGCCGTCGCCACCTCGGTCGCCACCGCCGGCGCCACCCTCGGCGAAATCCCGATCTTCATCGCCGCCAGCCGGATCGCCTGCCGCCAGATCCTGCACCGCGCCCTGCAGTCGGTCGAGGGCGAGATCGCCCAGATGTTCACCCAGGCCGCCGGGTTGCTCCGCACCGCCGGCACCAGGGCGGCCGCCCAGCAGGCCGGCCAGCTGGCCCGCCACTTCGGCCAGAACTCCGAATTCCACCGCCTGATGCGAGAAGTCGAAAAAGCCGACGTCCGAAGCCCCACCAACGGAGCCAACTTCTACTCCGGTAAGGACGCCACCGGCACGCCCATGCGTGTCTACGCCGAGAAACACACCGACGGCCTCACCCGGGTGACCCTGGAACAGACACCCGGCGGCTCCCGCTTCGACGACCTGCTCCTCTTCGAGGACGGCTCACCGATCCGCCGCGGCCAGGCGGTGGACATCTGGGCGCGGCTCTCCGAACGGTACGCCGAGGGCGCACAGGGAGCGGTGACGGCGTGGTCGCACAATCCGCGTACCGACGGGATCTGGAACACGGTGGAGAAGCCGGCCTTGGAGCGCAACCCATCAGTGACGAAGATAGATGTGATCGACCCCGAGGCGTGATATCGGATGGAGAGCGGGATGGGCGTTCACGAGCTGGGCAGCCAGTCGGCGCGGACCGACACCGGAGTGGTGGTGCGGAGCGTCGACCGGGAAACCCTGCGCACTGAATATCGTGGGCGCAGCATGCCCCTCCCCGTCGATCAAGGGCTCGGAAGCCTCGGTGTCTACCTGCCGCGGACACCACTCTGGGACGACGGGCAGCCAGTCGCCGCGGAGGATCTCGTGGTGGTGCGTGAGGCGGTCACCGAGGTGCTGCGGCATTGGGGATTCGACACCGAGTTCCTCGAGCTGGGCCGGTGAGCGGATGGGATTACTGTCGTACACATGCGACCCAGTGAGCCCGCTGCCGGGAACGAGGGCGATCCCGTGACGCCGGTCGGAGCGCCTCCGCAGAAGCGGCGCGGACGCCTGCAAAACCGCCGTGTCCGCCTTGTCCTGGCCTTGGCCGGGGGCATGATGGCCTTGTTCTGCCTGGGAGGCGTGGGCTTGTTCGTGGCCCTCTACGACGAGGCCACCAAGATCGAGCGCGTCGAGCCGGACGCTGTGGTTGACAATTTTCTTGCCGCCTATTTGGTCGAGCGGGACGATTCGAAGGCCGCTCTGTACTCCTGCGAGAGTGGCGCGGACCTGATCGAGATCGCGGCGTACCGGACCGACATCGTCGAGCGTGAAGCCAAGTACTCGATCGATATTCGGGTCTCTTGGGAAGGATTAGTAGTCGCCACCGCAGGTGACCAGGGCACAGTCCAGGTTGATCTGACCCGCGCGATTATCGGCAGCGAACAGCTCACCGATAGCTGGACGATCCGAATCGCGGATCAGGACGGATGGCGCGTCTGCGGTGCTACAAGGATTTAGGACTACTCGACCCAGACGAGGTGTGCTGATACCTCGAGGGTGCGGGGCAGTTTGCCGGACCAGCCCCACCGGTACCAGTCGAGTTCCTGCGCGACCCGCACGGTCACGGTGCCGTCTTCGCTGACATGGGACTCGGTGACGGCGCGCAGATCGCGCTGTTCCTCGCCGTCGTCCAGGATCTGGGTGACCCGGCGTCCGGTCAGCGAATCGGCGTCCACCGCCGACACCGGTGGCCGCCGGGGCGGTTCGTCGAGCGATACCAGTCGATTCACTTTGGCGCCGGGATTGCTGGTACCGGCGAAACCAAGCTCCTCGACCCAGACGCGCTCCACCGGAACGAGCGCGGCGAACACCTCTGTCCGTTCGGCCTCGGCTCGGTACCACTCGGCCTCCGGCATCACCGGGACGTACGTCCGGCTGCCCTGCACCACTTTCTCATCGGCCCGGAGATCGCCACGCCAGCCATAGCCGGGCAGGCCGACCAGAACCCGACGGCCACGCAGATCACCGGCCATCATCGCGGGCGTCGGCACAATCGGGCGGGGTGACTCCAGTGCGCTCTCCCGGCCGCCGCTGAACGGGTCCGGCATCATCCCTCGTTGCCCAACGGTGCACCCTGCTGTTGCATGAACCGCACCGGGTCGACCGCGCCGGCGCTGGACCGGTCGTTGTTCATGTGCACCTCGAAGTGCAGGTGCGGGCCGGAGGAGTTGCCGCTGCTGCCGACTCGGCCGAGGACTTCACCTGCGGTGACCTGCTGGTTCTCTCGCACGAAGGGCCGTTGCACCAGGTGACAGTAACGCGTCATCACATCGCCCGCATGGATGATCTCCACCATCCACCCACAGCCGCCCTTACCGGGGTAGCCGTCCACATTGCAGGTCTTGCGTCCGCGGAAGTCCTCGTCGCACTTGACCAGCGAGACCACCCCGCTGGCCACCGCGAGGATCGGCCGGTACTTCTCCACACTCAGATCCACACCCTGGTGGGTGGGCCGGTGCGGGGTCCGGAACCCGGATCCGACCGGTGCCTTCAACGGGATCGTCCAGCCGGACGCCGCGACCTGCCCGGCAGCCGCGCACTCCAGGTTCACCGAGTCGCCGACCGCCTGAGCGGCACCGTCCGCCAGGCTGTTCACGATCTCGGTGGCCAGCGGCTCGTGCTTGGCATAGGCGTCCGGATAGGCGCTGATCTGCACCGACTGTGCGGCCCGGGTCAGCGGCATCTTCTCCCAGCCGTCGATCGTCTTGAGCTTCTGGTAGAACTTCTTGGCCGCGTACACCGGGTCCCGTACCTGCCGCGGGGTGCCCCAGCCGGTGCTCGGTCGCTGCTGGAACAGTCCCAGTGAGTCATGGTCGTTGCGCGAACCGAGGTGCCCCAGGTTGCTCAGCCGTGACTCCTGCATCGCGGTGGCCACCGCGATCACCCAGGCACGAGGTGGGAGTTTCAACTCCGCGCCGACGTCGATGATGATCGCCGCGTTGCGGATCTGCTCCGCACCATAGGGGCGGATCCGCGGCAGTTTGGAGTCCGGGTCCACGATGCCGCCCTTCCCGCAACCGTAAGAGGCGTTGAGGAGCTGGTTGTCATCGCTGCTGTTGAGGCCGCTGAGCAGCAACGCTGTGACGGATCCGCCACAGCACAGCACCGTGAGCGTGACGACGAGAGCGACCAGCAGGACGACTTTGCGAGGGCGTCGTAACGTCACGCCGGCTCCCAGTCGATGCCGTCGACCAGCCAGGCGCCGTCCGGCGATACGAGCCGGAGACCGAGCTTGCCGGTGTCCATCGTGACGGTTGCGTTGACCATGGTCTCGGTGACCGCGATCAGGCTGGGCCTCCCGATCACCCGGTCGGCGGGGACCCCGGCCGGATCCACGTCGCGCAGTTGATCAGCGAGATTCTTGGTGGAGTTCGGTTGTAGGCGGTTGAGCCACTTGTTCGCGGTGACGTCCTGATGCGCTACCCAGGCCGACGCGAACGCGTAGGCCACCGCCTCCGGCTGTGCCCGGCCCGGGCTGGTCCTCGGCGTGGGCGGTGGCTCGGGGGAGACCACGCTGTCGTCGTCCAGGGGGTCGATGCTGATCGCCGGTGCCGGGCTGTGGTTTCCGAACGAGGAGGACTGCTGACCATCGGAGAAGAGCCGTCCGACGCCTACGACCGCCAGGATGATGGCGGCGAGAACGATGGCGACACCCCAACGGGACCGGAAGATCCCGTTGAGGCCGCGTTCGATCAGTCGGGGCATCCGTCACCTCGCCTCGGAACGCACCCGTGGACTGGCCGCCGGCTCCTCGGTGGTCGCCCGGGTCTCCGGGCGGTAGATCGCATACGAGGAGGGCCGCTCCGAGACGTCGGGCTCGGTCCAGTCCGCAGTGGTTGATGACCGTCGCAGACCACGCCGTGCCGGAGTCTTCTTCGACGGTGCAGCAGCGGCCGGCTCGTCCTCGGCCCGGACGGTCGTCTCCCGGCCGTCGGGTCTGGTCGGTGCGCCCGTGGTCACAACATCGGTGCGTTCGCCCCGCGATCCCGGAGCGTGCGCGGGGTCCTCCAGACGTGCCTCCGGCCGGAGGTTGCGCTGCTCGAAGGGGCCCTTGCCGATGGCGTCTCGGCCGTTGCGGCCGTCTCTTCCATCGCTACCCTCAGCCGCGTCGATCTTGGCAGCTTCGCGAGCGTCCCGGAAGAACCGGCGCTGCCACGAGCCGCCGGTAGCGATGTCCCTGGCCCCGTCTTTGCCGCCGAGTTGGGTGATCCGGCGATAAGGCCGCAGAAGCAGCCAGCCTGCAACGCCACATAGTCCGACTAGGACCACCTGGAGCCAACCTGGCAGGCCTGACGTGTTCATGATCAGATCCACGGCGAACAGGTAGATCGCGGCGCCGGTACCGAAGATGGCGATATTGAAGACTGCGGCGACTACGGCGTTACCGAGGCGTCGAATGCCGCCACTCGCCGGCCGCAGCAAGCCGACGGTTCCTAGGAGCGGCGCAGCGATGACGGCCCAGCGGAAGATCAGGAAGCCGAGAAGTACCAGGATCGAGGCAGTGATATCGAACAGCGCGTACATGAATGCGGCCAGCATGGCGATGAAGCCGGCCCCGATGCGGTCTATTCCGTTGACACCCTGGAGGTACTGATATGCCTCCGGGTCCTCGATTTTGATCTGTGCGGCGACCTTGTGCCACTGGTTGTTCTTTCGCTGAATCTCGGCGTCGCGAGTATTCGGGTTGGCGCGGAACTTTTCCGCCTCGCTCCAGGACAGGGCGCGGGCATTGTAGAGCGCCAAACCGTACTTCTGAGCGGTTACGCTGTCCGCCGAGCCGAGAATGCCGCGGATCCAGTTACGGTATAGGATGGTTTCGGTACCCGTGTCACTGGCTCGAACAGCTGGCGAACGTTGGTCTTTACAAGCTTCCGGATCGCCGAGTCTGCATTCGGTCGGCACATCGTTTCGCGGACGTGGTCCTACTGTGTCATGAACCGCGCTGAGTCCGGTCACCAGTGTCTGATCAGCGATACTCGCCGACTTCACCGGCCATGCGACGATTGCGGTAACAGCGACCATCACCAGAAGGGCCCATCCGACCGTGGTGGTGGCGGCGCCCATCTCAGCTTGCCGGGAACGCCAGATCAAATAGATTCCGATAACGGCGAGAGTGATGGTTCCGAAGACGGTGAAGACCTTCTCGTAAATTGCCTTCGTGGTCTGCTCCACGAGGGGGTCGGCCCAGCTCCACATCGACTGCGGATCCCAAGCCCTTTCGCGGAGAGCATTCGAGGCTCCGATGATTGCGGAAGCAATCATGAACTCGCCGTTGGCAATGGTGGTCTCGACCTTGAAGTCGGGATCCACCAGGGTGGACGCACAACCACTGTCCAAATCGTATGTGGTGTAGCTGTACCCTGCGTATCCGTATGTGCTGTAAAAGCCCTGCGGCCCGTTTCGTGCTGATGTCGGCGGGCGCTCGGCGAACCAGCCGGCGAATCCGGAGTCCGGTGCGTTCGGAGACGGTGCCTTCAGGCAGTTCGCGACGGAGTCGGCTACATCAGGCAGGGCTTTGACGCATCCGAGCATGTCCTTCTGCCACTCCTCGACGGAGCAGAGTTGGCCGGGGGGTGGGGCCGCGGAGGCTGGGGTCGGTGTTGCGACGGCCCAGGCTATCGATGCGACGACCAGGACGAACAACGTTGTGAGAAACGCCAACCCCCGCCGCACCATGTCACACCTCCAGGTCGGACGGCAGTGGCACTACCTGCGGCGGCGCCACGCCCGGTGTCGTATCCAGGTGTTCGAGCAGACCGTCGACGTACGACACGTCGACGCGCACTTTCTGGACCCGTCCGTCCACGTCCCGCATCACGAACTCGCGGAAGCCGAGTCGGTGCTGGGACGCCGAGTCGACCTGGGACAGGGATGCCAGGGTCGCCTCGTAGCCGTCGTGAACGGGCACTCGGAGCAGGCGCAGCGCCTCGGAGGCGATCTCCTGGTCCTCGGCGATCCGGCCGACGAAGACGGTGGAGACCAGGTTCTGGACGTCCAGGCCGAGGATGTCGCGCGGGTTCTGGGAGGCGACCAGCGCCGCCAGGTTCCACTTGCGGGAGTCGCGGGCGAGGCGGACCAGGAAGGAGCGGCCGGACCGCCAGCCTTCCATGAAGTGGGCTTCGTCCAGGCCGACCATTTTGCGGGACGACATCGAGCCGCCGTAGCAGCGGCGGACGGCGAGCCGGTGGGCGGTGTGCAGCATCGGCAGGGCGAGGGATTCCTCAGCCGACCAGTACTCCCGTTCGATCTTCAGGTCGGGTAGCCGCAGACCGGCCATGGTGATCACGGTGAGGGCGGAGTCGGCGCCGAGCAGGTGCGCGGGTGGGTGGCCGAAGAAGAGCATCGCGAGTGGCATCTCGGCGGTGTCGAGAAGCAGGTTGGCGAGTTCCTGGCCGTCGGCGTCGAGGCCCTGCAGGGTACGGACCACGTCGTCGAGTGTCGACGTCTCCTCGGCGGGCACCTGCCGGACGGCGTGCCGGAGCAGGGTGGCGGTGGACGCCTCCTTGGCGACCTGGGGTGGCACCAGCATGGAGCAGATGTCCTGCACGAGCATGCGGCGTTCGGCCCGGGCGTTGGAGACGGCGATCTCGTACTCCCGGTCGCCGGCCGGCCCGGTGGTGAACTCGGAGCGCACCGGGGTCGGGATCAGCGAGTACGGCGCCAGCGTGCCCTGTTCGGAACCGGTCAGGTTGAGCACCCGCGAGTACGGCCGCAGCTCGGGCATCTGGCACAGCCGGGCGAGCGGCCCGGACGGGTCGAGCAGGGTCACCTGCACACCGCGGCGGGCGTTGAGGTAGCCGAGCGCGCCCATCAGGGTCGACTTGCCACCGCCGGGTTCGGCCACGAACACGCCGAGGCCGGAGCGTTCCCGGACTTCCATCGGGAAGTGCAGGTCGAGGAAGACCGGGCGACGGCAGGTTCCCGCGGTACGCCCGATCAGGTCGCCACGCCGGTCACCGACGGTGGAGGCGGCCTGTGGCAGGGCGGCGGCGAGCAGTTTGACGGGCATCCGGCGGACGTACCCGGTGTTGGCGATCGGCTCGCCGGGGATGAATTCGCGGGCCAGCTGGTCCTGGTTCTTCGGGTGCTGGAGGGAGATCCGCAGTTCGCGGGAGTAGAGCTGGATGAGCCGCCGGGCCCGTTCCAGGCACTCTTCCCGGGTGGCGCCGCCGACCGCGATCCGGTGCCAGCCGTGGGCCCGCGCCGAGTCGGTGGGCAGGCCGGTGGTCATCTCGTCGCCGATCACCAGCGCGCGTTTGGCGAGCCGTTCGAGTTCGGGC
This sequence comes from Actinoplanes sp. G11-F43, assembly GCF_050589265.1. Classification (NCBI taxonomy): domain Bacteria; kingdom Bacillati; phylum Actinomycetota; class Actinomycetes; order Micromonosporales; family Micromonosporaceae; genus Actinoplanes; species Actinoplanes sp. G11-F43. The sequence goes on from NZ_JBNZCE010000007.1 coordinate 87,633, forward strand.
GGGGCGTCGATGCCGTGCTCGGCGTAGTCGAGCTGCTGTGACCGGATCATCCGGAGCCGGTGTTCGAGGTTTTTGAACGAGCCGGTGGCGCCGAGGATGTCGATCCGGGAGGAGAGTTCCATCGGCCATGGGAGCCGTTCGTGGAAGTGCATCCACGGCTCGTGTTTCTCCGGGATCTCCAGTGGTTCCATCCGGCCGACGGAGAGCACCGCGACGTGCCGTTCCTCGCCGGTCATCCGGTTGACCAGTTTGACGGTCGAGCCGTACGGCGTCCGGTACCGTTCGACCGCCTCGGTGAGCGCGAGTAGGTCGCCGGTCTCCCAGTGCCCGTTGGAGACCGGGGAGAGCAGTCCGGGTGGGGCCATGCCGAGCGCCACCGACCGGTAGAGCAGCCATTCCAGCTCTTGCGGGGTGACCCGCCGGCCGCGCATGCCGAACGCGTTGAGCACCTCGTCGAACTGTTCGACGGTCCGGCCCAGTTTGCGCCGTTCGCTGTCGGAGGTGCCTTTGCCGAACGTACGCATGATCCGCTCGGAGAGGGTGTCGCCGAGCGAGCGCCGGGCGAAGGTGACGCCCAGGAATGTCTGTCCTTCGGCGTGGTTGACCGAGAGCAGGTGCCGTTGGGCCGAGACCAGGTGGTCGGACCAGGAGGTGGCGCCCTGCACGTCGGGCAGTGGCCGGGCGGTGAACGAGTCGACGGTGCGGGCCCACTCGTCGGCCGGGAACGGGCGGGTGGTCCGGCGCAGGTGCAGCCGGAAACCGGCGAGGCCCGCGTACTGCTCGGAGATGGCGCTGAGCAGCGCCTCCCGCTCGGCGTCCGGGCGGAAGGCCCAGCGCACCTCGGGCAGGTGGTACCAGGCCGTGACGGTGCTCTGGGTGAAGGTCAGGTGCCCGGCGATCTCGCTGATCGCCAGTTCGACGCTCGGGTCCCGGTCGTTGAATTTGAGCTTCTGCGGCCGGAGGGGCTTCGGCTCCTTCTTCGGCTTCCGTTCGGCGGGCGCCTTCTCCCGGCGACGAGCGGGGGCCTTTTCCGGTACGGGTACCGGCAGCGCTGTGGCAGCCGGTGCCGGTGCCGGTGCGGGCGCGGGTGCGGCGGCCAGCGGCGTGGGCCGGTCGTCCCAGAGCGGGGCCGACGTGGTCCGTCCGGCCTGCGGCGGCCAGTCCTCGAAGTCGGTCCAGTCGTCGTCCGGAGGCGGCGCGGGCGGCCCGTCCAGTGGCAGGGCGTGCCCGTTCTCCCGGAAGAAGTCCGGCTCGGGCCCGGCCGGCGCGCGCGAGAGATCAGCGGCGGGGGCCGCCGGCGAGAAGTCGGCGGGTGGCGCGGAGACCGGCCGGCTGACGGCGGGAGGTGGGTAGGCCGACGGTGGCGCGGAGACCGGCTGGGCGGTGACGGGAGGTGAATAGGCGGCCGGAGGAGGCGACACCGGCGCGGCCGAGACCGGACGTGGCGGGTCGGGCGGCATGACGACCGGACGCCGGGTCTCGGTGGGTGCCGGGACGACCGGGCGCAATGGATCGACGGGCGGCGGCGCGACCGGAGGTGTGGAGACCGCGGTGCGGGGCACATCCGGGAAAGGATCACTCGTCCGGGTGGTGCGGGGCGGCCGGGCCGGCGGCGCTCCACCGAACAGATCCAGGAACGGCGAGTCGATGTCCAGGTCGGCGTCCATGCCGGAGGGACGCGGCCGCACCGGCTGTGGCGCCTGGAAAACGCCCACTCCACCGTGGCCGGGCGCGGTGACGAGCTCGTCGGCGTCGTCGAGCGAACCGGGCGATGAGTAGTTGTCCGAACGCACACCGTTACTCTGCCTGTCCCGGGACGAGGCGTCCGCCCGGGGATGCCCGTGCGGATGGGGTCCGGTCATGCGTGGACCTCGAGCGCGCGGACGACCTGGAACCTGGTCATACCAACTCCTCCCGAACCCGGATGCGAGTGGCGACAAGTCTCGGATCGCGTTGCTCCACGGCCGGCTCGCGGGTGCGGCGCCAGTCGGTGAGCGCGGTGCGGATGACGACACGGGCCGGACGGTCCGGGTCGACATGGCGGAACACGTACGACGTGGTGACCATGGCCAGGGAGATCTCCCAGGCCGGGAACGGGTCGAAGTCGAGCGTGAGCGCGTAGTGGATCAGCATGAAGAGCGGCACCAGGACCACGAACATCCCGTACTGCGCATAGGGCAGGTGGACGGGCAGGGTGTAGCCGGGCGGGCCGAGGTAGACCAGGCGCGCCCGGTAGATGTCGTCGTCGGTCCGGAGCCGCATCTCAGTTGAAGATCAGGTCGATGATCGACTCGCCGACGAAGAAGAGCGTGGCCGCACCGGCGATGAACGCCAGGCCCACGATCGCGATCGCCGAGCTGGTGAGGACCTTGGAGATCTCGCCGCGGCTGGCGCGGCCGATGAAGATCACGCCGAGGACCGCCAGCAGGATCGGAGCGATGTTGCTCGCGAAGAAGGTGACGATTCCTTCGGTGTTGATGCTGCCTGATGGCTCGGCCGCCAGGATGAAGAGCTCGGTGGCGATCATCGGTAAACCTCCCCGTGTCCGGTATGGGGGGTACGGACACGCTGCAGTTGTGAAGCCGTACGGCAACGCCCATATGGTGCTACCTCTGACTCACCGCGTCGAGTGAGTCGTTCGGGCACTGCCATGCTCGTCTCTGCTCTCTTCGGTCACTTCATGATGCCCAGATCCGAAGAGTACGGCCCGTACTTGCGAGCAACAAGCTTCCGTTTCGTTACCCAAGGTGAAGGAGTGCGTGAATCTGAGTCACGTGGCATCGTACGCGTGTTCGAATCACTGCTGCCCCGTACCCTTCACGTGTGTCCACTTCGCCGACAGAGTCGCAGCTCACAGGGGCTGAACTGCTTCGCCGAGATCACCCGGTAGTGATGGGTGTCCTCAACGTCACGCCGGACTCCTTCTCTGACGGTGGGAGATACACCGACCTCGACGCCGCGGTTCAACATGGCATCGCACTTTTTCGGGAAGGCGCGCACGTCATCGATGTGGGTGGCGAGTCGACACGGCCCGGCGCGGGGCGGGTGGACGCGCGAACCGAGATCGACAGGGTCGTTCCGGTGATCGAGCGCTTGTTCGCCCAGGGCGTACCGGTCAGCATCGACACCACCCGTGCGGCTGTCGCCGAAGCCGCCCTCGGTGCCGGCGCCGTGGTGATCAACGACGTCTCCGGCGGCCTCGCCGACCCGGACATGGCCTCGGTCGCCGCGGCCGCCGGCTGCCCCTGGATCCTGATGCACTGGCGTGGGCACTCCCGCGACATGCAGAAGCTCGCGGTCTACCACGATGTGGTCGCCGAGGTCCGGGACGAACTGCGGGCCCGCGCCGACGAGGCGATCGCCGCCGGTGTCGATCCGTCGATGATCGTGCTCGATCCCGGGCTCGGCTTCGCCAAACTGCCCGAACACAACTGGGCGCTCAGCGCCGGCCTGGGCGCGCTGATCGATCTGGGGTTCCCGGTGCTCTTCGCGGCCAGCCGCAAGACCTACCTGGGCCGGTTGCTGGCCGGTCCGGACGGCACGCCGCGCCCGGTGGACGGCCGGGAGGCGGCCACCCTCGCCACCTCTCTACTGGCGGTCGCCGCCGGCGCCTGGGGCGTCCGGGTCCACGAGGTGCGGGCGACGGCCGACGCGCTCGCGGTCTGGCGGGCCACCGGGTCACCCCGATTGCGCGGTACGCCCGGAGGGCCGGACAAGAGCAGTGCGGCCGGTACGTCCGGAGGGCCGGACAAGAGCAGTGCGGCCGGTACGTCCGGAGGGCCGGACAAGAGCAGTGCGGCCGGTACGTCCGGAGAGCCGGACAAGAGAAGTGCGGCCGGTACGTCCGGAGAGCCGGACAAGAGCAGCGACGGGGAGAACCGATGACCGGACGGATCACGCTGAGCGGACTGCGGGCCCGGGGCAACCACGGTGTCTACGACTTCGAACGCGAGCAGGGCCAGGACTTCATCGTCGACGTGACCCTCGATCTCGACCTGGGCCCGGCCGCCGCCAGTGACGACGTCACCGACACCGTCCACTACGGCGAGCTGGCCACCGCCCTGGTCGGGGTGCTCACCGGCGAACCGGTAAACCTCCTGGAACGGCTCGCCGACCGGCTGCTCGACGTCTGCCTGGCCGATCCCCGGGTGACCGCCGCCGAGGTGACCGTGCACAAGCCGCAGGCCCCGATCCCGCACGAGTTCGCCGACGTCGCGGTCACCCTGCGCCGGAGCGCGGGGGAGAAGAGGTGAGCCGGGCGGTCCTGTCGATCGGCGGCAACCTGGGCGACCGGCCGGCGAACCTGCGGGCCGCGGTCGCCGGACTCGGCCCTGGTGTGATCCGCGTCTCCGGGCTCTACGAGACGCCGCCGTGGGGAGACAGCGCTCAACCCCCGTACCTCAATGCCGTGGTCGTGATCGACGATCCCACCGCGACCGCGCGGGACTGGCTGACCCGCGCCCATGCCCGGGAGACCGCCGCGGGCCGCGTCCGGGACCCGGACCGCCGCTTCGGGCCGCGGACCCTCGACGTGGACGTGATCGCCGTCTGGGCGGACGGACGGCCGGTGATCGACGACGATCCCGAGTTGACCCTGCCGCATCCGCGCGCGCATCTGCGGGCCTTCGTCCTGGTGCCGTGGCACGCCATCGAACCGGACGCCGAACTGCCCGGCCACGGCCCGATCGCGGCCCTGCTGGACACGCCCGAGGTGGCCGCCGACGTCGCCGGGGTGAGCCTCCGGCCGGACCTCTCGATAGAGTCGACGGGGTGAGCGCCAACCCGGACGGCCGGCCCGATCCCTCGCTGCGACCGACCAGTGCGTCGACGCTGGTGGTGGCCGCGCTGGCGGCTGCCGCCACCGCCTGGCTGCTGATCTCCACGAGTGACCTCTTCTACCGGATCTCGCCGCTGCCGTGGACCGGTGCCGGCGTGCTGGCGGTGCTCGCGATCGCCGAGGCCTACCTCGCGCAGAACACCAGCGCCCGGATCCAGCGCCGGCCCGGCTCCCCGCCGGTGCAGCCGCTGGCCGTCGCCCGGTACGCCGCTTTGGCCAAGGCGTCCTCTCTGGTCGGTGCGCTCTCCGCCGGCTTCTCCAGCGGACTGCTGGTCTGGCTGGTGCTGGAGCCGACCGACGAGGCCGCCTCCGGAGTGCCGGTCGCGGCCACCACTCTGGTCACCGCGGTCGCCTTGATCGTGGCCGCGCTGTGGCTGGAGCGCGCCTGCCGGGTGCCGGACCGGCCGGACCACGAGGACGACGACTCGGACCGCCCGACCGGCCGCCGCTGAGACTCTCATCTGTCGACGTTTGTCGAAGAGTTCTAGGCTCTGAACTGAGGACCTCTCGAATCCGTATGCTTTGCGGCGGGCAGGCCACAGCGAAGTAGCGTGCGCCTTCAACCGCTCGTGGAGGCGTTAGGAGGCGCGGACCATGGCGTACGACGACACCACCTTCCGCCGGTCCGGAAGCGACCCGACCGACACCGACCCGGCCGCCTACCGGCGTCGTGTGCAGTACGACGACACCACCGCCAGCACCCTCGACCAGTCCCTGCGCGCCCCGGTCGGCCCGGCCCCCGAGGACGACGGGCGGGACCGGCTCGGCATCCATCTCGGCTGGGAGGTCATGCTCCTGGTCGCCGCCGGGGTGATCGGCTTCCTGCTGTGGCGTGAGGACTCCGCCGCCCTGCAACGCCCGGCCCTGGACACCCTGCTCGTCACCGGCGCCGCGATCGGCGCGCTGACCATCGCCGCCGGCCTCACCCTGCGGGCCGGCGTGCCCAATCTGGCGATCGGCCCGATCGCGCTGGCCTCGGCCCTGCAGTACGCGGAGAACGGCGACGACGGCGTACTCCAGGCTCTCGTCCCGGCCCTGATCATCGCCGCGGCCGGCGGCCTGGCCCTGGCCCTGCTGGTGGTGGTGCTGCACGTGCCCGGCTGGACCGCCTCGCTGGCCGCCGCCCTCGGTGTCATCGTCTTCGTGCAGCTGCGCACCGGCCCGGTCGACGTGCAGGGCGACTGGGACCCGACCGCCCAGGCGTTCGTGCTGTTCGGCGCGTTCGCGCTGCTGGCCGTGCTGGGTGCGGCGATCGGCGCGATCGGCCCGGTGCGCCGGTTCGTCGGCCGGATGCGGCCGGTCGCCGACCCGGCCCGCCGCCGGGGCGCCGCGGCCGCGGTCCCGGCGGTGTTCGCCCTGGTCATCTCGGCGCTGCTGGCGACCGGCGCCGGGGTGCTGATCGCGGCCCAGTCGGCCGGCCCGATCCAGCCGGCCACCGGCCTGGAGTGGACCGGCGTCGGCTTCGGCCTGGCGCTGCTGGCCGGCACCAGCGCCTACGGGCGGCGCGGCGGCATCTTCGGCACACTGTTCGCGGTCACCGCGCTGACCCTCTTCCTGCGGTACGAGGAGCTCCGCGACCTCGACATCGCTCTGTTCGCCATCGCGGCGAGCCTCCTCACCGCCGGTCTGGTGGTGACCCGGTTCGTCGAGTCGTACGGTGCGCCGTACCTCCCCGGCTCCGGTGAGGAGTGGAACGCCGCACCGTCCGGCGGCCCCGCCTGGTCGCCGACCCTGCCAGAGACGTGGAGCACCCCGGCCACCCCGGCGCCGCGCAGCGACCGCTGGGACGACGGCCCGTGGGGTACGAATCGTTGATCTATGCTTTTGATATGACTACGCCCAGCTTCGCCGAACTGGACGCCCTTTCCACCGACGCACTGCGCGAGCAGGCCTTCGCCAAGGCCCGGGAGAAGCGTGACGTGGCGTTCTTCTGGTCGGTGTTCAAGCACCTGCCGGACGCCGCCGACGCCGCCTCACTGGACGGCGCGCCGCACTCGATCGGCCCGACCGTGGACGAGGCGGTCGCCCTGTGGCGCGAGTTCGAGGGCCATGATCTGGGCGAGCAGGAGCCGCTGCTGCGGGCCGCGTTCATCGACTATCTGAGCAGGTAGCCGCCGGGGTAGCGAGGATCATCGTTTGAGAGCCGTACCCGGCTGGGAATTCGCTGGGTATGGCTCTCGGTAACCGTTACAAATCCGCACCCGGTGCGGGCACGCTTGCCGCACTGATACTCGTCCTGGTCTTCGGCAGCCCCTGGTACGCCGAATGGTCCCAAGAGAACACCAACCCGGGCACCGCGGGCGGATGGTGGCTGCGGCTGCTGTCCTGGCCGCGCTGGAGTTTCGACACCAGCGACTCGATCCGGGACGTCATCGTCGGCGACCTCAAGGCGATCCTGGTGGTCGTGCTGACCGCACTCTTCCTCTATCTGCTGCCCGGCTCACAGCTGGCCCGGGCCCGCGGCACGATCAGCCAGTTCCTGGCCGGCTGGGCCGCGTACGTCTTCGCCGGCGCGTTCGCCGCCCTGCTCGCCACGCTCTTCTTCGACAACCCGTCCCTGCTCGGCGCGTTCAACGCGGCCGGTTCCGGCGCCCAGTACGGCTTCTTCGTCGGCTGGATCATCGGCCTGGCCTCGCTGGGCGGCTATCGCGGCACCCGCTGAGCGGCGTCATCGCTGAGCGGCGTCCCTGCTGAGCGGCGTCATCGCTGAGCGGCGTCCCTGCTGAGCGACGCCACCGATCGGAGCGCCGGTTCAAGCTGAACGCCGCCACCGATCTGAGTGCCGCGACCGATCTGAGTGCCGCCTCCGGGCCGCACGCCCGATGAGACGAAGGCCGGTCCGCTGCCCCGGACCGGCCTTCCCGGTCAGGTTTCGCGGACCGCGAAACCGCTTTACCTGGTATGAACGTGCCGTACCACGATCGACGGTTTTGCCGGAGACGCACTCTCGGTAACATCTGCGCCCATGCCGGAACGGGACTCCCAAGCGGGACACAGCGCTCTCCTGCTGCGCGGCCTCGTCTGGGCGGGCGTCGTGCTCGCTCCGATCGCGGCCGCCGTGGCGCTGATCGGTTCCACCGCGTTCGCCGTGGTGCTGGTCGCCGTGAGCGTGGTGCTGATCGGGGCGTCGATGCTGATCCGCGCCGATCCGGTGCTGCTCCGGATGGACGTGGAGGACCGCGTCGCCGAAGAGGTCGAGACGCTGCGCCGTGAGCTGCGCGCCGAGTTCGCGGCCGCCACGCCGGCCGCCGAGCCGGACGCGTCCCGGCCGCCGCTGCCGGTGCGCAATCCGGGCCGGGCCCAGGTCGGCGCGCCCCCGCCGCAGGTGTACGGCGGTGATCCGGCCTTCGCCGAGCAGCCGGACTTCCCGTCCCAGGCGATCCCGCAGCCGGACTTCCCGTCGCAGGCCATCCCGCAGCCGGAGTACCCGCAGCAGCCCAACACCAAGTTCGTCACCCAGCCGGCCCCGCCCGCGCCGGCGGTCTACGGCGGCGGCCAGCCTGATGCCCAGGGGTACGGCGAAGGTTATGACGGCCAGAGCTTCGACGGGCAGGGCTACGACGGCCAGGGCTACGACAACGGCCAGGGCTACGAGGACGCGGTGCCGGGATACGGCTACGTCGACTCCGGTTACGGCTACCAGGACGAGAACAACGGCTACCAGGGCCAGGGCGCCGGTTACCCGGATCAGGCCAGCGGCTACCCGGATCAGGCCAATGGGTACCAGGACCAGGGCAACGGCTACCCGGATCAGAACGGCGGATACCAGGAGCACGGCGACGGATACCAGGACCAGACCGGCGGCGGGTACGACGACCAGGGCGACGGATACGGCGACGGTTTCCAGCCGGACGCTCAGCCCGCCGGTCCCGGTGGCGGCCGTGCCTCGGTGCCCGCGGGCGGAGGACGCGCCTCGGTCCCCGGAATGGCCCACCCGGTCTCCCCGGCCCGCACGGCGAGTGCCGGCGCGGCCCAGGTGAACGGCCCGGGACTGCCGACCGGTCCGGGAATGACGACCGGCCCGGCTTCCGGAACGGCCACTCCCGGTCGTGCGAGCGCCCCGATCCCGGCGGCCGCCGGTTCGGCCGGGGTGGCCCGTGCCTCCGCCGGCACGATGATGCCACCCGGCCCGGTGCCGCGTCCCCGAGCCGCCGCGTCGGTCCCGGGCTCGGTGCCCCCGAGCGGTCCCGGCGGTCCCGGCCCGAACGGTCCCGGCGGAAACGGTCCGGGTCCGAACGGCCCCGGTGTCCGCCCCGGCTCCGGCGGCGCGTCCTCGGGCAACAGGCACGGAGGCCCCAGCGGCCCCGGTCCACACGGTCCCGGTCCCGGCGGCCGCTCCGGCGGCCCCGGCCCCGGTTCTGGCGGCCCCGGTATCGGTAGCGCTGGCACTGGTACCCACGGTCCGAGCGGTCGGTCCGGCAACCACGGTGGCCCCGGCCCGAACGGCCGTCCCGGCGCGAACGGCATGGCACCCGGTCCGAACGGGATGATCGCGCCTCCCGGTGCCCGCGCCGCTGTCCGGCCCGGCCCGCAGTACGGCCGCCCGGATGCCCCGGACGGCGACTTCGGCGCTGTCGACGGCTATGCCGGAGCGAACGAGCCCGTCGACGGCTACGCGGCAGCGAACGAGCCGGCCAACGGCTATGCCGGCAACGACTACGGGGCGAACGAGTACGGCTCGTCCGATTACCCGTCGACCGACTATGCCGCGAACGACTACGAGTCGAAGGACTACGACCAGGGCGACTACGACCAGGGCGACTACGACCAGGGCGACTACGACCAGGGCGACTACGACCAGAAGCGCCCGAGCGAGAGCACCGCCCAGTACAAGGCCCGCCGGCACCGTCCGTCCGCGAACGACACCAACGTCGGCTCGCTGGCCGACTTCGCGAACATGCCGGGCTACGACAGCAGCCAGAACAACTGGTAGGACGCTACTTGTCGATGTCTCCGACGACGAAGAACATCGACCCGAGGATGGCGATCAGATCCGGCACCAGGCAGCCCGGGATGAGGGTGGCCAGGGCCTGCACGTTGGCGTACGACGCGGTCCGCAGTTTGAGTCGCCACGGTGTCTTCTCGCCGCGGGAGACCAGGTAGTACCCGTTGACACCGAGCGGGTTCTCGGTCCAGGCGTAGGTGTGCCCCTCCGGCGCCTTGACCACCTTGGGCAGTCGCACGTTGACCGGCCCGCCGACGCGTTCCACCCGGTCCAGGCACTGGTCGATCAGGTCGAGGGAGACGGTGACCTGTTCCAGCAGGACGGCGAACCGGGCATGGCAGTCGCCGGTGGTCCGGGTCACCACGGGCAGGTCGAGCTGGTCGTAGAACAGGTAGGGCTCGTCCCGGCGTACGTCGAAATCCAGACCGCTCGCCCGGGCCACCGGTCCGGAGGCGCCGTAGGCGGCGGCGTCCTCGGCGCTCAGCACGCCCACCCCGACCGTGCGGGCCATGAAGATGTCGTTGCGGTGGATGATCGCGTCCAGGTCGGGCATCCGCCGCCGGACCGCCGCGACCGCCTGCCGGGCCCGTTTCGTCCACCCGGCCGGGATCTCCTCCTTGAGCCCGCCGACCCGGTTGAACATGTAGTGGATCCGGCCGCCGGAGACCTCCTCCATCACCGCCTGGAGGGTTTCGCGCTCCCGGAACGCGTAGAACATCGGGGTGATCGCGCCGATCTCCAGCGGGTACGAGCCGAGGAACATCAGGTGGTTGAGCACCCGGTTCAGTTCGGCCAGGGCCATCCGCAGCCAGGTGGCGCGCTCCGGCACCTCGATGCCCATCAGCCGTTCGACGGCGAGGACCACGCCGAGTTCGTTGGAGAACGCGGACAGCCAGTCGTGCCGGTTGGCCAGCATGATGATCTGCCGGTAGTCGCGGACCTCGAACAGTTTCTCGGCGCCCCGGTGCATGTAGCCGACGATGGGCTCGCACTCGACGACGCGTTCGCCGTCCAGCTTGAGTTTGAGCCGGAGCACCCCGTGGGTGGACGGGTGCTGCGGCCCGATGTTGAGCACCATGTCGGCCGTGTCCAGGCCGGTTCCGGTGCCGACGGTGATCTCTCGCAGGGCGTCGGTCACCCCAGCATGGTGTCACGGCCGCCGGTGCCGATGTGGTGCCAGAGCCACCAGTGGCCGCCGAGGCCGGCCGGATCGGTGAGTTCGGCGGCGGCGCCGGCGGTGGAGAGCCGGCGCAGATAGCCGGCCGGGTCGGTGCGGGCGAGGTCGAGCGGCGGCCGGGAACCGTCCACTCCGAGCGATCGCAGTGCCTCCCGCTGGCGGATCATCCGATGCGGGATCCCGGTCGCCGCGGCCACCGAGTCCATCGCCACGTGTGCGGTGACGTCGCAGGTGCCGTCCGGCACCGGGTGGACCTGCCGCCCGCCGCGGAATCCGGTCAGGGTGCCGAACGCCGGCCGCCCGGCCCGCACGTGCCCGTAGTCGACGCAGAGCGCGACGCCGTGCCGCACCGAGTCGACGGCGGCGGCCCAGGCCCGGTCGCGGGGCCAGCCGACCTCGATCCGGCCCGCGCCCGGCCACCACCGGCTGGTCCAGAACAGATCAGCCGGATCGGCGGGTTCGCCGAGCGTCTCGGTGCCGGTGGCCGGGTCCACCAGCACTTTTCGCAGCCGTCCCCGCCCGTCGGTCTCCAGCACGTCCAGTGGCACGTTGTCCAGCCATTCGGTGGCCAGCAGCAGCCCGGTGGTCCCGGCCGGCGGTTCCGGCCGCCAGCGCACTGCCGGATCCAGCCCGGCCGGACGTGGCGCGACCTCGACGGCGGTGGCCCGGACCCGCCCGGCCAGGTCGGCCGGCAGGTGCGCCAGCAGGGTGGTGAGCAGTTCGCCGCGCCCGGCCCCGACGTCCACCAGATCGAACACGGCCGGATGCCCCAGCGCCGCGTCGACCCGTTCGGCGAACCGGGCCAGCGCTCCGGCGAACAACGGCGACGCGTGCACGCTCGTCCGGAAATGATCGGCCGGCCCCTCCCTCTCCCGCACGAAGAACCCGTCAGCGCCGTACAGCGCCGTCTGCATGGCCGAACGCCACCCCGAACCCATAACCCCGCATTTTGTACGCCACACGGCCCCACAGGCGCACCGGAGGCGCCCTGTGTCGTCCGCGCGAGGTCCGTCGGCACACCGGACCGTCCGGCGACCGCCGGGCGGATGCGGTGGTGCGGTTCTTCACACGCCGTTGTCACAGGCGTGTTACACCGGCGCATACTGGCGGCCGACCGGTACCCCACTTCGAGGACTGGATCCGAGGATGAGATCTCTGACCGTCGGCGTCATCGGCGCCGGGCGGGTCGGTGCCGTGCTGGGCGCGGCACTGGACCGGGCCGGCCACCGGGTGGTCGCCGCCGCCGCGGTGTCCACCGCCTCCCGCGAGCGCGCGGCCCGGCTGCTTCCGGGCGCCGCCGTGCTCCCCGCCGACGAGGTGGCCCACGCGGCCACCGATCTGCTGCTGCTGGCCGTGCCGGACGACCACCTCGCGGCGGTGGCCGCGGGCCTGGACCGGACCGGGGCGCTGCGTCCCGGCCAGGTGGTCGCGCACACCTCCGGGGCTCATGGACTGGCGGTTCTGGGCGATGTGAACGGCATGGCGCTGCACCCCGCGATGACCTTCACCGGCGCGGACACCGACCTGGACCGGCTGCCCGGCATCGCCTGGGGGGTGACCGCGCCGGACCGGGCCTTCGCCACCCGGCTGGTCGCCGACCTGGGCGGTGTCCCGGAGTGGATCGCCGAGGAGTCCCGGCCGGTCTACCACGCGGCCCTGGCACACGGCGCGAACCACCTGGTCACCCTGGTCAACGAGGCCGCCGACGTGCTGCGGGCGGCGGGTGTCGGGGAGCCCGGCCGGGTGCTGGCCCCGCTGCTTACCGCGGCGCTGGACAACGCGCTGCGGATGGGCGACGCCGCACTGACCGGCCCGGTCTCCCGGGGAGACGCCGGCACCGTCGGCAAGCACCTGGACCGGATGCCCGCTGAAGCGGTGCCGGCCTACCTGGCGATGGCCCGGCGCACCGCGGACCGGGCGATCGCCTCCGGCCGGCTGCGCCCGCGGGACGCCACCGCGCTGCTGGACGTGCTGGCCGCCCGCGCCGAGTCGAGGAGTCACACATGACCACCCTGGTGCACACCCGCGACGATCTGGCGAGCGTGCTGGACGAGGCGGCCGGAGAGATCGCCGTCGTGATGACCATGGGGGCCCTGCACGAGGGGCACCGGCAGCTGATGCGCGTGGCCCGGGAGCGGTCCGCCTTCGTGGTCGTGACGATCTTCGTGAACCCGCTCCAGTTCGGGCCGGGCGAGGACTACGAGAAGTACCCGCGCACCCTCGACGAGGATCTGGCGGCCTGCCGGGCCGAGGGGGTGCCGGTGGTCTTCGCGCCGAGCCGGGACGACGTCTACCCGCACGGCGCGCCGTCGATCACCATGCAGCCGGGGCCGCTCGGCGACATCCTGGAGGGCGCCAGCCGTCCCGGCCACTTCTCCGGGATGCTCACCGTGGTGGAGAAGCTGCTGCTGCTCACCCGCGCCGGCGTGGCCTATTTCGGCGAGAAGGACTACCAGCAGCTGGCCCTGATCCGGCGGATGGCCCGTGATCTGGAGCTGCCGGTGGAGATCCGGGGCGTCCCGACCGTACGGGAACCGGATGGTCTGGCCCTGTCCAGCCGCAACCGGTACCTCTCCGCGGACCAGCGCCGGTCCGCTCTGGCCCTGTCCCGGGCGCTGCGGGAGGGCGCCACCCACACCGACCCGGAATCGGTCCTGGCCACCGCCCACAAGATCCTGGCCGGGGAGCCCGAGGTGCGGGTGGACTACCTGGCGCTGACCGGCGCCGACCTGGCCGCCGCCCCGGTGGAGGGCCCGGCCCGCCTGCTGGTGGCCGCCCGGGTCGGCACCACCCGACTGATCGACAACGTGCCACTGACGCTGCGGAAGGGCGCCTGATGCTCCGGACCATGCTCAAGTCGAAGATCCACCGGGCCACCGTGACGCAGGCCGACCTGCACTACGTCGGCTCGGTCACCGTCGACCTTGATCTGCTGGACGCGGCCGACCTGCTGCCCGGCGAGTTGGTGGCGATCGTCGACGTGACGAACGGCGCCCGCCTGGAGACGTACGTGATCCCCGGGGCGCGGGGCAGCGGCGTGATCGGCATCAACGGCGCCGCCGCCCATCTGGTGCACCCGGGCGACCTGGTCATCCTGATCTCCTACGGGCAGATGGACGACGCCGAGGCCCGCGCCTACCAGCCCCGGATCGTGCACGTGGACGCCGCGAACCGGGTGATCGAACTGGGCGCCGATCCGGCCGAGGCGGTCGACGGAATGGCCGGTGACCCGGTCCGCGCCGCCTTCGCCTGACCCGAGCTCAGCCCGCGTGGTCACTTCCGGTCCGATCCGCGCCGGACGGCGCCACGCTTTGCCGAATCGACCTCCCCAGCAGGCCGTATCCCCATACAGTGGGCGAATCGGATAGGGCTTGCTCGGGAGGCACGGCTCATGGGTTTCCGCCTGCGTGCCCGATGGGCGATGACGGCCGCCACCGCGGCGCTGCTGGCCGTCGCCGGCTGCGGCAACAGCAACGACGTGGACGGCGATCTGACCAACGACTGGGGCGCGATGGCCCCGGCCACCGGCTTCGTACCGGTCGCGGAGACCTGCCACCTCTCCAACTTCGCCGTCTCCGGGCCGCGCGCCACCTACGAGGAGGTGGACTGCGCCGTCGCGCACCGTACCGAGACGGTCTTCGTCGGCGAGCACACCGCACCGGCCGCGGAGGCCGCCGAACCGCCCACCGGCGCAGCCGCCGGAGCCCGAGCCGCCTACCGGATCTGCGACGAGCGGACCACCCAGTTCGTCGGCGGTCCGTGGCGTGACGCCCGGCTCTGGATCGGCGTCACCCACCCGTCACCGGCGGCGTGGACCGGCGGCGCCCGCTGGTTCCGCTGCGAGGTGGTGGAACTGGACTCGATCGAGGACGACGGCGCCCTGCTCCAGCGGGCCGGCAGCCTGCGCGGCGCGCTGCTGGCCGCCGGGAACCCGCTCGCGCTCGGCTGTTACGCCATCACCCTGGACAGCGCCGGGGCGATCGCCACGATGCCGCCGGCCGACTGCGCCACCAAGCACAACGCCGAGTACGCCGGGGTGTGGGAGGCACCGGCCAAGGCGGCCTACCCGAAGGGCGACGTGGCCTGGGAGAGGTTCCACGCCGGCTGCCGGGAACGGGTCGCCGGGTTCGCCGGGGTGCCGAACGACGCCGACCTGCAGTACCGCACCGGCGTGGTGTCGCTGCCCGGCAACGCCGACGTCTGGGCGCAGGGCGACCACAGCGTCCGCTGCTATCTGTGGCTGGACAAGGCCGAGTTGACCGGCTCGCTGAAAGGCAAGGGGACGAAAGCCCTTCCCGTCCAGTACAAGTAATGATGAACACTGACCGCGCCCCCGCTGTGACGGGGGCGCGGGCGCGGAGTGTACTGAAACACATGTCACCTCTCGCGGATCTCCCGGCGCTGCCCCGCCGGCTCGCCGCCGCCGAGCCGGGCTGGACCGAGACCACCGACGTCGTCGTGGTGGGTTCCGGCATCGCGGGCCTGACCGCCGCCCTCTACCTGCGCGAGCAGGGCCTGCACGTCACCGTCGTCACCAAGGTCAACATCGATGACGGGTCGACCCGCTGGGCCCAGGGTGGCATCGCCGCGGTGCTCGATCCGCTGGACACCCCGCAGGCCCACGCGTACGACACGGAGATCGCCGGGGTCGGCCTCTGCGACCCGGCGGCGGTGCGGGTGCTGGTCGAGGAGGGCCCGGCCCGGATCCGGGAGCTGATCCGCCGGGGCGCCGAGTTCGACCGCAACCCGGACGGCTCGCTGATGCTGACCCGCGAGGGCGGGCACCGCGCCGACCGGATCGTGCACGCCGGCGGCGACGCGACCGGCGCCGAGGTGCAGCGCGCCCTGCACGAGGCGGTCCGCCGTGACCCGTGGATCCGTCTGGTCGAGCACGCGCTGGTGCTGGACCTGCTGCGCGCCGCCGACGGCCGGGCCTGCGGCATCACCCTGCACGTGCTCGGCGAGGGCTCGGCGGACGGGGTGGGCGCGGTGCTGGCCCGGGCGGTGGTGCTGGCCACCGGCGGGATGGGCCAGATCTTCTCGTCCACCACCAACCCGTCGGTCTCCACCGGCGACGGTGTGGCGCTGGCGCTGCGGGCCGGCGCCGAGGTGACCGACGTCGAGTTCGTCCAGTTCCACCCCACCTCGTTCGTCACGTCCAGGGCGGACCGAGGCGGCACGGGAGCGCTCTTCTCCCGTGCCGCCTCGGATTCTTCTCCGGTGGATCCCGTGCAGCGGCCGCTGATCTCCGAGGCGCTGCGGGGCGAGGGCGCGCACCTGGTCGACGAGGCGGGCAAGCGGTTCATGGTCGGGCAGCACGAGCTGGCCGAGCTGGCGCCCCGCGACGTGGTCGCCAAGGGCATCTACCGGGTGCTGCGCGCCACCGGCGCCGACCACGTCTACCTGGACGCGCGGCACCTCGGCCGGGAGTTCCTGGAGGCCCGCTTCCCGACCATCATGGCCTCCACCCGGTCCGCCGGGGTCGACCCGGCCACCGACCTGATCCCGGTCGCGCCGGCCGCCCACTACGCCTCCGGCGGTGTCCGCACCGACCTGCGCGGGCGCACCAGCATCGACGGGCTGTACGCCTGCGGTGAGGTCGCCTGCACCGGTGTGCACGGCGCCAACCGGCTGGCCAGCAACTCGCTGCTGGAGGGCCTGGTCTTCGCCCGCCGGATCGCCGACGACATCGCCCGTGAGCTGCCCCCGCAGGCCGAGCCGGCCCGGACCCCGGCGGTCCAGGCCTGGGTGGCCGACCCGGCGATCCGCGCCGACCTGCAGCGCGCCATGACCCGGGGTGCCGGGGTGCTGCGCACCGCCGACTCGCTCGCCACCGCCGCCAAGGAGCTGACCCGGCTGGCCGAGCAGCGGTCCACGCCGGACAACGCCGCCTGGGAGGTCACCAATCTGCTCACCGTCGCGACCACTCTGGTGGCGTCGGCGAGCAGTCGCCGGGAGACTCGGGGGTGCCACTGGCGCGAGGACCACCCGACAGCGGCCGACGAGTGGCGCGGCCACCTGCTGAACGCCCTCGCCCCGAACGGCGCCCACACCCAGGACTTCCAGGAGATGTCATGACCGCTCCCGAAGGCGTCACCCCGGCCGGCACCATCCCGGACGGCGGCACCCTCTCACCGGCCGAGGATCTGCCCGAGCCCGAGATCGAGGTGACCGAGATCGGGCTGGACCTCGCGGTGGTCCAGCGGATCGTGCTGACCGCGCTCGGCGAGGACCTGGGCGATCCGCCGCGCGACGTGACCAGCGAGTCCACCATCCCGGCCGCCCAGACCGACACCGCCGAGCTGGTGGCCCGTGCCGACGGCGTGGTGGCCGGCCTGCTGGTGGCGGCCGAGGTCTTCGCGGTCACCTCAGGCGGGCACGCCACGTTCCAGGCGGTGGCCACCGACGGCGACCGGGTGCGCCGCGGCGACGTGCTCGCGGTGATCACCGGCCCGACCCGGGCGCTGCTCACCGCCGAGCGGACCGCGCTCAACCTGCTCTGCCGGATGTCCGGGGTGGCCACCCACACCCGGAAGTGGGCCGATCAGCTGGAGGGCACCCGCGCGACCGTCCTGGACACCCGTAAGACCACCCCGGGCCTGCGGGTGCTGGAGAAGTACGCGGTGCGGGCCGGCGGCGGCACCAACAAGCGCATGGGGCTCTACGACGTCGCCATGATCAAGGACAACCACAAGCTGGCCGCGGGCAGCATCACCGCGGCGTACCAGCTGGTCCGGTCCACCTTCCCGGACGTGACCGTGCAGGTCGAGGTGACCACGCTCGCCGAGGCCGAGGAGGCCGTCGCGGCCGGCGCCGACTTCCTGCTCTGCGACAACATGACGCCGGAGCTGCTGACCGAGGTGGTGCGCGCGGTCGGCGGGCGGGTGGAGCTGGAGGCCACCGGCAACCTCACCCTGGAGACGGCCGCCGCCTACGCCGCCACCGGTGTGGACTACCTGTCGGTGGGTGGGCTGACACACTCGTCGCCGATTCTGGACATCGCGCTGGACCTGCGTCCCCGGTGAGCCTCTCCGTGCGTACACAATGAGGGTCTTGATTTCCGGTTTTTAGGGGCCTGGCGTGCTGCTCTGCATTGACATCGGTAACACCAACACCGTGCTGGCGACCTTCGAGGGCGACAAGCTGGTGCACAACTGGCGGATCAAGACCGATGCCGCGTCCACCGCCGACGAGCTGGGCCTGAAGATCCGGGGCCTGCTCGCCGGCGACGCCGTGGAGATCACCGGGGTGGCGGCCTGTTCGACGGTGCCGGCCGCGCTGCGCAACCTGCGGACCATGCTGAAGCGCTACTACGACGACGTGCCCAGCGTGATCGTCGAGCCGGGGGTGAAGACCGGTGTGCAGCTCGCCATCGACAACCCCAAGGAGGTGGGCGCCGACCGGGTGGTCAACACGCTGGCCGCGCACGCCCTCTACGGCGGCCCGTCGATCGTCGTCGACTTCGGCACCACCACCAACTTCGACCTGATCAGCGCGAAGGGCGAGTTTCTCGGCGGGGCGTTCGCGCCGGGCATCGAGATCTCCTTCGACGCGCTGGCCGCCCGGGCCGCCCAGCTGCGCAAGGTGGAGCCGACCAAGCCGCGTTCGGTGATCGGCAAGAACACCGTGGAGTGTCTGCAGGCCGGGCTCTACTTCGGCTTCGCCGGCCAGGTCGACCGGATCGTCGAGCGGATGGTCGAGGAGATCGGCCCGGTCCGCGCGGTGATCGCCACCGGCGGCCTGTCCTGGCTGGTGAAGGACGAGTGCCGGACCCTCACCGCGCACGAGCCGATGATCACGCTGATCGGCCTGCGGATGGTATATGAGCGGAACGTCTGAACTCGGCTGAGTAGGCTTTCCAGGTCCCAGCACCGAGAAGGAAGTCTTGCCGTGACCGAGCAGAACACGCCAGTCGACCCCGCCGAGGACCTCCCCGAGCAGATGCGGGTCCGCCGGTCGAAGCGGGACCGGCTGCTCGCCGAGGGTCTCCCGCCCTATCCGGTCGAGGTCCCGCGGACCGACGAGATCGCCGCGATCCGCGAGCGCTACGCGGATCTGGCCACCGACACCGCCTCCGGCGACACGGTGTCGATCACCGGCCGGGTGATCTTCGTCCGCAACGGTGGCAAGCTCTGCTTCACCACGCTGCGGGCCGGTGACGGCAGCGAGATCCAGGCGATGTTCTCGCTCGACAAGGTCGGGGAGAAATCCCTGTCCGAGTGGAAGACTCTGGCCGACCTCGGCGACCTGATCTCGGTGACCGGTGAGGTGATCACCAGCCGGCGTGGCGAGCTGTCCGTTCTCGCCGATTCCTGGGCGATGAGCGCCAAGGCTCTGCGTCCCCTTCCGGTGGCGCACAAGCCGCTTTCCGAGGAGACCCGGGTCCGGCAGCGTTATGTGGATCTGATCGTCCGCCCACAGGCGCGTGACGTGGTTCGCACCCGGGCGACCGTGGTGCGCAGCCTGCGCGAGTCGCTGTTCGGCCGGAATTATCTCGAGGTGGAAACACCGATGTTGCAGTTGCTGCACGGCGGCGCCGCGGCCCGGCCGTTTGTGACGCACAGCAACGCACTCGATATGGATCTTTATCTGCGGATCGCTCCGGAACTGTTTTTGAAGCGCGCCGTGGTCGGTGGCATCGATCGGGTCTTCGAGATCAACCGCAACTTCAGGAATGAGGGCATGGACTCCACGCACTCTCCGGAGTTCGCCATGCTCGAGGCGTATCAGGCGTATGCCGACTACAACGTGATGCAGGCGCAGGTGCGGGAGTGGATTCAGGAGGCCGCGTTCGCGGTCGCCGGATCGCATGTGGTCACCCACCACGACGGCACCGAGGTGGACCTGGGCGGCGAGTGGGCCGAGATCACCCTCTTCGGTGCGATCTCCGAGGCGCTCGGCGAGGAGGTGACCATCGACACCGACATCACCCAGCTCCAGGCGTACGCGGAGAAGGTGCAGCTCTCGGTCGACCCCAAGTGGAGTGCCGGCAAGCTGGCCGAGGAGATCTTCGAGCACCTGGTGACCGACGGCCTCACCGCGCCGACCTTCGTCCGGGACTTCCCGGAGGAGACCGCGCCGCTCACCGCGCCGCACCGGACCACCCCCGGACTCACCGAGAAGTGGGACCTGTACGTCGGCGGATTCGAACTCGCCACCGCATATTCCGAGTTGGTCGACCCGGTGATCCAGCGCGAGCGGTTCCACGCCCAGTCCCTGCTCGCAGCGGGTGGCGACCCCGAGGCGATGCAGCTGGACGAGGATTTCCTGCGGGCCATGGAGTATGGAATGCCGCCCTCGGGTGGTATGGGAATGGGAATCGACCGGCTGCTGATGGCGCTCACCGGCCTGGGCATTCGGGAAACGATCCTCTTCCCCTTGGTCCGCCCGGAGTAACAGCTGCCGGAAGTAACGGCTCCGCAATTATCCACCCCCGCCATTGACGGGTGATGCGCCCCTGGCGTTATTGTCTTCCCATTGCTGGGGAGAGAACCTGTGTTCGGGAGGATAACGGCGCGTGGCCAAGCAGATCATTCACAAGCTGGTCGATGACATCGATGGTGTCGACGCCGACGAGACCGTGAAGTTTGCGCTCGACGGCATTCAGTACGAGATCGACCTCTCGGAGAAGAACGCCGCGAAATTGCGGGAGGTCTTCGAGCCCTACCTGAGCGCCGGCACCAAGGTGGCCCGGGGCGGTGTGGTCGTCGGTGGCCGCGCGGCGCGGGGCCGTGGCGGCGCGACCGCCGACCGCGAGCAGAACAAGGCGATCCGCGAGTGGGCTAAGAAGGCGGGTAAGGACATCTCCGACCGGGGCCGGATCCCGCAGGAGATCGTGGACGAGTTCCACTCGAAGGGCCCCGGCCGGGCCTGACATCCCGGCGCGACTCCACGGAGAGGGCGTGCCGACCGAGTCGGCTGCGAACGAGCAGCCGTCCTGGTCGGTGCGCCCTCTCCGCGTTTGGCCACCCGGTGCGCCCTGCGCTCACTACGGTTATCCACAGGAGTGGACCGCGTTGTCCACAGGCTGTGGATCGGCAGGATTTCGCTGTACGCGTACACGTTCGGGTGGGGGAACAGCCGCTGAGCGTGCGAAGTTGGCTAAATCAACGTTGCGGATCGTTTCGAGGGGCAGCGACGGGCCCAGCGGAGACCGTCAGCGGCGATAGAGTTACAGCGCGGGTATCACCGATGCCCGTGCGCTGGCCCCGCCAGCTGTTGAGACAAGCTCAGCATTGGCGCACGGCACGTGAGGAGCACGAGGGCATGTTCGAGCGGTTCACCGACCGAGCGCGACGGGTTGTCGTCCTGGCCCAAGAAGAGGCCCGGATGCTCAACCACAACTACATCGGGACAGAGCACATCCTGCTCGGCCTGATCCACGAGGGCGAGGGTGTCGCCGCGAAGGCTCTGGAGAGCCTGGGCATCTCTCTCGAAGGGGTCCGCCAGCAGGTCGAGGAAATCATCGGCCAGGGCCAGCAGGCGCCGAGCGGGCACATCCCGTTCACGCCGCGCGCCAAGAAGGTTCTGGAGCTC
Source organism: Actinoplanes sp. G11-F43 (assembly GCF_050589265.1). Classification (NCBI taxonomy): domain Bacteria; kingdom Bacillati; phylum Actinomycetota; class Actinomycetes; order Micromonosporales; family Micromonosporaceae; genus Actinoplanes; species Actinoplanes sp. G11-F43. Next base: position 109,128 of record NZ_JBNZCE010000007.1, read on the forward strand.
TCGCTGCGCGAGGCGCTCCAGCTCGGCCACAACTACATCGGCACCGAGCACATCCTGCTCGGCCTGATCCGTGAGGGTGAGGGCGTCGCCGCCCAGGTGCTGGTCAAGCTCGGCGCCGACCTCAACCGGGTCCGCCAGCAGGTGATCCAGCTGCTCTCCGGCTACCAGGGCAAGGAGCCGGCCGCCGCGGGCACCGCGACCGGCGAGGCCGCACCGTCCACGTCGCTCGTGCTGGACCAGTTCGGACGCAACCTGACCCAGGCCGCCCGCGAGGGCAAGCTCGACCCGGTCATCGGCCGGGAGAAGGAAATCGAGCGGGTCATGCAGGTGCTGTCCCGCCGCACCAAGAACAACCCGGTGCTGATCGGCGAGCCCGGTGTCGGCAAGACCGCCGTGGTCGAGGGCCTGTCCCAGTCCATCGTCAAGGGTGAGGTGCCCGAGACGCTGAAGGACAAGCAGCTCTACACGCTGGACCTGGGCGCCCTGGTCGCCGGCTCGCGCTACCGCGGTGACTTCGAGGAGCGCCTGAAGAAGGTGCTCAAGGAGATCCGCACCCGCGGCGACATCATCCTGTTCATCGACGAGATCCACACCCTGGTCGGTGCGGGTGCCGCCGAGGGCGCGATCGACGCCGCGAGCATCCTCAAGCCGATGCTGGCCCGTGGCGAGCTGCAGACCATCGGCGCGACCACTCTCGACGAGTACCGCAAGCACCTGGAGAAGGACGCCGCTCTCGAGCGCCGCTTCCAGCCCATCCAGGTCGGCGAGCCGTCCCTGGCGCACACCATCGAGATCCTCAAGGGTCTCCGCGACCGCTACGAGGCGCACCACCGGATCAGCATCACCGACGCGGCGCTCGTCGCGGCGGCCACGCTGGCCGACCGGTACATCTCGGACCGCTTCCTGCCGGACAAGGCGATCGACCTGATCGACGAGGCCGGGGCACGGATGCGCATCCGCCGGATGACCGCGCCGCCGGACCTCCGCGACTTCGACGAGCGCATCGCCCAGGTGCGCCGCGACAAGGAGTCCGCGATCGACGCGCAGGACTTCGAGCGCGCCGCCCAGCTGCGTGACAAGGAGAAGACCCTCCTCGGTCAGAAGGCGCAGCGGGAGAAGGAGTGGAAGGCCGGCGACCTGGACGTGGTGTCCGAGGTCGACGACGAGCAGATCGCCGAGGTGCTGGGCAACTGGACCGGCATCCCGGTCTACAAGCTCACCGAGGAGGAGACCTCCCGCCTGCTGCGCATGGAGGACGAGCTGCACAAGCGCGTCATCGGCCAGGAGGACGCGGTGCAGGCCGTCTCCAAGGCGATCCGCCGGACCCGTGCCGGTCTGAAGGACCCGAAGCGCCCGAGCGGCTCGTTCATCTTCGCCGGCCCGTCCGGTGTCGGTAAGACCGAGCTGTCCAAGGCCCTCGCCGAGTTCCTGTTCGGCTCCGAGGACGCGCTGATCCAGCTCGACATGTCCGAGTTCCACGACCGCTACACGGTGTCCCGGCTCGTCGGTGCCCCTCCCGGTTACGTCGGCTACGACGAGGGCGGCCAGCTGACCGAGAAGGTGCGCCGCAAGCCGTTCAGCGTGGTCCTGTTCGACGAGATCGAGAAGGCCCACCCGGACGTCTTCAACACGCTCCTGCAGATCCTGGAGGACGGTCGCCTGACCGACGGCCAGGGCCGGATCGTCGACTTCAAGAACACCGTCATCATCCTGACCACCAACCTCGGCACGAGGGACGTGGCCAAGGCGGTGTCGCTGGGCTTCCAGGCCTCCGAGGCCGAGGAGTCGTCGTACGAGCGGATGAAGATCAAGGTCAACGACGAGCTGAAGCAGCACTTCCGCCCCGAGTTCCTGAACCGTATCGACGACACGATCGTCTTCCACCAGCTGCGTGAGAAGGAGATCCTCCAGATCGTCGACATCTTCACCGCCCGCATCGAGGGGCAGCTGAAGAACAAGGACATGGGCCTGGAGCTGACCGACAACGCCAAGAAGTACCTGGCGGCCAAGGGCTTCGACCCGGTGCTCGGCGCCCGGCCGCTGCGCCGGACCATCCAGCGCGAGCTGGAGGACACCCTGTCCGAGCAGATCCTCTTCAACGAGCTGCGGCCCGGCCAGATCGTGGTGGTGGACTGCGAAGGCGACCCGGCCAAGGTGGAGAAGGCCAAGCTGGTCTTCAACGGCTCCGAGAAGGGCGCCGAGGTGCCCGACGCGGTGCCCGCCGACCTCGCGGTGCCGACCACCGAGGAGTAGGCAGAGCCTGACGGGCGGCCCGGTTGCGATGTTCGCAGCCGGGCCGTTCCGCGTCCGGGGCTGGTGGAAACCCGGTCGCGGCGGGCGGGGCGCCGGGCCGATCATGTGGGCATGCAACGTCAGATCAGGGCCGTGTTCGACGACGAGACGGTCACCGTCTACCAGGCCTACTCACCGGCCATCGCGGAGTCGGCGGTGCGGGCCGGGCGGTTCGTGCCACCGTTCCGGACCACCCGGATGACCTGGATCAAGCCGTCGTTCCTGTGGATGATGTACCGCTGCGGCTGGGCGTCGAAAGAGGGCCAGGAACGGGTGCTCGCGGTGTCGATCACCCGGGCCGGCTTCGAGTGGGCGCTGGCGAACTCGGCACTCAGCCACTATGTGCGCGGCGTCCACCCGGACCGGGCCACCTGGCAGCGGCTGCTCAAGCGCTCGCCGGCGCGGGTGCAATGGGATCCGGAGCGGGATCTGCGGCTGCGGGAGCTGCCCTACCGGTCGCTGCAGCTCGGCCTCGGTGGGGAGGCGGTGCCCCGCTACGTCGACGAGTGGACCACCGGGATCACCGATGTGACCGGGCTGGTCCGGGAGATCCGGGGACTTCTCGACGACGGCGACGAGGTGGCCGCGAGCGCGTTGCTGCCGTCCGAACGGCCGTACCCGCTGTCCCCGGCCCTCGCCGACCACCTGGGCGCCACCGACTGACGTGCCGCACCCACCGTTCCGCGGCACGCGGTAGTCGCCCGCAGCCAGCGTGGTGCCTTCTGGTTGGGATTGCGCCGGAGTGCGGCACGCGGTGGTTGCCCGCAGTCAGCGTGGTGCTTTCCGGTTGGGATTGCGCCGGAGTGCGGCACGCGGTGGTTGCGTGCAGTCAGCGTGGTGCCTTCTGGTTGGGATTGCGCCGGAGTGCGGCACGCGGTGGTTGCGGGGCTGGACGTGGCACGGGAGGAGGGAGCCGGGACCTGGGCCGTCGCATCGGCCCGGCGGTCGCCGGGCGGTCCGGTGGGACGCCCGGCGTCGCGCGGATGCCACGGGACGGCCCGATCGGTGTGGGGCCGTGGAACGTACCGGCTAAAGGGTTTGAACTTCGCCTTTCGGGGCGTCGCCGGCCAGCACGAAATCGTCGGTGCCCAGGGACTCCACCAGGCCGTCCTCGACCAGGCCGGACAGGGCGCGGGCCCGCTGCACCTCGTCCTGCCAGACCAGGTCGAGGCGCTGGCGGGGGACCGGGCCGGTGGCGTGCCGCAGCACCTCCAGGAGCAGGCCGCGGACCTGCCGGTCGGTGCCGGCGTACCGCTGCGGCTTGCGGCTCGGCCCCTCCGGCAGAGGCTGCCCGGTGAGCCGCCACGCGCACACGTCGTGGAACGGGCAGTCCACGCATCGGGGGGAGCGGGCCGTGCAGACGATCGCGCCCAGCTCCATGAAGGCGATGCTGGCGCGGGCGGCGGTCGGCGCGTCCGGGGGCAGCAGGGCCTCCATCGCGACCAGGTCGGCGGTGGTGGTGGCCGGCCCGGCGTCGGGTTTGCCTTCGACGGCCCGGCAGACCACCCGGCGCACGTTGGTGTCGACGACCGGATGCCGCTGGCCGTAGGCGAAGGTGGCCACCGCCCGCCCGGTGTAGGTGCCCACACCCGGCAGTGCGAGCAGCTGGTCCAGATCGTCGGGGACGTGGCCGCCGTGCCGTTCGACGATGGCGACCGCGCAGGCGTGCAGGCGCATCGCCCGGCGCGGGTAGCCGAGCCGGCCCCACATCCGGATCGCCTCGGACGGCGGGTCGGCGGCCATCGCGGCGGGGGTGGGCCAGCGGGTCATCCAGGAGCGCCAGGCGGGTTCGACCCGGACGACCGGGGTCTGTTGCAGCATCACCTCACTGACCAGTACCCCCCAGGGGGTGGTGTCCGGCTGCCGCCAGGGCAGATCGCGGGCATTTGCGGCATACCACGTGATGGCTTCGTCGGCGAGAGTCATATCCCGTTTACTGTAAGCGGGTGCACGAGCTCGCCATCACCGTCATCGGCCCGGACCGCACCGGCATCGTGGCCGACGTCGCCGAGGCTCTGGCCGCGGTCGGCGCGAACCTGACCGACTCGACGATGACGCGTCTGCGCGGCCACTTCACGATGACCCTGATCTGCGACGGGCTCACCGAGCGGGACGCCGAGCGGGCCCTGGAGCCGCTGGCGGCCGCTGGTCTGCTGGCCACCGTGCGCCGGGTGGAGCCGAAGGCGGCCGGCGAGCCCTACCTGATCAGCGAGCCCTATCTGGTCAGCGTGCACGGCGCCGACCGGCTCGGCATCGTGGCCGCGGTGACCCGGGTGATCGCGGCGTGCGGCGGCGACATCACCGAGCTGACCACCCGGCTGAGTGGCCCGCTCGATCTGCTGGTGGCCGAAGTGGATCTGCCGGCCGGGGCGGGTGACGAGCTGGCCGAGCGGCTGGCGGTGGCGGCCGCCGAGCTGGATGTGGACGTGTCACTGCGGCGGTCGGACACGGAGATCCTGTGAGGAGACCGGCCGGACACACCGTGCGCCGGCGGAAGATCCATCTTTAACGACCGGTGCGCGAGTTGGTGTCGCGGAATCGGCGTGCCGTGCACATGGCGATGGGCGTGCGGGTCTAACGTAAGCGCATCATGCGTGCGACGGTTGGTCCCCTCCCACCCGCGGTCTACTGGCGGCGGCGTCTGGTCGTGCTGGGCGCGGTGCTGCTCGGCGTCATCGTGCTGTTCGTGTCCTGCTTAGGTGGAGACAAACCGGATCCGAAGAACACCGCGGGTCAGGCCACGCAGTTCCCGACTCCCGATCCGAAGGATCCGACGGCCGCGTCGCCGGGGCCGTCGTTCGAGTCGGCCGGCCCGGGTGTCGGTCCGGCGCTGCCCGATCCGGCGGATCTGCTGTCGCAGCAGCCCGACGACGACGAGCTGCCGCCGCCGGCGAACGCCTCGGCACCGGCCGGGGGCACCGGGACCGACGCGGGGACGGGCACCGGGAGCACGTGTGCCGACACCGAGATCCAGCTCAAGCCGGTTCCGGCGGACACGTCGCCGAAGCGGGGCACTCCCCTCGACATCGAGCTCAAGATCAAGAACGTCGGCTCTCGGACCTGTCAGCGGGACCTGGGCGCCAGCGCGCAGGAGCTCTACATCGAGCAGGGCGCGCAGAAGTTCTGGTCGTCCGACCTGTGCACCACCAGCGCCGGCAACGAGGTGGTCAGTCTGGGCGCCGGGGTGGAGAAGACGTTCAAGGTGACCTGGAACGGCCGCTCGTCCACCCAGTGCGCCGAGAACGCGCCCGGTGGGCCGTACCTCCAGCCCGGCCCCTATGCGCTGCGCGGCCGGCTGGACACCAAGCTCAGCGACCCGGTCGTGCTGACCGTCGTCGACTGACCCGTTGGTCGCCGCACTCGAGCTCTACCTGGACGTCGACAGCACACGACGGGTCCGCACCCTGTGGCGGGCCCTGGACGCCGACGGCATCCCCTCGCTGGGCTCACTGAACCAGAAGCATCGCCCGCATCTCTCGCTGGCCGCCGCGCACCGCATCGACCCGGAGGCGGTGGCCGCCGCCCTGGACGGATTCCCGGTGGGCCGTGGACTGTCGGTGAGTTTCGACTTCGTCGGGCAGTTCGTCGGCCGGGTGCTGTGGCTGGGCGTGACGATGACCCCGGAGCTGATGGATCATCACCGCGAGGTGCACGAGCGCCTCACCGCGGGCGGTGTCGAGGTCTGGGAGCACTACCGCCCCGGCCGCTGGGTGCCGCACTGCACCATCTCCCTGCGGGTGCCCAACCCGGTGATGGCGCCGGCGGTCCGCCGCTGTCTGGAATACCTGCCGATGCGCGCCACGATCGTCGGAGCCGCGGTGGCCGACCACGTCAACGACATCAATCAACCCCTTTGATTCGGTACGGCCGTCGAAAGCCCCGCATCGTCCCCGCGAAGCAGGCGGAACACCGGACCGTCCGGCGACCGCCGGGCGAATGCGGTGGCCTTTTCAGAGGTGCACGCGTTCACCCTGCGGGCCGAACAGGGTGAGCAACTCGGCCGGCTGACTGTCGGCGCTGCCGATCCAGTGCGGCAGCCGGGTGTCGAACTCGGCGGCCTCACCTGGCCCCAGCTCGAACTCCCGGTCCGCGAGCACGAACCGCACCCGCCCGTTGAGCACGTAGAACCACTCGTACCCGTCATGGGTCCGCAGCTCCTGGGCGGGTGTCCGGCCGGCCGGCGGGTACACCACCTTGTACGCCTGCACCCCACCCGGCCGCCTGGTCAACGGCACCACGGTCAGCCCGTGCCGCCGGACCGGCCGCAGATGGATGCGCGGATCACCGGTGGGTGGCGCGGCGACCAGGTCGTCGAGCGGCACCCCGTGCGCCCGGGCCAGCGGCAGCAGCTGCTCCAGGGTGGGGCGGAGCTTGCCGTTCTCCAGACGGGACAGGGTGCTGGTGGTCAGACTCGTCTCGCCGGCCAGCTCGGCCAGGGTGAGGCCGCGGGCCTGCCGCAGCGCTTTCAGCCGGGGCCCGACACCGGTGAGTACGTCCTCCATCCCGTCATTGTGCGGATCCGCAATATTTCTTGCAAGACGGCCACGGGCCCGGTGATGCTGGCGTCATGAGCACCGAGACCTTCTGGAACGACCTCTACCGCACCCGCCGCACCTGGGGTGAACGCCCCAACCCGCTGCTCGCCGAGATCGCCGGCCCGCTGACCCCCGGCACCGCCCTGGACCTGGGCTGTGGTGGCGGCGGCGACACGGTCTGGCTGGCCGGGCGAGGCTGGCAGGTCACCGCGGTCGACGTCTCCGGCACCGCCGTCGACGGCGTCCGGGCCCACGTGACCGAGATCGGCCTAGGCGACCGGGTGACCGTCGAACGGCACGACCTCAGCGAGAGCCTCCCGGCCGGAACCTTCGACCTGATCTCCGCGCAGTACCTGCACACCCCGCTCGAACTGGACCGGGCCCGGGTGCTGCGGGACGCCGCCCGGTCCCTGCGCCCCGGCGGCCTGCTGCTGATCGTGGACCACGGCTCGATCGCCCCCTGGTCGTGGAACCAGGACCCGGACACCCACTTCCCGACACCCACCGAGGTGGCCGCCGAGATCGGCCTCGACCCGGGCGCCTGGCCGGTGCTGCGCGCCGACATGCCCCGCCGGCAGGCCACCGGACCCGGCGGGCAGACCGCCACGGTCACCGACAACGTGCTGCTGATCCGGCGGGCCGACCGGTGAGCCGCCGTCGCACCAAAGACCTCGGGCCACCCTGGACCGGCGCCGGAGAGAAGGAGACCCTGACCGGCATGCTGGACTACCTGCGCGCGTCGATCGCCGGCAAGGTCGACGGCGTGCCCGAACCGCAGGTGCGTACGGCCGGGGTGGACTCCGGGACGAACCTGCTCGGGCTGATCAAGCACCTGACATACGTCGAACGGTTCTACTTCCTCGGCGAGCCGATCGAGAACCTGCGCCGCACCTTCCGGCCCACCGGGAGCGAGACCGTCGACGGGCTGCTGGAGTCCTACCGGCAGACCAATGCGGCGGTGAACGCGGTCATCGAGGCCTGCACCGACCTGGCCGATCCGGCGCCCCGGGTGCCCGGCCGTGGGCTCGGACCGTCGATGCGCTGGGCGCTGGTGCACATGATCGAGGAGACCGGCCGGCACGCGGGCCACGCCGACATCCTGCGCGAACAGATCGACGGATCGGTCGGCCGCTAGACGTACCGCTCCAGGATCGACGCCTCGGCCAGCCGGGACAGGCCCTCCCGGACCCCACGGGCCCGCGCGTCGCCGACCCCCTCCACCGCCTGCAGATCCTCCACCGTGGCGCCGAGCAGCCGCTGCAGGCTGCCGAAGTGGCCGACCAGCCGGTCGACGATCTGCGCGGGCAGCCGCGGCACCTTGGCCAGCAGCCGGAACCCGCGCGGGGAGACCGCCGAATCCAGCGAGTCGGACGCCCCCGGATAGCCGATCGCCTTGGCCACCGCCACCAGATCGATCATCTCGGTGGCGGTGAGCAGGTCCAGCTCGACGAGCGCCTCGTCCAGGGTGCGCGCCTTGCGGCCGGTCGGCAGATAGTCACGGATCACCAGCGTGCGGTCGGCGTCGACCCCGGCCATCAGCTCGTCCAGCTGCAGGGCCAGCAGGCGGCCGTCGGTGCCCAGCTCCACCACGTATCCGGAGATCTCGTCGGCGATCCGACGCACCATCTCCAGCCGCTGCACCACGGCCACCGCGTCCCGGACCGTCACCAGATCCTCGATCTCCAGGGCGGAGAGGGTGCCGGAGACCTCGTCGAGACGCAGCTTGTAGCGCTCCAGGGTGGCGAGCGCCTGGTTGGCCCGGGACAGGATGGCGGCCGAGTCGTCCAGCACGTGCCGCTGCCCGTTCACATAGAGCCCGATGATGTGCATCGACTGGCTCACCGAGATCACCGGGAAGCCGGACTGCTTGGCCACCCGCTCGGCGGTCCGGTGCCGGGTGCCGGACTCCTCGGACGGGATCGACGGGTCCGGCATCAGGTGCACGGCGGCCCGCACTATCCGGGTGCCGTCGCTGGACAGCACCACCGCGCCGTCCATCTTGCACAGCTCGCGCAGCCGGGTCGCGGAGAACTCCACATCGAGCGGGAACCCGCTGCCCGTGCAGATGGTCTCCACCACGGCGTCGTAGCCGAGCACGATCAGCGCTCCGGTGCGGCCCCGCAGAATGCGCTCCAGACCGTCCCGCAGCGCCGTGCCGGGGGCCATCAGCGCCAGGTTGGCGCGCAGCGGATCACTGGCCCCACCGGTCAGGCCTGCCCCGACGGCCGGTGTCATCGCGCGATGGCCCGCGCCGTTGACGCCGGAACGCGGCGTTGAACTGGCGGCGGGCTTGGAACCATCGCGGTCGAGCGGCACCCGGACATTCTACGGACTGTCATCCACGCCAACGAGGTACGGCTCAATGAATGCTCCGTAGCGTGATGAATCGTGACTCAGCGTCTATCAACGTGAGGTGTGCTCGGCCGACGCGCGAGCCGCGCTCTGCAGCGCCGACTGCAGGTTGTTCACCTCGACGACCTGCATGCCCTTCAACGCGCCGTCCGAACTCTCCGGCCCGCAGCCGGTCGGCACCAGCGCCACCCGGAACCCGAGCCGGGCCGCCTCGGCCAGCCGCCGGCCCACCGCGCCCACCCGCCGGATCTCCCCGGTCAGGCCGACCTCACCGATCGCCACCAGAGTCGGCGCCATCGCCAGATCGAGGCCACCGGAGGCGACCGCCAGGGCCATCGCCAGGTCGGCCGACGGCTCGGTCAGCCGGATGCCGCCCACAGTGGCCGCGAACACCTCACGGTTGTAGAGCTTCAACTGTTTGGTACGCCGCTCCAGCACCGCCAGCACCATCGCCAGCCGGGCATGGTCGAGACCGGACACCGTGCGCCGGGGCGAACCCTGCACCTCGGCCCCGATCAGCGCCTGCACCTCGGTGACCAGCGCCCGCCGGCCCTCCATCGCCACCGTGACGCAGGTGCCCGGCACCGGCTCCTGATAGCGGGTCAGGAACAGCCCCGACGGGTCGGGCAGGCTGGTGATGCCGCCCTCGCCCATCTCGAAGCAGCCCACCTCGTCGGCGGCGCCGAACCGGTTCTTCACCCCGCGGACCAGGCGCAGCGACGAGTGCTTGTCACCCTCGAAGTGCAGCACCACGTCGACCAGGTGCTCCAGGACGCGGGGACCCGCCACCGAACCGTCCTTGGTGACGTGACCGACCAGGACGGTGGCGATGCCCCGCTCCTTGGCGATCGCGACCAGCGCCGCGGTCACCGCCCGGACCTGGGTGACCCCGCCCGGCACACCCTCGGTGCCGGGCGCCGAGACGGTCTGCACCGAGTCGAGCACCAGCAGACCGGGCCGGACCGCGTCCAGATGCCCGATCACCGTGCCCAGGTCGTTCTCCGAGGCTAGGTAGAGCTTCTCGTGCAGGGCGCCGAGCCGCTCGGCCCGCAGCCGCACCTGGCTCACCGACTCCTCGCCGCTGACCACCAGCGACGGTGTGCCGGCGCCGGACGCCCACTGCTGGGCCACGTCGAGCAGCAGGGTGGACTTGCCCACCCCGGGCTCACCGGCGAGCAGCACCACCGCGCCGGGCACCAGGCCACCGCCGAGCACCCGGTCCAGCTCGCTGACACCGGTCGCCACCGCCCGGGCCGGGGCCGCGCTGATCTGCGCGATCGGCCGGGCCGGCTCGGACGGCATGCGGGAGCTGACCACCCGGCCGGACACCGGAACGGTCACCGTGGACTCGATGATCGAGCCCCACTCGCCACACTCCGGACAGCGGCCCAGCCACTTGGGTGGCTGGTGACCACAGGCGTCGCAGACGTACGCGGCCTTGGGCGCCTTCGCGGCGGAACGGGATGTCACTCCGACAAGCTAGCTCGCCGGTACGACAGAACCCGTCAGTGGCCGCCCTCGCCCTCGGCGATCTCCGCCGAACCACGCGGCGCCGGGGTCAGCGGGGACGCGACCGGGGCCTCCAGGTTGAGCGGGGCCTGACCGTTGCTGAACTCGAAGGTCAGCGCCACCGACATGCCCGGCTTCAGCTCCTCGGTCAGCCCGATGATCTGCAGCTGGCTGGCGTCGCTCGGGCGGAACAGCGCCGAACCCTGCGCGGGCAGGTTGATGGTGGCCGGCTTGGCCGCCGTCGCCGGGCCGGCACTCGCGCTCGGCCCCGCGCTCGGAGCCGAGGCGCTCACCTGGCCGGGCGTGGTGACCGTCGCGGTGCTGACCAGACCGACCTGCCGGCCGGCGACCACCTGCGGGCGGTCCACCGCCTGCGGGCTGATCGTGACGGTGACCGGGTCGTTGGTCTCGTTGTAGAGGCTGACCTCGAGCGGAGCACTCTCCTGCGCGTGGTAGCCGTCGACCCCGTTGTACTCCACCTGCAGATTGCGGATGAGCACGCTGCCGTTCTCGGACTGAGCGTTCACGCCGGCGATCGGCGTGTCCAGGATGGCGGTCTCGGCGACCTGACCGGCAGAGCAACCGCCCAGTGCCAGTGCAGCGACCGTGGCGGCACCCGCGACCAGACCGGCGCTACGGGTTCCCAGCGAGCGCATCACGATCCTCCAAATAGAGACACCAGGTGTTAGATCAGCGTAGTGGGCGCCGATCGGCCGTGTGCGGGGACCCATCCATCAGGCCCGGGAGATCAGGTCACCCGGCCGGTGACGACGAGCAGCAGCACGTCCAGCAGGGCCACCACGATCACCGCGCGGAACAGTGCCACCGGCCGCCCCTCGGCCCGCCGGGCGGCCCACCAGCCCAGTGGGAGCACCACCACGGCGACCGCGCCGGCCGCCCACCCGGCCCACGTCGGCGGGCCGGGCGGGCCGAGCACCAGCACCGCCGTCGCGCCCAGCAGGAACACCGCGGCGGCCAGCTGGGAGCCGGCCGATCCGATCCGGTGCGGCAGGCCGCGGACCCCGGTGGCCGCGTCATCGGCCAGATCGGGCAGCACGTTGGCGAAGTGGGCGCCGCCGCCGAGCAGCCCGCCGGCCGCCACCAGCCAGGCCGGCGGGGCCGGTGCGCCGGGCAGGGCGAGCACCACGAAAGCGGGTAGAAGACCGAAACTGATCAGGTACGGAACCACCGAGAACGCGGTGCTCTTCAACGGCCGGTCATAGAGCAGGGCGGAGACCAGCGCCACCGTGATCACCACGGTCGCCGGGGGACCGAGCGGCAGAGCGAGCAGCGGTACGGCCAGCGCGGCGATCAGCCCGGCCAGCCCGACCGTACGCCCGGAGATCGCCCCCGCCGGAATCGGCTTGTCGGTGCGCCCGCTGACCCGGTCCCGTTCCGCGTCCACCAGGTCGTTCACCCAGCCGACCGCCAGCTGGGTGGCCGCCACCGTGGCCACCACCGCCGCGAGCCGCCAGCCACGATGCCCGGCCCCGGCTGCCAGCAGGGCCATCGCCAGGGTGACCGCGCCGCCCGGCTCCGGATGGGACGATCTGAGCAGCGCCATCGCACGGGACATGCCTCGTGAGTGTGGTCGACTCGGCGATCCCGTGCCAGTCTCGATCGCATGCGATCGATGCCGCGCAACGATCCACGCCAGTACGACGACCTCGCCGCCGAGTGGTGGCGCCCCGACGGGCCCTTCGCACTCCTGCACTGGCTGGCCGCCGCCCGGGCCGCCCTGATCCCACCCGCCCACTCACCCGGCCGGATCCTGCTCGACGCCGGATGCGGCGGTGGCCTGCTCGCCCCGCACGTCCACGGCAAGGGCTACCGGCACATCGGCGTCGACCTGCGCCCGGCCGGCCTGCGACAGGCCTCGCCCCGTGGTGTGACAGCGGTCAACGGCGACGTCACCGCCCTGCCGCTGGCCGCCCGCAGCGCCGACGTGGTGGTGGCCGGCGAGATCCTGGAGCACGTCACCGACCTGCCCGCGACCGTCGCCGAATTGTGCCGGGTGCTGCGCCCGGGCGGCCTCGTGGTGCTCGACACGGTCAACGACACCCGGCTCAGCCGCCTGCTCACGGTCACCCTGGGGGAGCGGCTCGGGATCGCCCCGCCCGGCCTGCACGATCCGGCGCTGTTCGTGCCGCCCCGGCGGCTGATCGCGGAGTTCGCCCGGCACCGGGTCCGGCTGACCGTGCGCGGGGTGCGCCCCAGCCTGCCGGGGCTGTTCCGGTGGCTGGTGCTGCGGCAGGCGGTGGACGGCAGGCGGATCCTGCCCACATTCTCGACTGCGGTGCTCTACCAGGGGACCGGGCGTCATGCTGGCTGAGGCTCGGCGGCTGGCGCCCCGATTCGCGGCCCGCGCGGCCGATGCCGACCGGGACGGCTCCTTCCCGGTGGACGACTTCGCCGAGCTGCGGTCCGCCGGATTCTTCGGCCTGATGGTCCCGGCCCGGCTGGGCGGCGCGGGCGCGGGCTTCAGCGAGTACGCCGAGGTCGCCTACGAGCTGGCCCGCGGCAACGGCGCCACCGCCCTGATCTTCAACATGCACGCCTCGGTGACCGGGGCGCTCGGCGGGGTCAGCGACGAACTCGCCGAGGCGCTCGGCCTGCCCGCGGAGGCGCTCGCCGCCCGGGACGGCTTCCTGAAAGCGGCGGCCGGCGGCTCCTGGTACGCGGTGGCGATGAGCGAACGCGGCGCCGGCTCCCGGCTGTCCCGGATGGCCACCACCTATCAGCCGGCCGACGGCGGCTACCGGATCACCGGGGCCAAGACGTTCTGCTCCGGGGCGGGGCACGCCGACGCCTATCTGATCGCCGCCCGCAGCGCCGACGACCCGGGGCGGGTGTCGCAGTTCCTGGTTCCGGCCGGGGACGGGCTGCGGGTCGAACCGACCTGGGACGCGCTCGGCATGCGCGCCACCGGGTCACACGACCTGCACGTCGATGTCACGGTCCCGGCGTCGGCGCTGCTCGGCGGGATGGAAGGGCTGGCCCTGGTGGCCGCCCAGCTCGCCCCGCACTGGATGGTGGCCAGCTACGCCGCCGTCTACGTCGGGGTGGCCCGGTCCGCCGTGGACGCCGCGATCGAGCACGTCAACACCCGCGGTCTGGCCGGGCTGCCGGCGGTGCGGGCCCGGATCGGCCGGGCCGACGCCGCGGTGTCCGCCGCCCACCTGACCGTCCGGGAGGCGGCCCGCCGGGTCGACGAGGCGCCCGGCGAGGCCGAGACGAACCGCTGGGTGTGGCGGGCCAAACTGCTCGCCGGAACCACCGCCGCCGAGGTGGCCGCCTCGATGCTGGAGGCGGCCGGCACCTCGGCGATGCGCCGCGGGCATCCGCTGGAACGCCTCTACCGGGACGCCCGCGCCGGCTCCCTGCAACCCGCCACCAGCGATGTCTGCGCCGACTGGCTCGGGGTGGACGCGCTCGGTGGCGATCCGGACGCCGACGGTGTGGCACCCCGGTGGTGAGCGCCGGCCCGTTCATCTCCGGCGTCGGGGTGGCGATGCCTCCGCCGATCCGGCAGGACGAGCTGTGGACCGGGTTCTTCAGCCGGCACTGGTCCGGTCCACGCCAGGCGCTCGCCGAGCGGATCTTCGCCAACTCCGGGGTGCACACCCGGCAGACCGTGGTCAGCCCGCTGCTGGACGACGTGGCCGGCTGGTCCACCGAGCAGCGGATGCGCCGCTACCAGGCCGAGGCGATCCCACTCGGCAAGGCGGCGGTCGGCCGGGCGCTGGCCGACGCCGGACTCACCGCGGGCGATCTGGGCTTTTTCGCGGTCTGCTCCTGTACCGGCTACGCCACCCCCGGACTCGACATCCTCCTCGCCCGGGACCTCGGCATGTCACCGAGCGTGCAACGACTCTTCATCGGCCACATGGGTTGTTACGCGGCGTTACCGGGATTGGGGGCGGTCGGCGACTACGTGACCGCCCGGGGCCGGCCGGGGCTGCTGCTCTGCGCCGAACTCACCAGCCTTCATCTGCAACCGCCCGCGGCGCGGACGGACATCCAGCAGATCGTCTCGCACGCGCTCTTCTCGGACGCCGCAGCCGCCGTCGTGGTCACCCCGCAAACCGATCGTGGGTACGCCGTACGCGAGGTCGCCGCGATCACCGACACCTCCACAGCTGATCACATGACCTGGGAGATCACTGATCTCGGGTTTCGGATGGGCCTGTCCCCGAAGGTGCCGACGGTGCTCGCCAGACACGTCCGGGAGCTGGTCCTGGCCGTGCTGGGGCGGCACGGCCTGGGCATCGCCGATGTCGGCGGCTGGGCCGTCCACCCCGGCGGGCCCAAGATCCTCGACGTGGTTCAGGAGCGGCTCGGACTCGACGAGGCGGCGATGGCGCCGTCCCGTGGGGTACTCGCCGCGTACGGGAACTGCTCCTCACCCACCGTGCTGCTCGTTCTCGACGAACTACGCCGCCGGCCGGTCCCGCCGACGTCGATCGTGATGCTCGCGTTCGGCCCCGGCCTCACCCTCTATGTCACCCTCCTGACGGGCTCTACTCTCACTGCGTGACCGGCGAACGGGGACGTGGCCTGCTGCTCTACGCACTGGCTACATCGATCATGATGATCGGCTTGGTGTGGTGGTGGCGGGCCGCACCACGCCAGGTCGTCGACGAGCGCATGCTGGGCTGGCGCCGGACCGCCGAGCAGCTGCTCCCCGACATCGGCGACCAGGAGCGGGTCAACACGGTCGCGCTGTCCGCGGAGTCCCCGCACGAGGAGTCGGTCGAGGTCGCCCGGGGCGAGTTCCTGGTCTCGGTGGTGTGCGCCGGCGACAGCGGCAGCCGCATCCGGGTCAGCTTCGGGGTCAGCGACTCCGGGCGGGGCGTGCGCTGCTCCGGCTCCCGGACGCCCGAGGTCTTCCGGGTCGGCCTGGCCCGCGAACTCCACCTCGCCGTCACCGTCGAATCCTCCGGCCCGGTGATCTTCCGGTACGCGTTGCAGCGCTCGAACGGGTGAATCCACCCACCGACTTCCCGTCGCCGGCCGTCGACATCGGCGTCTTCACTCTCCGTGCCGGCGGCTTTCGTCGCTGCCTCGGCACCCGGGGTCCGGTCCGCTCGGGTTAACGCCCGCATGCGAACCCGTCACGCCGGTCACGCCCGCCTTGCTCTCCACGCCTGCCATGCACGTTTGTGCCCGCCACGCACGTCGTGCCCGCATGATCGTCACGCCTGCCTTGCCCGTCACGCCTGCCTTGCCCGCCAGGCCAGCCTTGCCCGCCATGCCCTATTCCGTCACGCTGGCCGCACCCATCAGATCCGTCTCGCCGCGGGGCAGCCTGACGCATCGCTTCCGGCCTATCAGCCTGCCCGCCTGCGCCCATCACACTTTTTCTGCCAGGGCTCGTCGCGTCGGGTTCCTTTTGCGTTACCCGCCGAAGGCCGCCAGCGTCGGTGGACCCTCGCGTTCGGCGTTTATACCCGAGGGCCTACGCATCGGATCCTCTTGCCCGCGCTCCTCTCCGTCAGCCTCCGTGCCAGGGGCCACTGAATCAGCCACTGCTGGCTGGCGAACCGCTCGACCAGCCGTTCCCCCTCGGCAAGCCGCCAGATCGGCCTCTTCACGATGGCTGTTCAAGATCGTGAGTTGCCGGATGGGTCTCCCGTGACGGTGAGCTGCCGGATCGGCCTCCCGTGACGGCGAGCTGTGGTATCGGTCTCCCGTGATGGCAGGCGCCGGATCGGCCTCCCGCGACGGTGAGCTGCGGGATCGGCCTCCCGTGACGGTAGGCGCTGGATCGGCCTCGTCATATCGCGAGGAACCGGCGGGTCAGCCTTTCATTCCGGTGACCCGGCGCATCAGCCCGGCGGTCGGGCGGATACCTGGAGCCGCGCGGACATCGCGTGATGCCACGGGAGTGGTGGATCCGCTCGGCCCTTGGTCCGTACCGGAAAATGGTGTTGCTCTTTTAAAGGCGGGCCAGGTCGGGGCGGATCGTCTCGATGGAGGCGGTGCGGGGGTTGATCCGGACGATTTTTCCGGCTTTGTCGATCAGGATGACCGCTGCTGTCCCGTCCGGGGCGGAGAGGCCCAGGCCGTCGCGGAGTTCGTCGGTCGGGTCGTGCAGAGGGAGAACGGTCTTTCCACTCGCCTGGGGCGTGCGGGCGGTGGGCAGCACGCCCGCGGCGGCCGACGGGCTCGGTGCGGAGGAGGCCGTAGTGATCACCATGACCGTGACGTCGGGGTCGACGGCGGCCACCGTGTCGTCGAGCAGCTTCGCGCAGTCGCAACCGTCGGTGAGCAGCAGCACCGCGGGATGCCGGCCGCGGAGCGCGATGTTCCGCCCGTCGGCGCCGATCAGGTCGAGTGCGGGCAGCTCGCTGGGGCGCGCCTCGGTGGTGCCGCCGGTGCGCTGGGTGGCCGGCTGCCGGGCCGGGCCGGGCCACGCCGAGGCGAAGAGGCTCGCGATGGTGACCAGAACCGCCACCGAGATGATCAACGCGGGCGTGCGGACCAGCAGCGCGCCGAACCGGCGCACCCGGCGGATCGCCGGCCGCCGGGCGAAGAGCTGCCAGCGGGTCAGCGGCGGGCCGGTGCGCAGCTCGGCGCGGACCGCCTCGACCTCCTCGGAGAGCTCGGAGAGGTCGTCGGGGATGACGATGACGCCCCACTCCTCGGGGAAGTCCGGGAAGCCGTCGAAGTCGTCGGGGGAACCGCCCCCGGGCGGCCTGCCGCCGTTGTCGCTCGCGCCAGCCATGACTCAACCTCCCCCCTGGCCGACCAGATCTTGCTTCGGTCGGGGAACTTCCGTCCAGCCTCCCCCACGTGAGGCCGCATCGCCAGTGGTGCACCGATGCGGACCTTAGCGATAAGCTTGATCTGACAAAGCCATCAGGTCCGGAATTCCCGACTTGGTTCGCACGGGTTGGCCGGTAAAGCCGGTGACAGGGTTGTCACTTTGCGTAACTTAGGCAGCTTCTCGCTTTGCTGTCAAGCGGTAGAAAGCCCCGTCACATGGCCTCTGAGCTGCACTAACAGTGACCGTCAGGGCGAGACAGCGGCGGCTGAGCGTGTTACCCTAGACACAGCGAAAGGGGTTTCGAACCTATGGTTTTCAGTGTCGGCGAGACCGTTGTTTACCCCCACCACGGGGCCGCACTCATCGAGGCAATCGAGACTAGGGTCATCAAGGGCGTTGAAAGGCAGTACCTCGTTCTGCGTGTCGCCCAGGGCGATCTGACTGTTCGAGTGCCCGCTGAGAACGCCGAGGAAGTCGGCGTGCGCGAAGTGGTTGGCGAGGAAGGCCTGGGTAAGGTCTTCGACGTCCTCCGCGCTCCGCACACCGAGGAGCCGACCAACTGGTCGCGGCGCTACAAGGCCAACCTGGAGAAGCTCGCTTCCGGCAACCCGCTCAAGGTCGCGGAAGTTGTTCGTGACCTTTGGCGTCGTGAGCGTGAGCGTGGTCTTTCGGCGGGTGAGAAGCGGATGCTTGCCAAGGCCCGTGACATTCTGGTCGGCGAGGTTGCCCTCGCTGAGAAGAGCACCAAGGATGAGGCCGAGGTCCTGCTCGACAAGGTCCTCACCGAGGCCTGATCCATCGACGCCATCCCTCTTCACTGTGTCTGACTCACTACGTGTGTCCGGCGACAACGACGGCGACGTGACTGCGAAGCTCCATGCTCGCGGTGACGTCGCCGTCGTCGTTTCCGTTGTTCCCATCATTGCCGTTGCCGTTGCCGCTGCTGCTGCCGCCGTTGCCGCCGCTTCCGCTTCCGCTGCTTCTGCCTCCACTGCCGCCGCTTCTGCTTTCGCTGCTTCCGTTAGGGACTTGGGCGTTGATTCCGCTATGTCGCTTGAAGCGGGCGATGGTGCCGAGATTCTTGTTTCTCCTCGTGCTCGTGCCGCTTCTCGGGAGATCTGCGCTTTAGCTGAGTTCCGCTCTCCTGCCGGGGCGGCCCGCCCGCATTCCGTGATTCGTTCTTCTTCCGAGGTCTGTCGTGTCGCTTGATGCCCGTGGTGATGTCGCCGTCGTCATTCCGGCCGCGGGGGCCGGGGTCCGGCTCGGGCCCGGCGCACCCAAGGCGCTGCGCCTGCTCGACGGCGAACCACTGCTGGTGCACGCCGTCCGGCGGGCGGCCGCCGCCACGTCGGTCCGGATGATCGTGGTCGCAGCCCCGCCGGCTGACGTCGATGCCGTGCGCACCCTGCTCACCCCGGTCGCACCGGTCACCGTGGTGCCCGGCGGCGCCGAACGGCAGGATTCGGTGTCTGCCGCCCTGGCCGCGGTACCTGACGACATCGGCATCGTGCTGGTCCACGACGCGGCCCGTTGCCTCGCTCCCTCCGACCTGTTCGAACGGGTGGCCGCTACGGTCCGTGACGGTGCCGGGGCGGTCATCCCGACACTCCCGGTCGTCGACACGATCAAGGAGGTCGATGCGGGTGAGCGGGTCCTGGGCACCGTCGACCGGTCGGTACTGCGCGCCGTGCAGACCCCGCAGGGCTTCGACGCCGCGTTGCTGCGAGCCGCCCATGCCGCAGCCGCCGACTCACACACCGACGACGCCGGTGCGGTCGAGAAGATCGGCCATCATGTCATCTGCGTTCCCGGTTCGGACCTGGCCCTGAAGATCACCCGCCCCATCGATCTGGCCGTCGCCACCCACCTGCTGACCCTGGCGTCGCCCGGCTAGAGCAGCCGGGATCCGGGATCGAGTGCCGACTCCCGGTCCGAATCGGGCCGCAGATCGCCACACGATCTGACCTTTGCCGCGGACGTTGTCCTGCTGCCATGCGCCCGCTGTCCGGGGTTTGTGCGCCCGTTGCCCTGGGATGTTGTTTGCCTACGGCATCAGGCCCTCGGGGCTTGGGCCGGTTCTACCGCCGGGTGCCCGTTCCGGGCTGTTTCTACCGTGGGGTGCCCGTTGCGGGTCGTTTCTACCGTGGGGTGCCCGTTGCGGGTCGTTTCTACCGTGGGGTGCCCATTGCGGGTCGTTTCTTCCGTCGGGTGCCCGTTGCGCGTCGATTCTTTCGTCGGGTGCCCGTTGCGGGTCGATTCTTCTCCGCCTTGCTGTGGTGGGCGGGGGTGAAATTAGGGTGGTGGGCGTGATCACTCCGCGGGTTGGCATCGGCACCGACGTTCACGCCTTCGATCCGGAGCGGCCCTGCTGGGTCGCCGGGCTGCACTGGCCGGATGAGCCGGGACTGGCCGGGCACTCGGACGCCGACGTGGCCGCGCACGCCGCCTGTGACGCGCTTCTCTCCGCCGCCGGGCTCGGGGATCTGGGCAGCAATTACGGCACCAGCCGTCCCGAGTGGGCAGGCGCCTCCGGTGTCACCCTGCTCACCGAGACGGCCCGGCGGGTGCGGGCGGCCGGCTACGAGATCGGCAACGTCTCCGTCCAGGTGATCGGCAACCGTCCGAAGATCGGCAAGCGCCGGGCCGAAGCGGAGAAGACCCTCTCCGAAGCGGTCGGTGCCCCGGTGACAGTGGCCGGCACCACCACCGATGGGCTCGGTCTCACCGGCCGTGGGGAGGGTTTGGCCGGTACCGCGGTCGCCTTGGTGTACGCCACTCAATCGTTTTCCAGCTAGACCGCCTACGCTCGCATCGTGCCCGCCCCCTTGGAGCCCGACACCACCCCGGAAGAGCACCGCCAGCGCGCCCTGCTCTTCGCCGACCTCGGCCGTTACGACGAGGCCGCCGACGAGATCGCGGCCGGACTGACCACCGCGCCGCGGGAGGCAGCACTGCTGTCGACGCTGGCGCGCATCCACCTGGCCGCCGCCCAGCCGGCTGAGGCGCTGGCCGCCGCCGAGCGCGCCGCGGCTGCCGAGCCACAGGCTCTGCCGGTGCTCGTGGTGCATGCCATGGCGCTCATCGACAGCAGGCGTTATGTCGACGCCGCCCGGATCGCCGCGGTGATCCTGCGGACCTGGCCCGACGACGCCTACGCACAACGGACCGGCGCCGCCCTGCTCAGCGAGTCGCGCAACGGCCAGGAGGCGCTGAACGCGGCCTGGAACGGTGTCCGTGTCGCGCCCAAGGACGCCGAGGCCCACCTGGTCCTCGCGGTGGTGGCGGCCCGGTTGCGGTTGTTCGACCTGGCCCAGCGGGCGTACGGGGAGGCACTCGACCTCGACTCCGCGATCGGTGATGCGGGTCGTGACGTCGGCATCGTCCGTTTGGAGCGCCGGCGCTGGGCGCGGGCCATCGAGGGCCTGGCTGAGGAGGCCTCGCTCGGTACGGCCAGCCCGGCCAACCCCGGCGACCCGACCGCCGCCCCCGGCCGGCCCGGCTCCGCTGGGGCCGCTGACCGCACCGACTCCACTGGGGCCTCCGATCGGACCGACCCGGCTGGAGCCTTTGACCGGACCGACTCCGCCGGGGCAATCGACCGCACCGGCTCCGCTGGGGCCTCCTCCGACCGGCCTGACCCGTCCGGGGTGTCCGATCGGTCCGGCTCTTCCGCCGAGTCCGATCCGTTCGCTCGGCCCGCTGACGGGACTACCGGCCGGTCCTCCGTTCCGGCTGGCCCGGCCGCCTTCCCGGAGATTCCGGTCACCCTGCCGTCTCGTCCGGTGCTGGACATCTCCGAGGACTCGGCGACGGCTGTCCAGGAGAGCGCCCGCTACGCGGCCGGCGGCACCCTGGTCGCCGGGGTGCTGGCCGCCGCGATGACCGCGATCAGCCCCGGCATCTCCCGGGTGTGGGCCGGCCTGATGGCGGTGCTGATCTTCGGTGCGGTGCTGTTCTGGTTCCGTAGCCGGCTGCCCGAGCCGGTCTCCGTCGTCCTGCCCCGGCTCCGCTCCGCGGACCGTGGACTGGCGGCAGCCGTCTATCTGACTTTCGCGGCGCCACTGTTCCTGCTGGCGTACGCGGTGATCGGCGGTCTGGTCCCACTGGTCGCCGGAATGGTCGTCGCAGTGGTCGCTGAACTGCTGGTTCTCATGTCGCGCCGAGGCTGAGACCACGCTCGCGACAGCCGCTACCGAAGCGCGTCCTCGGAAAAGTGACATTCCGGACGTGGTTGTCCGTTTCTCGCGGAGTCCATTAGGTTCGGATCGTGTCGACGATGGTGCCTCCGCTCTACGCCGGGCTGGTCGATGACGCCTCCCTGCTCCCGCCCAGCCCGGTCGGCCTGGCCGACGCCGTCGCGAAACACCATGAGCACGCCACGGCGTGGTATCGCGGACTGCTCGGCTCCCTTCTCATCCCCGCCTCGGTCGTCGGCACCGAGGCGGTCCCCCGGCTGTCGGCCGGTCTGATCGGCGACGTGCCGGCCGCTTCCCTGCCCGCGACGGTGGAGAAGCTGCGCGCCTCGGGCGTCGTCGTCCAGCACATCGAGGCAGCGGTCGCCCGCCGCGGCGAGGACCCGCAGCCCGGACTCGCCTCGCTGTGCTCCTTCGCCGCCACGCAGGCGGGCCTGCCGTTGTACGCCGAGATCCCCCTCAGCTGGGGTCTCCTCTCCGCCCTCGACGGCGTTGCCGAGGCCCGGTCCGGTGGGTTGCCGATCGCCCCGAAGTTCCGGGTCGGAGGCCTCGCCGCGGAACTCTTCCCCACCCCCGTCGAACTGGCCGCAGTGATCTGCGCCTGCCGTGACCGGGAACTGCCGTTCAAGCTGGCCGCCGGTCTGCGGCACGCCACCCGTCATACCGACCCGGAGACCGGTTTCACCCATCACGGCTTCCTGAACGTCCTGGTCGCGACCGTGATCGCGGCTGGCGGTGGCGAGGTGGCCGAGGTAGCCGAAGTGTTGGCGGCCACCCATCCGGTCCCGCTGGTGGAACCGGCGCGCGCCCACCGGAACGGCCCCCGCCCACTGTTCGTCGGTTTCGGCGCGGCCAATGTGGTGGAGCCGTTGACCGAGCTGGTCCGTCTGGGGCTGATCAACGGCGGTTACGAGTAGACGCTGGTGCCGGGTGAGTCGACGCGCGAGGATGCGGTCCAGGGGCCTGTCCGGCCGAGTCACTGTGTAGTTGTCAAAGGGTAGCCGTAGGCGTGACCTGGGGCACGAAACCGACCGGTGCCGGGGCGTCGCGCGCTGATTTGGAATAATTCAGACCGTGACCCGGGTGCTGCTGCGAATCCTGGCGGCCGCACTACTGCTGGTGGTGAGCGGCCTGATCGGCTGGCGTGTGCTGGCGCCGACCGAGCTTTCGGCGCCGGCGACCGAGCCGTACCCTCCTGCCCCCGCACCGACGTCGGGCGTCTCGAGCCGTCTCAGCGTGGCGCCGCTGATCGTCGACGGCCGGGTCCGCGTCTACGCCGCGAAGAACCAGGTCCGCGCCGACGGGCCGGTCACCGCGGAGCAGGTCTACACCGCGCTCTGGTCGTATCGCCGCTGGCCCGAGCAGCTCAGCGCGGTGGTCGCGAGCGGTACCACGGTGGTCAGCCGGTGGTCCGACGGCAAGATCGTGGCCGTTGACGCCCGCACCGGTGAGGTCGTCTGGCGTGCCGACGGCCCGGCCGCGCCCGGTTACTCTGGGCACCGGACCGGCGCCGCCACGGTCTGGGACCCGCCGGGTCTGCGCCTCGCCGGCGGTGTCGTCGTGGTCACCCAGGATCAAGACCTGGTGGGGTACGACCTGAGCACCGGCTCAGTGCTCTGGAAGACCGCCGTCCCGGCCGAGTGCGCGGACGGCTTCACCACCACCGGCGGCGCGTATCTGTGTGCGACCGGCGCCTACGACGTCTTGTCGGGCACTCCGGTCGGCGGCTGGCCTGCCGCTCCCTACAGCCCGGTCGGCTGCGTCACCTCCGGCTGTGCCGGTTTCCGGGACGGCTCCGGTCAGGGCTGGCTCGCCACCGCGGCTCAGCCTCGCCGTGCTCCGGCTCTCGACGACCCCGGCGCCACCATCGCCGCAGGTGTCGTCATCTCCACTGTCTCCAGCGCGGAGCTGCCGTCAGCTCCCTCATCAGTTCCTTCATCTGCTCCGTCGCCTGATTCCTCGTTCGCGTCGGCTTCTTCTGCGCCGATTCCCTCTGCGCCGACCTCTCCTGCACCGGCTTCATCTGCACCGGCCTTCTCCGCGTCGGCCTCTCCCACACCAGGCTCTGCTGCGTCGGCCTCTTCTCTGTCTGGCTCTCCAGGGCCGGTTGTTTCGTCTGGTCCCTCCGGGGTGAGCCCATCCTCCTCCGTTTCGGAAGCGGTCGTCGGGCGGACTGTGGATGGAGCGGCATTGTGGATAACTCCTGGGCCGGCCCGTGTTCTGGGAGAATCATCGGGAACGGTGTTGCTGCTGAGCCCGGAGAATCGGCTGACCGGGGTGGATGCGCGGACGGGCACGGTTCGGTTCGCGTTCCCGCTGGCGATGCTCAAGGACAGCACTGACTGGAAGGCGGGGAGGTATCACGTGACCGATGGCTTCCTGGGGATCGAGCGGCTCAACGAGGACGGGCCCGACGATCCGGAGTCGCCGCTGTACTACCACACCGTCGACACGGTTCTGGTCGCCGCGCTGCCCCGCTGACCAGCACCGATGGCCGGCCCCGTGGCCGCGGGGGTCGGTCCTTGGCTGCGGAGAGTGCGTGGGTTGCGGTAAGTAGAGGCAGCGGGCATGACGAGGTGGTTGTGGCTGTGGTGGCAGCGCGGGCATGACGAGGTGGTTGGGGCCCGCGGTGGTGGCAGTGAGTGGCGGCGGGCGATGGCTTTTGGGGTGGTTGTGATGATCCCGTCGGCCCGGCAACAGCTCAGGGATGAGCTGCGGCTCGGTCAGGCCAAGTGGGGGAAGAGGGCGGCCCATGCCTCCTCGGCGGCGCCGACGATGGGGCCCTCGTCGTCGGGTAGGGCGGCGGGGAGTACCGGGGGTGGCGCGTCCCGGTGGATGGTCATCAGGCCGTCGCGGTAGGCGGTGTTGATCGCTTCGGGGACTGTGGCCAATAGATCGGGGCCCAGGCCGCCCAGCGTTACCAGGTCTACGTCCAGGGCGTTGACCAGGCCGGCTATGCCTCTGCCCAGGGCGGTGCCGACGGTTTCGACGGCTCTGAGGGCGGCTTCGGGGGCGATGTCGGGTCCGGCTTCGCCCGAGCTGTAGGAGCTTCCGGAGGGGCGCAAGGGCCCGCCGGAGAGGCGGAAGGGTCCGTCGGTGGGGTGCACGGAGCTACTGGACGGGTGTGAAGACCTGTCGGCGAGGTACGAGGAACTGCTGATCAGGTGCGACGGCCCGTCGGTGGGGTGCGCGGAGCTGCTGCTAGGCGGGTGCGATGGCCCGTCGGAGCGGTGAGGGGTACTGCTGGACGGATGCGATGGCCCGTCGGAATGGTGGGAGGAACTGTTGGAGGAGTGAGAAGGACTGGTGGACTCTGGGCTTCGGGTGCTGGGGGTGGGGCTTTCGGCGACGGCGGGTGGGGGCAGGCCGGCCAAGTCCTGGCGGGCGCGCTGGGATGACAGGGCGCGGGCTGCGGTGGCTATCACCCGGCGGGCGTAGGACACCGGGTCCCGGGGTGGAGGTTCGCCCAGGAGGCGGGCCATGGCGGTGCCGTCGATGGCCGTACCCCAGCAGCCGTTGGCGCCGCAGGCGCATTTGATCTCGGGGTTGCCGAACGGCATGTGGCCGAACTCGCCGGCCGCGTTGCGGGCTCCGATGACCGGGCGGCCGTTGTCGATCACCGCGCCGCCGAGGCCGGATTCGATGCGCAGGTGCAGGGCCACCGAGGCTCCCGCCGCGGCGCCGTGCAGATGTTCGGCGGTGGCGGCGAGAGTGGCGTCGTTGCCCGCGATCAGAACCGCGGAACCGGCGGTCGGCACATCCGTCGGCTGGGACGCTGCGAACGGTGGCGGCTCGGGCAGGGATGCCGCGAGTGGGGGAGATGCCGACTCGGGCGTCGCGTGGGAGGACGCCGCGGGCGGGGGCGTGGTGGGACCTGGAGTCGTGACGGGTGCGGTGGGCTGGGGGACGTCCGAGGGTTCCACGTGTGGGGCGGGCCACAACTCAGTCAGGTCGATGCCGTGCCAGTCGGATTGGAAGGCGTTCAAGTGGAGAGTTCGGGAGACGGGGCCGGGGACTGAGATGCCGACGGCGCGGATTCGGGGACCGTACCGGGCATGTTGTTCCTTGACGGCGGCCGCGACCGCCTCGCGGACCTCGGCCCACGGCGCGTGCCGGTGTCGTTCGGAGACGGAGGTGACGGTGGCGCCGCCCAACTCGACCACGTCCAGCCGCCACGCCTCGTGGGTGATCGCCACCGCCAGCACCAACGGACCGTCGGGGTGGGGCAGCAGCACCGTGGTGGGCCGGCCGCGCGTGCCACTCGGAGCCGCGGGCGCCTGGGTGAGGAGGGCGGCCCGGCTGAGTTTGGTGACGAGTTCGGTGGCGGCGCCGGTCCCGATGCCGAGGAGGCGTGCGGCGTCGGCGCGGGTGACACCGGGATTGCGGTGTACGGCCCGGAGAAGCTCGGTGGAGCGCGTCGTCACAGAGGTACTCCCTTTTTATGCTCTTCCGAAGAGCTTATTGTGCGAGGTGTGAGACTCAACCGCCCGGCGCTCGTCGTCCTCGGCACCTCCACCTTCTGCTACGTCACCGCGGAGACCCTGCCCGTCGGTCTCCTCCCGCAGATCTCGGCCGGCCTCGACGTCACCGAGGCGCAGGTCGGGCTGCTGCTCACCAGCTATGCCGTGGTCGCCGCGGTGAGCACCATCCCGCTCACCGCGCTCACCATGCGGCTGCCCCGGCACACACTGCTCGCCGCAACCGTAGCGATCTTCGTCGTCTCACAGGCAGCCGCCGCCCTGGCACCCAGTTTCCTCGTGCTGGTGCTGTCCCGGCTGGTCTGCGCGCTCGCGCACGGTGTCTTCTGGTCGGTGATCGGGCCGATCACCGCGCGGCTCGCCCCGCCGGGGCAGGTCGGCCGGGCCACCTCGCTGGTCTTCATCGGGAACTCGCTGGCCATCGTGCTGGGTGTGCCGCTGGGCACGGCTCTCGGCCAGTGGCTGGGCTGGCGGCTGTCGATCGGCCTGATGGCGGTCGCCGGGGCGATCTGCCTGGCCGCGCTGCTGATGTTGCTGCCACCGATGCAGCCGCTGCCCCGGGATCGGGCGGCGTCACTGGGCCGGCAGCTGCGGGACGCGGTGCTGATCCTGCGCAACGGCCGGGTCGCCGGGCTGTGCGTGATCACCGTGGTGCTGGTGGTGGGGCACTTCACGACTTATACGTACATCGCTCCGCTGGTCCGCCGGGACGCCGGCCTGGACGGGGCGGCGCTGAGCGCGCTGCTGCTCGGGTACGGCGCGGTCGGGCTGGCCGCCAACTACATCGTGGGCCGGTTCGTGGACCGGCGGCCGGGACCGTTCGTGATCGGGCTGAGCGCGGCCGCCGCGGTGTCGATGGTGGCACTGGCGCCGGTGCTCGGGCCGGTCGGGACGATCGCCGCGGTGCTGGTCTGGGGTGGCGCCTTCAACGCGCTTCCGGTCTTCCTGGGGTCGGCGCCACTGCGGGTGGCGCCGACCGCACGGGACGCGGCGTCGGCCGTCTACGTGGTGGCGTTCCAGATCGGGATCGGTGGGGGCGCGTTCATCGGGGAACGGTTCGTCACCGCCGGGCATCTGGGGTCGTTGCCGCTGCTGGGCGGCGGGCTGGTGGTGATCGGATGCCTGGTGGTGGTGCTGTGGCGCGGCGTCTTCCCGAACCGGATCAGCCCCGAGGAACACCGGCGGACCGAGGAGGAGGCCGCCGCCCACTGAGAAACCGCGTGGCCCGTTGCGGTGCGGATCGGACCGCTGCGCGGCACGCGGGTGGTGGTGTGGGCGGGTGTGGCCGGTTGCGGTGCGGATCGGACCGCTGCGCGGCACGCGGGTGGTGGTGTGGGCGTGTGGCCGGTTGCGGTGCGGATCGGACCGCAACGCGGCACGCGGGTGGGACCGCTACTGCAGGGCGGCCTCGGCGGTGGTCAGGAACAGGTCGTTCTCGTCGGGGGTGCCGATGGTGACCCGGACGCCCTCCGGGTGGAAACCGCGGACGATGACACCCCGGCTCTCGCAGGCCGCGGTGAACGCCGCGGTCCGCTCCCCGAGCGGCAGCCACACGAAGTTGGCCTGGCTGTCCGGCACGTCGAGGGCGAGTTTGCGCAACGCCTCGGTGACCCGGTCGCGTTCGGCCACGACCAGGGCGCAGCGCCGCCGCACCTCCTCCTCGGCGTCCAGGGCGGCCAGCGCCGCGGCCTGGGCGAGCAGGTTGGTGGAGAACGGGGTGACGACCTTGCGGACGGCGGCCGCCACCTCGGGCTGGGCGACCAGGTAGCCCATTCGCATGCCGGCCAGGCCCCAGGCTTTGCTCATGGTGCGCAGCACGACCACGTTGGCCCGGTCGCCGTAGACGTCGACGCCGTCCGGCACGCCCGGGTCGGTGACGAACTCCCGGTACGCCTCGTCGAGCACCACCAGCACGTCGGAGGGCACGCCGGCGAGGAACCGGTCGATTTCGGCCTTGCGCAGGAAGGTGCCGGTCGGGTTGTTCGGGTTGCAGACGAAGACCAGCCGGGTCCGGTCGGTGATCGCTTCGGCGAGGGCGGTCAGGTCGTGCCCGTGTGCCGCGGTGTTGGGCACCCGGACGCTGGTGGCGCCCACTCCGGCGGCGGTGATCGGGTACGCCTCGAAGGACCGCCACGAGTAGACCACCTCGTCGCCGGGCAGGCAGGTGGCTTTGACCAGGATCTCGGCGAGCGCCACCGATCCGCAGCCGGTGACCACCCGGGCCGGGTCGACGCCGAGCCACGAGCCGATCCGGTCGCGCAGTGCGACGACGCCCATGTCCGGGTACCGGTGGGAGGTGCGGGCCGCCTCGGTGACGGCTTCGACGACGCCGGGGAGCGGGCCGTACGGCACCTCGTTGCTGGCGAGTTTGACCGCTTCGGCGATGCCGAGTTCGCGGGCCAGGTCGGCGACGTTGCGACCGGGCACGTAGTCGGGCAGCGCGTCCAGGTCGGCACGGGTGAGCCGGGTCATCAGCGTCCTCCGGGTTGGTCGTCGCGGGTGGCGGCGTCGGTGATCGGGATGCCGCCGGCCGGCACGGCCACCACGACGGTGCCGGCGGCCTTGTCATGCCAGCCCTGCCGCAGCCGGGGGTCGAAGACGGGGGAGAGCGAGATCAGGAACTGGACGATCATGCCGATGAAGCACCACCAGAACATCGTCCACATGCCGAGGCGCGCCCAGCGGGTGAAGGCCCGGCCGAAGCCGATCTGCCCGGTCTTCTCGACCGCGACGACCTGGATCCGCATCAGCCGTTTGCCGAGGGTCTGCCCGCTGCTGCTGATCGACGGCGCTTCGTAGACCAGCCAGAGCAGCGTCGCGATCATGATGATGGCCACCGAGAGGGTGGACATCCGCGGGGTGGCCTCCTGGATGACCGGGTTGGTGGCGCCGGACATCACCTGGTCGTAGTAGTCCCGGAAGATCGGCGTGAAGTCTTGCAGGTAGAGGTACACGAAGTAGCCGTTGACCAGCACATTCAGCAGGAACACGGCGATGATGTCGATGAGCCGGGCGACCAGCCGCTGTCCGAGCCCGGCGAGCGCCAGCCCGTGCGGCAGGGCTTCGGGCATGGGGTAGGCGTACCCGTGCATGGGTTGTGCGCCGGGTTGCGGCTGCCAGCCGGGCGGCGGCTGCATCCCGGGTGGGGGCTGCCAGCCGGGCGGGGGCGGTGGTTGCGGCACCCATCCGGGCGGCGGGCCGGGCGGCACTCCGGGTTGACCCGCTTGCTGGTACGGGTAAGGAGCGGCGGGCGTGACCGGCGCCTCGACGGCGGGGGTCTGCACGGCGGGCGGTTCCGGCTCCTCCGGCGGGGGCGGCCCGTCCGGTGGGACGGCGTCGGCCGGGATGGCCTTACCCACCCAGCCGTCACCATCCCAGTAACGCTGGGTGCTGGGGTCGGCCGGGTCCTTGTACCAACCCGCGGAAACGGAACTCATGCGCAAACCTTTACCACGACAGCCTGACACTTCCCTGCGGCCTGCCACCTCGGCCGTCAGGGTGTGATCACAGTGTCACAGGGCCGCCTCATGTGGGTGACAGTGGTGCACCTGTTGGGATCGGGCAACCGTGTCGGCCGAGGCTGGTCAACCTGTGCAATCGGTGCGATAGGTTCGCCGGATGGGTGAGCAGACTGTCCAACTGGATCCGCTCGACGCGCGTCTGATCGCGATGTTGGCGGCCGAGCCGAGGATCGGTGTGCTGGAACTCTCCCGGCGGTTGTCGGTGGCCCGGGGCACCGTGCAGGCGCGGCTGGACAAGCTGATCGCGCGGGGTGCGATCAAGGGGTTCGGGCCGGAGGTGGCGCCGGACGCGATCGGGTTCGGGGTGATGAGCTTCGTGACTCTGGAGATCAGTCAGCGGTACGGGCACGACGCGGTGGCCGGGCACCTGGCTGAGATCCCCGAGGTGCTGGAGGCGCACACGATCACCGGCAGTGGTGACATCCTGTGCCGGATCGTGGCCCGGTCGAACGCCGATCTGCAGCGGGTGATCGATCAGATCGTCGGTTACGAGGGCATCGTGCGGGCGCACACGATCATCGCGCTGGCCGAGTTGATCCCGTACCGGACCGTGCCCCTGGTTCGGGCGGCAAGCCACGCATAACCGTACGACACGGACTTTCCGCGCTGGGTGCTTCCCGGATCGAAGGTCATTACCCTGCCCGAATGGCCTCCGGCGGCACTTCGTGGAAGGGACTCTCGGTGGTCGCCGCCGCCACGGTCGCGATCACCGTGCTGGCCGTGACCAACGTGTGGAACCCCTTTCCCCAGCTGTGGTCCTGGATCAGCGCCAGCGGCCCGATCGCGGCCGGAACCCGCTGGCAGCAGACCCTGAGCGGCTCGCCGCAGAGCGTGGCGGTGGCCGGGGACGCGGTGATCGTCGAATACCGGACGTCGGTCGAGGCGTACGGCCTGACCGCCGCGGTGAAACTCTGGTCCTCGGACGCCGACTGGGCCGAGGTGGCCGGCAAGGGCGCCAACGCGGTGGTGGTCACCGGACGCCTGCTGACCAAGGGCTACCAGGTGCTGGACCCGTCCACCGGCACCGTCCGGCGGGCCGACACCACGGCGTCGGCGGTCTGGGCGTACCAGGACGCGATCGTGGACCTGGGCTGCTCCGGCGGTGACGACTGCCGGCTCACCGCCTGGGACCCGCGGACGAATCAGCAGCTCTGGACGGTCGGCGCGGGCAGCATCGGCTTCGTCCTGGACGCCGCCAACCCCGACCTGCCGGACACCAGGCGGCTGATCTCCGGCGACGTGGACGACGACGTGACCGGCCCGCCGATGCTGCCCGGACTGCTCGGCCTGCCGCACGACAACGAGGTCCGGGTGATCGACACCGCCAGCGGCCGGCTGGTGCAGACCGTGGAGCCGCCCCGGGACCAGCGGGTCGCGGTGGTCGGCGGCCGGATCCTGACGATCACCGGCGCCGCCCGGGACGGCACCTGCTACTACGGCGTGGTCGCGACCAGCCCGCAGGCGGGCGGCAAGGTGGTGTGGCAGCGCGACGGGCTCAACCTGCGGACCGCCGGCAACGGCTCGCACTGCACCCAGGACCGCGATCCGGCCGGCGGGTACAACGTGGTGCTGGGGGTGGACCCGTACGGCCGGGAGGTTCTGATCAACGGCTACGACGGGCGCAACCTTTGGTACGGCGACAAACAGTCGAAGGTGCTGACCGTGAACGACACCTACGCGGTCATCCACAAGGGCGACACGGTACGGGGCTTCTCGTTCACCAAGGACAAGGTGGTGTGGCGGCTGGACGGCCGGGGCGACGACGTGGGCGCGGCGCTCACCCCGCACGCGGTGATCGTGACCTCGAAGGGCCGGGCCACCGCACTCTCGCTGGCCGGTGGGGCGGTGCGGGCCGACGTGCGTACCGAAGCGAAGGTCTTCGCCACCCACGCCAACGGCATGATCATCGTCTCCGGGCGGGAGATGGCGTACGTCCCGTTCGCCTGACGCGTGGGGACGGGTTCG
The DNA here is from genome assembly GCF_050589265.1 of Actinoplanes sp. G11-F43. NCBI lineage: Bacteria > Bacillati > Actinomycetota > Actinomycetes > Micromonosporales > Micromonosporaceae > Actinoplanes > Actinoplanes sp. G11-F43. Next base: position 140,742 of record NZ_JBNZCE010000007.1, read on the forward strand.
CATCGCGCCACCCGGCTGACATAGGCTGACCGTTCATGAGCAGAGGCGCCGATTTCAGCTACTCGCCGCTCCTCCCCACCGGCGCGGACCAGACCGAGTACCGCCTGGTCACGGACGAGGGTGTGGACGTCGTCGAGGGTCCGGGCGGGCGACGATTCCTGACCGTGGAGCCGGCCGCCCTCACTCAGCTCACCGCGGAGGCGATGCACGACATCGCCCACTACCTGCGCCCGGCCCACCTGGCGCAGCTGCGCGGCATCATCGACGATCCGAAGGCGTCGCCGAACGACCGGTTCGTCGCGATGGACCTGCTGCGCAACGCGAACATCGCGGCCGGTGGCGTGCTGCCGATGTGCCAGGACACCGGCACCGCGATCGTGATGGGCAAGCGCGGCCGGCACGTGCTCACCGACGGCACCGACGAGGCGGCCATCGCCCTCGGCGTCTACCAGGCGTACACCCGGCTCAACCTGCGCTACTCGCAGCTCGCCCCGCTGACCATGTGGGACGAGAAGAACACCGGCAGCAACCTGCCGGCCCAGATCGAGCTGTACGCGGAGGACCCGGGCGGCCAGCCGGACGCGTACAAGTTCCTGTTCATGGCCAAGGGTGGCGGCTCGGCCAACAAGTCGTACCTCTACCAGGAGACCAAGGCGCTGCTGAACCCGCAGCGGATGATGCAGTTCCTGGACGAGAAGCTGCGCCTGATCGGCACCAGCGCCTGCCCGCCGTACCACCTGGCCGTCGTCATCGGCGGCACCAGCGCCGAGCACGCGCTGAAGACCGCGAAGCTGGCCTCCGCGAAATACCTGGACAACCTGCCCACCGCGGGCAGCATGCAGGCGCACGGCTTCCGCGACCTGGAGCTGGAGGCCGCGGTGCTGGAGCTGACCCGTGACTTCGGGATCGGCGCCCAGTTCGGCGGGCGGTACTTCTGCCACGACGTGCGGGTGGTCCGGCTGCCCCGGCACGGCGCGTCCTGCCCGGTGGCGATCGCCGTCTCCTGCTCGGCCGACCGGCAGGCGGTCGCCAAGATCACCCCGTCCGGTGTCTGGCTGGAGCGGCTGGAGACCGACCCGGCCCGCTACCTGCCGGAGGTCGACCTGGAGGAGTCACCGGTCGTCAACATCGACCTGAACCGGCCGATGTCCGAGATCCGGGCCGAGCTGAGCAAATACCCGGTGAAGACCCGGCTGTCGCTGACCGGCCCGCTGGTGGTGGCCCGGGACATCGCGCACGCCAAGATCGCCGAGCGGCTGGACGCCGGGCAGCCGATGCCGCAGTACATGCGGGACCACGCGGTCTACTACGCCGGCCCGGCCAAGACCCCCGAGGGGTACGCGTCCGGCTCCTTCGGCCCGACCACGGCCGGGCGGATGGACTCGTACGTCGAACGGTTCCAGGCCGAGGGCGGCTCGATGGTGATGCTGGCCAAGGGCAACCGGTCGAAGCAGGTCACCGACTCCTGCCAGGCGCACGGCGGGTTCTACCTCGGCTCGATCGGCGGCCCGGCGGCCCGGCTGGCCCAGGACTGCATCCGGCACGTCGAGGTGCTGGAGTTCCCGGAGCTGGGCATGGAGGCGGTCTGGAAGATCGAGGTCGAGGACTTCCCCGCCTTCATCGTGGTGGACGACAAAGGCGAGGACTTCTTCGCCGAGGTGACCCGACCGAATCCCGTCTTTTCGATCGGCCGCCGTTAGGAGGACGGACTCGAAGACGGGAGCGGGCCGCCGGTGCAGTAACCGGGGACCGGGTCGAGCCATTCGGCGATCTGGTCGGTCAGCGAGTCGTCCAGATCCTTGGTCGACTTCAGCTTCTTGATGTAGTCCCGGCTCTTCGCGGCGGCCTCGATCCGCTTCGCCGAGGTCTCCCCGGCCTCCTGGAGACCGGGGTCCTCGGCGGCCTTGGTCTCCTTCCGGATCCGGGTGCCGATCGCCTTCAGCTCGGTGGCGGCCGCCGTCTCCGCCTTCTTCGCGGCCTCGGTCTCCTTGGCCTCCTTGTTGGCGATCATCCGGCCCAGCTCGACGCCGAACTCGGCGAACGCGGCATTGCGGAATCCGGCGATCCGCCCGCACACCTCGGCGGTGTCGGCCGAGTAGTCGGGGGCGAGCGAGACTGAGGGGGACGGCGACGGCGCGGTGGCCGACGGCTCGACGATGGTCGGGGCGGCGGCCCCGCCGGAGTCTCCACCACTGTCGCAGGCGGCGCCGGTCAGTAGCGTGCCGCCGGCGATCACGGCGAGGATGGCGCGTCGCATCAGAGGGTCCTCATCGTCGGGGGTCATCCAAACCCCGCCGACGGTACGGAACGATGTCGAGCCCGTCCAACCGCTGTTTGTGAGGCAACCGACTGGGGACTGTCCTCTCATCGAGAGAGGATGGACCGGTGACTGAGTTCCGGATCGAACGCGACACGATGGGCGAGGTCCAGGTGCCCGCCGACGCGCTGTGGCGCGCGCAGACCCAGCGAGCGGTGGAGAACTTCCCGATCTCCGGCCGTGGGCTGGAGCCGTCGCACATCCGGGCGCTGGCCCGGATCAAGGGCGCCGCGGCCCGGGCCAACGCCGAGCTGGGCGTGCTGGAGCAGGATCTGGCCGACGCGATCGCGACCGCCGCCGCGCACGTCGCCGACGGGGGCTATGACGACCAGTTCCCGGTCGACGTCTTCCAGACCGGCTCCGGCACCTCCTCCAACATGAACGCGAACGAGGTCATCGCCACCCTCGCCAGCCGTGAGCTGGGCCGCCCGGTCCACCCGAACGATCATGTCAACGCCTCGCAGTCCAGCAACGACGTCTTCCCGTCGTCGATCCACCTGGCCGCGACCGAGGCGGTCAGTCAGGACCTGATCCCGGCGCTGGAGCACCTGTCCGGCGTACTCAAGAGCAAGGCGGTCGACTTCGAAACGGTCGTGAAGAGCGGCCGCACCCATCTGATGGACGCCACGCCGGTCACCCTGGGGCAGGAGTTCTCCGGTTACACCCGCCAGGTCACCAACGGTGTCGAGCGGCTGACCGCGACCCTGCCCCGGCTGGGTGAGCTGCCGCTCGGCGGCACCGCGGTCGGCACCGGGGTGAACACCCCGCCCGGGTTCGCCGCCGCCGCGATCCGGCTGCTGGCCGAGCAGACCGGTCTGCCGCTGACCGAGGCCCGCGACCACTTCGAGGCGCAGGGCGCCCGGGACGCGCTGGTCGAGGTGTCCGGCCAGCTGCGGGTGGTGGCGGCCGGCCTCTACAAGATCGCCAACGACATCCGGTGGATGGGTTCCGGGCCCCGGGCCGGCCTGCGCGAGCTGCGGCTGCCCGACCTCCAGCCCGGCTCGTCGATCATGCCGGGCAAGGTGAACCCGGTGGTCCCCGAGGCGGTTCGCCAGGTCGCCGCCCAAGTCATCGGCAACGACGCCACGGTGGCCTTCGCCGGCACCCAGGGCGACTTCGAGCTGAACGTGATGCTCCCGGTGATGGCCCGCAACGTGCTGGAGTCGATCCGGCTGCTGGCCGCGGTGTCCCGGCTGTTCGCCGACCGGTGCGTGGCCGGTCTGGAGGCGGACGAGGAGATCACCCGGGGGTACGCGGAGGGTTCGCCGTCGATCGTCACCCCGCTCAACCGGTTCCTGGGTTATGACGAGGCGGCCGCGATCGCGAAGCGGGCGCTGGCCACCAACCGGACCATCCGCGAGGTGGTGATCGAGCGCGGCCATGTCGCGAACGGCACGCTCACCGAGGCTCAGCTGGACGAGGCGCTCGACGTCCTCCGGATGACGCGTCCCTGAGACCGGACCGCTACCCTTTAACGGTGACTCTGCGCTTGTATGACACCGCGACCCGATCGGTCCGGGACTTCGTCCCGTCGACGCCCGGTCTGGCGGGGATCTACCTGTGTGGGGTCACCGTGCAGTCCTCCCCACATATCGGCCATCTCCGCTCCGCCGTCAACTACGACGTGCTGCGCCGCTGGCTGATGCACGAGGGGCTGGAGGTGACGTTCGTCCGCAACGTCACCGACGTGGACGACAAGATCCTGGAGAAGTCGGTCGAGCAGAAGCGGCCGTATTGGGCGATCGCCTACGAGAACCGGCGCCTCCTGGACCGGGACTACTCGGCGCTCAACGTGCTGCCGCCCACCTACGAGCCGCTGGCCACCGGGCACATCACCGAGATGCACGAGCTGATCCAGGAGCTGATCGACCGCGGCCACGCCTACCCGGCCGGCGGCGACTGCACCGACGTCTATTTCGACGTGCTCTCCTACCGGGAGTACGGCGCGCTGTCCGGCCAGCGCCCGGAGGACATGCGCGACCCCGGCGACGCCTCGCCGCGTGACAAGCGCGACCACCGTGACTTCGCCCTGTGGAAGGGCGTGAAGGCGGACGAGCCGCGGGACGCGTACTGGCCGTCCCCCTGGGGTCAGGGCCGTCCGGGCTGGCACATCGAGTGCTCGGCGATGGCCCGCCGCTATCTGGGCGACGAGTTCGACATCCACGGTGGCGGGCTGGACCTGACCTTCCCGCACCACGAGAACGAGGTGGCCCAGTCCAAGGCGGCCGGTCTCGGCTTCGCCCGGTTCTGGGTGCACCACGCGCTGCTCAACCTGGGTGAGTCCAAGATGAGCAAGTCGCTGGGCAACGTGATCGACCTGGAGTCGGTGGTCGAAGCCGGGGTCCGCCCGGTCGAGCTGCGCTACTACCTGGGCAGCCCGCACTACCGGTCGCGCATCGACTACTCCGACGAGGCGCTGCGGGAGGCCGCTGTCGCCTACCGGCGGATCGAGGGCTTCGTGCAGCGCGCGGTCGAGGTGGTCGGCAAGGGCCGGCCCAAGGCGGTGCCGCCGGCGTTCGCCGAGGCGATGAACGACGATCTGAACACCTCGGCCGCGCTGGCGATCGTGCACGACACCGTGCGGGAGGGCAACAGCGCCCTGACCGCCGGGGACGAGCCGGCCATCCGTGGCGCGCTGACCGCGGTCCGGGCCATGCTCGGGGTGCTCGGCATCGACCCGCTGGACGACGCCTGGGGTGGCGGCGACGGCGGCAACGACCTGAAGCCGGTGGTCGACTCCCTGGTCGCCCTGGCGCTGGAGCAGCGGGCGCAGGCCCGTGCACGTAAGGACTGGGCGGCCGCCGATTCGGTGCGGGACCAGCTCAAGAACGCGGGTATTCAGGTGGAGGACACTCCGACCGGGCCGCGCTGGACGGTAGGAGAGCAGCACTGATGGCCGGAAACTCGTTCAACGCGAGTAAGCGCACCACCTCGAAGAAGGGTGCCGTGGGCGGCTCGGGCGGGAAGAACCGCTCCGGGCTCAAGGGCCGGGGCAAGACCCTGCCCGCCGACGAGCGCCCCTGGCACAAGGGCTACTCGGGCACCGAGAAACTGCCCGAGAAGACCGCTCGTAAGCAGGACAAGGAGCGCCGGGCCGCGGCTGCCGAGGGCCGGGCGCCCAAGGTCGGCCAGCCGGGCACCAAGGACACCACCTGGGGCCGCGGCGGTGGCCGGGCGCCGGGCATCACCCGCACCCAGACCGCCCGGGGCGCCGGGGTCCGCGGTGGCGGTCCGCGTGGCCCGCGGGTCGCGCCGGGCCGCCGGTCCAACCCCACCAAGGAGGGCCCCGAGCTGCTGCTCGGCCGCAACCCGGTGGTGGAGGCGCTGCGCGCGCTGGTGCCGGCCACCGCGCTCTACGTGGCGCAGGGCATCGACATCGACGACCGGGTCACCGAGATCGTCCGGACCGCCGGTGACCGGGGCATCCCGATCCTGGAGATCAGCCGCAACGAGCTGGACCGGATGACCGGTGGCGTGCTGCACCAGGGCATCGGCCTGCAGGTCCCGCCGTTCGCCTACGAGGACTTCGACGACCTGGTCAACGCGGCTCTGGAGCAGACCGCGCCGCTGCTGGTCGCGCTGGACGGCATCACCGACCCGCGGAACGTGGGGGCGGTGATCCGGTCGGTGGCCGCGTTCGGCGGGCACGGCGTGTTCATGACCGAGCGCCGGGCCGCCGGGATCACCGCGACCGCCTGGCGCACCAGCGCCGGTGCGGCCGCCCGGGTCCCGGTGTCGCAGGTGGTCAACCTGACCCGGGCGATCAAGGCCGCGCAGAAGGCCGGTTTCACCGCGATCGGCCTGGACGCCGACGGCGAGACCGGGCTGTACGAGCTGGAGGCCGCGGTCGGCCCGCTGATCGTGGTGGTCGGCTCCGAGGGCCGTGGTCTGTCCCGGCTCGTCGGCGAGACCTGTGACCTGCGGGTCAGCATCCCGATGGCGTCCGACGTGGAGTCGCTGAACGCGAGTGTCGCGGCAGCGGTCACGCTCGCCGAGGTGAGCCGCCGCCGCGTCCAGGGCTGAGCGGTTTCAGAAGTACGCCCGCAGGCGGTTGCCGTCGGTCAGGAAGAGCTTTCCGCCGGCCACCGTCGGCGGGTGGTTCTCGCTGCTCGGCATGCCGCCGCGCCGGGGTTTGCCGGTGACCGCGTCGACGATCGACAGTGGCGCGCCGAGACCGGCCGGGCTGTAGAGCAGCGCACCGGCCCGGACCGGTTGTCCGGCCCCGTCCGGCAGATGCACCGACCACAGTTTCCGGCCGGTCCGCGCGTCCAGTGACAGGACGCTGCGGTGCCGGGGCAGGTAGACACGGTCCCCGTCGGCGGTGACCGACGGGGCCGGCCAGGTGGACTCCCACACCAGGTTGCCGTTGGCCGCGTCGATGGCGCTCAGCCCGGCGCCGCGGCCGCCGATGTAGAACCGGCCGCCGCCGGGGGAGCTGCCCACCGCGTACCAGTCGCCGGGGGTTCGCCACAGGGTCTCGCCGGTGCTGACCGAGACCACCCGGGAGCCCTGCCCCTGGGTGCGCAGCAGGATCCGGCCGTTGGCCGAGAGCAGCCCGTCGCCGCGGGTGCCGAACAGCTTCCACAGCCGCGCGCCGGTGCTCAGCCGGTGCGCCACGGTCGACGCCTCGTAGTCGGGCCGGGTGTCCACCACGACCACACCCCGGTCGACGATCATGTCCTGGGAGGGCGCGCTCAACGCGATCTCCCAGAGCGAGGACCCGCTGCCGGCCCGGAACGCGCTCAGGAAGCTGCGCTGGCCGTCGCAGGCATAGCTCAGGGTGACCAGGATGCCGTCGGACAGGGCCATCCGGGTGACGCCGCGGCGGCGGAGCTCCACGTGCCAGCGCCGGTCACCGGTGGCCGGGTCGTAGGCGCCGACCCCGCCGGGATCGCTGGTGTAGACGTTGCCGTAGCCGGCGAGGGGTTCCCGCCCGACCTCACACTCCGGCGCGCCGTGGGTGGGGATCTCCCAGCGCCGGGTGATGTCGTCCACGGTCGCGGCGGTCAACCGGCGTTCGTCCGGGTTGTAGAAGGTCAGGCCGGGTCCGTACCCGGTCTGGGTCCACTCCGAGACCGGGACGGCGGAGACCGGGATCGGGACGGCAGGGGTGGGCACGCCGAGGACCGCGGCGACCGCGGTTGTCAGGAAGGAGTTCACGCAAGATCAACGAGTGGAGCCCCCGGTCGGGATCGAACCGACGACCTCCCGTTTACAAGACGGGTGCTCTGGCCATCTGAGCTACAGGGGCGAACGGCCCCCAGCATAACGTCCCGTTATCCGATCGCCATCTTGGCAGGTCAGAGAAAAAGAAATACGGTGGCGGGGCTGTTCCTTCTACTCGGATCGTCCGGCACGTTCCTGCCGGTGGAAAGGAAGTCGTTTCACCATGGCTACCGTCACTTATGACAAGGCATCCCGGATCTACCCGGGCTCCGAGCGCCCCGCGGTCAACGAGCTGAACCTCGAGATCGGCGACGGAGAGTTCCTGGTCCTGGTCGGCCCCTCCGGTTGTGGCAAGTCCACCAGCCTGCGCATGCTCGCCGGCCTGGAGGACGTGGACCGCGGCCGCATCCTCATCAACGACAAGGACGTCACGCACCTCCCGCCGAAGTCCCGTGACATCGCGATGGTGTTCCAGAACTACGCGCTGTACCCGCACATGACGGTGTACGAGAACATGGCGTTCGCCCTGAAGCTGCGCAAGACGCCGAAGGCCGACATCGACAAGGCCGTCAAGGAAGCCGCCTCGCTGCTGCAGCTGGAGGAGTACCTCTCCCGCAAGCCGAAGGCGCTCTCCGGTGGTCAGCGGCAGCGTGTCGCGATGGGCCGCGCGATCGTCCGCCAGCCGCAGGTGTTCCTCATGGACGAGCCGCTGTCGAACCTCGACGCCAAGCTCCGTGTGCAGACCCGTTCGCAGATCGCCACGCTGCAGGCCAAGCTCGGCGTCACCACCGTCTACGTGACCCACGACCAGGTCGAGGCCATGACCATGGGCCACCGGGTTGCGGTCATGCTGGACGGCGTGCTCCAGCAGGTGGACACCCCGCGGGCGCTCTACGACACCCCCGGCAACGTGTTCGTCGCCGGCTTCATGGGCTCCCCGGCCATGAACATCAAGACCGTTCCTCTGAACGACACCGGCGCCCACTTCGGTTCGCTGACCATCCCGCTCACCCGTGAGCAGGTGGCCGCGGCCAAGGAGGGTGGCGACGGCAAGGTGACCGTCGGTTTCCGCCCGGAGGCCGCCGACGTGGTCAGCGAGTCCCCCGACGCGCTGCCGATCGTCGTCGACCTGGTCGAGGACCTCGGTTCGGACGCCAACGTCTACGGCCACGCCGACCTGCCGGGCGGTTCGGAGCGGTTCACGGTCCGCACCGAGCGTCGCAGCATGCCGCACATGGGTGAGACGGTCTACATCAAGCCGCAGGTCAGCGCGCTGCACGTGTTCAACGCCGGCACCGGCAACCGCATCTGACGCCGAGTCTCGACGAGAACGGCCCCCGAGTGATCGGGGGCCGTTTCCGTCGCACGAGAACTAGGCGAACGAGTGGACGACGTAGTCCTCGGCCGCGGCACACGCGATGATCTCGGTGTTCCAGGCGCAACTGTCCGACCGTACGTCCCGGATCTCGCCCAACTCCCGGATCTCGCCGGCCTTGTCGCCCAGGTGGAAGCCGGACAGCACCCGGTTGCCCACCGAGATGGTCGGCTCCTCGGAGAAGCGCAGCACGTTCGTCGCGTCCAGCCGGGCCGCCACCCCGCCGTCCAGGGTCCAGACCGCCTTCCGGTCCACGACCAGTGTGGTGCCCCGGTCGCCGATCGCCAGCAGACCGGTCGGCCCGGCCGGCACCAGGATCTCGGTCTCCGGCACGGCCAGCGTCCAGCCGGTGTCGCCGACCGCGACGATCTCGCTGGTGGCCCGGTCGTAGCCGGTGGTACGCAGCAGACAGAGCTGCTCCCCGCACGGCGACAGCCCGTCGATGTTCTCCGCCGAACCCACCGTGTACCGGGTTTTCGGCTCGGCGGCGAGGTTGGCCAGGTCGTACTCGAAGACGCGTTTCGGGGTGCCCGGCTCCAGCACGAACAGCCGGCCGTCGTAGGCGACCACGTCACTGCTGGTGGCGGCCACGTTCTCCCGGGTCTGCCGGGCCTCGCCGGTGTCCAGGTCGCGGACGGTGACGGTACGGTCCGCGTCGATCTGGACGAAGGTGGAGAACTCCGGCGCGAAGGTCCGCCCGGTGGTGCTGGCCGGCCCGTTCAGGTCCGCCGGCGACTGCACCGGGTGGAGGGTGGTGGCGTCCTCGTCCGGCTCCGACCAGCGCTCCACCCCATCGGCCAGCCCGAACCCGGTCAGCCGCAGCCCCTCCCGATCCGACCAGAGCACGGTCTCCGCGCCGACGTGGACATCGTCGTTGTAGCCGATCCGCTTCTCCCAGAGCAGCCGCCCGTCCGCGGCGTCCAGCGCCACCACCCGGCTGGTGCTGGTGGCCGAGTCCAGACCGGAGAACAGCACCACGGCGGTCGGCGTCACCCGCATCGCCGTCCACGACGGGGCCCGCCCGGCGGCGGTGGTCTCCCAGCGGAGCCGGTCGTCGGCGGCGAGCACCCGCAGGTCGCCGTTGGTGTCGACCCCGGCGAAGTAGCTCCGGTCGCCGAGCACCTCGACATCGGTGAAGCCGGAGGTGAACGGGACCTGCGGGGCGAACCGGGCGACCTGCTCGACCCGGTGGAAGTCGAGCGCCGGATAGTCCGGCCAGAGCAGCACCGTCGCGGCGGCCACCCCGGCGGCCAGGACGGCGGCGATCCCACCGATCAGCAGCCCGCGACGGCGCGGCCGCGGACGTTCCCGCTCGGTGGCCGGCCAGCTTCCACCGGAACCCGCCGGCGGCGTCTGATAGCTGGGCTGTCCACCGGCGGCGATCGACGCGGCCTCACCCGCGGCCCATGGGTCGACCGGATCGGCGTACGCGATGGCGGTCTGGGTCGGCTCGTCGGCCGCCGGGTCGGGCACCGTCGGCTCCGGCTTCGTCCCGCCGTCGCCCGGCTCCGCCATGTCCTCGCCCTTTGCCGCTGTCACGGCAGGTCATGCTACCTACTGAACCTTCGATGGCCAGTCCGGCGATCGGCCCCGCCCGGCTGGCTATCGTGGCGTCATGCGCATCGAACGAATCACCACCGAGGCCGAGGTCCATCGCGCCGCGGACCTGTTCGACGCCGCGCCGCTGGAGTCCGCGACCCGGCGTTTCCTCACCGACCCGACACACCATCTGCTGCTGGCCTACGACGACGCCGGCCGTCCGGTCGGCATGATCACCGGGATCGAGACGACCCATCCGGACAAGGGCACCGAGATGCTGGTCTACGAGCTGGGGGTGGCGCCGGTGGCCCGCCTGCAGGGCATCGGGACGGCGCTGGTGGACGCGCTGGCCGCGATCGCCCGGGAGAACGGCTGTTACGGCATGTGGGTCTCCACCGAGACCGACAACAAGGCGGCTCTGGCCACCTACCGCCGGGCGGGGGCGATGGAGGAGATGACCTTCACGTTGTTGTCGTGGGACCTCAATCAAGATCAAATTTGATCGTACGGTCCACCAGACGGTCCCGTCTCGTCCCCGCGAGGTGGGCGGCACACCGGACCGTCCGGCGACCGCCGGGCCGGATGCGGTGGCCGGGGTTCGACCGGAACCCTTCGACGCTCCGACGCTCCGACGCTTCGACGCTCCGACATTCTGACGATCTGACGTTCCGACGCGAGAGCGCGCACCGCGTGGACGTCGCCGGTGCGCGCTCCCGCCGGGGAATGACGGTTGCTTCTACCTCGTGCCGGTCACCGCTGCAGCCGGGTCGATTCTTCCGCCCAGGCCGCGTCTTCCGGCGGTCGCTACTTCGCGCTGTCGCTACTTCGCGCTGTCGCTACTTCGCGCTGTCGCTACTTCGCGCTGTCGCTACTTCGCGCGGTTCACGAAGCCGTCCACCGGCTCCTCGGCCAGGCGCGGGTCGTCGACGGCCGGGTCGCCCGGGACCTGCTCGCCGGCCGACGCCGGAGCCGACGCTGACGCTGACGCCGACGCCGGAGCCGAGACCGGAGCCGAGACCGACGCGGACATCGCCGGAGCAGGCGCGTCGGTGCCGGTCACGGGCGCACTCGCGGCGGGCGAGGCGCTGGTGGATCCGGCGGGGGCCGGCGCGTCCGTGGCGAGACCGGTCGTGGGGTCGGTGGCCGGGCTGGCGGAGGGGTCCGTGGCGGGATCCGTCGCGGGGTCGGTGCCGGCCGGAGCGGAGACCGACGGGCTGACGCTGGCGGCGGCCTTCGGCGCCGGGTCGACGACCGTGCCGTCGTCCGGCGTGCCCTCCGCGGAACGGCTCAGCCGCACCGGCGAACCACCGAACGGCAGACCGTAGTAACCGGACCGCATGCCGTAGAACCCGGACGGCGGCCCGGAGACATCGGACTGGTAATCGACCACCTGGGAGAGCACCGGCAGCCCGCCACCGAGACCGCCGAGCAGCCCGTGGTCGTCAAAGCTCCGCATCTGCTCCAGCTGCGGCGAGACCGCCCGCTCCAGCCGCGTCGAGACCGGCCGCTCGTCCGGCGCCGGGACACGAGTGGTCTTCGCGGCCTTGCTGGAGCCGGCCAGGCCGATCCCGCCGGGCGCCCCGGAGGTGCCTGCCGGGCCGAGCCCGCTGAGCCGGCCGAAGATGCCGTCCACCGGCAGGTTGGCGACGCGGACGTCCTGTCCGGCCACCGGCACGCCCCGGACCGGCAGCACGCCGAGAGTGCCGGAACGGGACCGGCCGGCCACGCCGGGCGTACCCCCGGGCGCGGTGCGGACCACGTCGGCGGCCGGTTTCGCACCCGGCGAGCCTTCTTCCGAGGCCGGTTCGGCCCAGGCGGGCGCCGCCCCGAAGAACAGCATTCCACTCACGACAGCTCCGGCACACCACAACTTGCGCACTGATCTTCTCCTGGCCACATCGGACGATGGGGTTGGGTCGATACCCATCAAGTCGGACATAAGGTGTCAGGTGGGGCAACGAGCGCCCCCACGGGCAGGTTCCGGCTGACTACGATTCGTGAACGTGAGTGCCGCACCCGCTGAAAAGATCCACAACCGTTCCGAGTCCGACGAGGACACCCGGCCTCACCTGGTGTTGTGCGGTGCCGATGCGCTGGTCTTCACGCTCGCCGAGGAGCTCGCCAACTCACGCGATCGGATTCGCATCACGGTGATCACTCCGCACCGGATCCGGCCGGACGTCCCGGACATCGCGTCCCTCGCCGACCGGGGTGTGATGTGGCGCAAGGCCGACCGGCTGGACGAGCGGACCTTCCGGGAGGCCGGGCTGGACGGCGCCGCCGCGCTCGCCCTGGTGATGCCGGACGACGTGGTCAACCTGCACGCCGCGCTCTGCGCCCGCGAGGTGGAGGCGGAGCTGCGGGTGGTGGTGCGGATGTTCAATCCCGGACTCGGCAAGAGTGTGGTCCGGCTCTTCCCGGACTGCGCGGTGCTGTCCGACGCGGAGATGGCGGCACCCGCCTTCGTGGCATCGGCCCTGGGCGAGGTGGCACCCACACACTTCCGCCGCTCCGGCCGTACCCTCTATGTCGCCCACCGGGAGGACGTCCTGCCGCGACATGTCGTCCTCACCCTGACCGCCGCCGGTGCCGACGGCGAGGCGACGGTCCTGCCGGCCGAACCGGATCGGGCGACCGCGCGACCGTCCGATCTGGTGCTGGCCGAGGCGGTCGGCCGGCCGGCCGGGGAGGACGTGACCCGGCGCCTGCTCAGCCGGGCGGGCCGGCGACGGCGGCCGTTCCACGCCTTCGGCCGGGCGCTGCGTGCCGCCCTGAGCCGCAAACTCGGCATCGCCGTGCTGATCACGCTGGCCACCACGCTGATCGCCGGGCTGGTGCTGGCGAAGTACGACGGCGCGGGCCACGGCCTGTGGGAGTCGATCTACATGACTCTGCTGACCGCGGTCGGCTCCTCCGATGTGGAGGTGGACCGGGATCCGGTCGGCCAGGCCGCCCAGCTGGTGCTGACCATCGCCGGGCTGGCCATCATCCCGCTGATCACCGCCGCCGTGGTGGACGGCATGGTGAACGCGCGGCTCGCCCTCAGCCAGGGCCGGATCGCCGGGGCGATGCGGGACCACATCGTGCTGGTCGGGCTCGGCAACGTCGGCACCCAGGTGCTGCGTCAGCTCACCGACCTGGGGGTCCGGGTGGTCGCGATCGATCAGAGCGCGGACGCCCGAGGGGTGAAGAGCGCCCGGAAACGCGGCGTTCCGGTGATCATCGGGGACGCCTCGGCCCAGGAGACCCTGCAGGCCGCCTCGATCGACACCTGCCGGGCGCTGGTGGTGCTCTCCACCGACGACCGGGTCAACCTGCAGGCCGGGTTGCAGTCCCGGGCCACCCACGAGGACCTGCGGGTGGTGTTGCGGCTGTTCGACGACGACTTCGCGCAGCGGGTCGAGTCGGCGTTCCAGATCAACACCTCGCGCAGCGTCTCCCGGATCTGCGCCCCGGTGTTCGCCGCCGCCCTGCTGGACCGGGACGTGCACGCCACCATCCCGGTCGACAGGCACTCGGTGCTGGTGGCCACGGTGACCGTGTCGGCGCTGTCCCCGCTGGACGGCGCCCCGCTGGACCTGGCCGAGCAGCCGGGCCAGGCGCGGGTGCTCGGCCTGTCGGTGGCCGGCGAGGAGTGGGTGGACTGGGGCCCGGACCCGCGCCGGGTGCTGGCCGAGGGCGACCGGATCATCGTGGTCGCCCGCCGTCACGGCCTGCGGACCCTCGCCGAGCGGTCCAGCCCACCGGTCGGCTAGAGAGCGGTCGG
>NZ_JBNZCE010000007.1:154909-162831 GCF_050589265.1 Actinoplanes sp. G11-F43
CACGAACCTAGACCGTCTCGCTCAGCGTCTCCGCCTCGACACCCAGGACGGCCTGCTCGTCCGGCTTGTTGGCCAGCACGTCGGTCAGGTAGCCCTGAACCGCCGGGGCCATCCCGACGTCCCGCCCGGCCTTCTCGGACAGCAGCCACTTGTGCTGGATGATCTGCGAGAACACCTCCTGCGGCTCCAGCTTGCGCCGCAGATGGGCCGGGACCGCGCGGACCACCGGCTCGAACACCTCGGTCAGCCACCGGTGGGCGGCCTGCTGCTCGTCGGTGAGGTGGCTCTCCGCCCGGTAGGCGTCCAGGTCGTTGAGCAGCTGACGGGCCTGGTTCTCCTCGGCGTCCAGGCCGGTCAGCCGCATCAGCCGCCGGGTGTGGTAGCCGGCGTCGACGACCTTGGGCCGGACCAGATAGCCGCCGTCGTGCGACGTCGACATGGAGACCTCGGCGACGTCGAAACCCATCTCGTTGAGCCGCCGGATCCGCCGCTCGATGTGGTGCCGGGAGTCCCGGGACACCTCCTGCTCGTAGGTGACCTCGTGCCACAGCCGCTCGTACCGCGCGACGATGTCGTCGACCACCGACTCCGGGTCGATCGACTCGTGCAGCAGCTCGGCGGCCTGCAGGTCCAGGCACTCGCCGAAGATGTTCAGCCGCAGGATCTCGATGTCCTCGCTGCGCTGTCCCTCGGACAGTTTCGGGTAGAGGTTGCCGGTCTCGGCGTCCACCAGATAGGCCGCGAACGCGCCCGCGTCCCGCCGGAACAGGGTGTTGGACAGCGAACAGTCACCCCAGGAGAACCCGGTCAGGTGCATCCGGACGATCAGCGCGGCCAGGGCGTCGAGCAGCCGGTTCATCGTGTCCGGCCGCAGCACCCGGGAGAACAGCGCCCGGTACGGCAGGGAGAACTGCAGGTGCCGGGTGACCAGAACGGTCTCCAGCGGCTCCCCGTCCAGGGTCTGCCGGTCGGTGGCGATGGCGATCGCCTGGACCGCCGGGAAGTCGATCCGCTCCAGGGCGCGGAGCAGGTCGTACTCCTTCTCGGCGATCCGCTCCCGGGTCTCCTTCATCGCGTAGACGACCCCGTTGAGCTTCACGAACCGGACGATGTGCCGGGAGATGCCCTGCGGCAACGCGACCAGATGATCAGCCGGCCAGTCCTCCAGCGGAATGTGCCACGGCAGGTCCAGGAGCGCGGGGTCGATGAGAGCGGAGGTGATGCGCACGCTCCAAGTGTGCCGGTTCACGCGGCGCGTCGTGCCCGCACGTGGCTCGTTACACAGGTGCGAAACGGCCCACGACGTACGGGAGTGGCATGCGACGCAAAGCAGGCATCGTCATCGGAACGTGCGCCGCACTGGTGCTGGCCGGGACGGCCGGTGCACTGGTCGCGGCGCAGACCGGCGGCGAACCGGGCGGGAGCTGGCACGAAGCCCCGGGAACACCCCGCACCCCGGTCGCCGAGCGCGGATACGCACCGGCCACCGCGGCCCCATTGATCACGCCGACCACAGTGATCACTCCCGGCGCGTCCGTGTCCGCCGCCACCTCCACGACGGCGCCGGGGGCGCCGGTGGCTCCGTCCGAACCGGGTGAACGCCGCACCGAGGCCGCCACCGCCCACCCCCAGGACCGGCGGCTGGAGTCGGCGACCGCACCGCCCTCCAGACGTCAGAAGATCGGCACTCTGAAGCGGGTCGAGAAGCTGCTCGGCTACGTGGCCGGACCGCAGCGCCAGGAGTTCGAGTACCCCGGTGCCTCGTACGTCAAGGTGCACTTCGATCGTCTTGAGATGTTGCCCGGCGACTACGTGACGGTGTCGAACCCGGCGGGCACCGAGTCGTACCGCTACGAGAGCGACACCGACGGCCGCTGGGCCATGTCGGTCACCGGGGACACGGCGATCGTCGAAGTTCACCGCAAGGCCGACCCGCTCGGCGCCGGCGACACCCTGGGCGACCTGGGCGTGGAGATCGACAAGGTGGCCCGAGGCGACAGCCGCCCGCCGGTCCGTGAGTCGGCGCGAGCGGACCGGAGCCCGGACCGGAGCAAGGCCGGGCCGGGCCGTGAGGAGTCCGTCTGCGGCACCGACACCTCCACCGACGCGGTCTGCTACGAGTCGAAGGACCCGGTGGCCTACACCAAGTCGAAGGCCATCGCCCGGCTGCTGATCAACGGCACCGAGCTGTGCACCGGCTGGCGGATCGGCGCCAAGAACCGCATGATCACCAACAATCACTGCCTGACCAGCTCGGATGAGGCGTACGACACCGAGGTGTGGTTCAACTACCAGTGCGCCAAGTGCGGCGGGTACGACGTCTTCAAGCCCACCAAGGTCTGGGGCGACAAGGTGCTGGCCACCGACAAGACGTACGACTACACGCTCTTCTCGGTCGACGGCTTCGCGCAGGTGGAGAAATTCGGCTACCTCACCCTGGACACCGTGCGCCCCAAGAAGGGCCAGCAGCTGTACGTCCCCCAGCACCCCGCCGGGGAACCCGCCCGGATCGCCGGCAGCAAGGGTGAGGCGGCCGGCAACTGTGAGGTCGACAACCCCGACTACACCGGGTACGCCGCCCACTCCGACGTCTCCTACTACTGCGACACCGCCGGCGGCTCCTCCGGCTCCCCGGTGATCTCCCGCGCCACCAACCGGGTGGTCGCGCTGCACCACTTCGGCGGCTGCCCCAACTCCGGTGTCCGGGGCGATCTGCTGGCCGGCCGGTTGCGCCCGTACCTCTAGTTTTAAAGGGTGACCCAGAAGATCACCCGGAGTTGGTGGCCCGACCTGGCGGCCATCGCCGCCTTCGTGGTTCTGACCGTCGCCCTGGCCCGGGGCCATCTGCTGGACCTGGACCAGCGGGTGGCCGACTGGGCTCTGGCGGACCAGTCGAGCCCGGTGTACTGGACCGCCCGGGTCTTCAACTACCTCGGCCAGGGCGCTCAGGTGCTGATGCCGGTGGCCCTGATCCTGACGTTCCTGGTGTGGCGGCGCACCCGCTCGATCCGGGCCGGCCTGCCGTTCGCCGCCGCCTTCGTGCTGACCTACTTCACCATCGGCCCCGCGAAGATCTTCTTCGACCGGGCGGCGCCGCGCTTCACCGGCCCGGACAAGACCGTCCTGTTCAATCCGGCCGCGTCCGGGGACAAGGCGATGAGCTACCCGTCCGGCCACGTGGCGAACTCGCTGGTCTGGTACGCGGTGATCGCCCTTCTGCTGACCTGGCTGCTCGGCCGGGTCCTGACCCGCTGGGAGACGTTCCTGGTGCGGGTCCTGCCGGTGGCGATCGTCTTCGTCACCACGATCTACACCGGTTTCCACTGGGTGACCGACTCGGTGGCCGGCCTGTTCCTGGGCCTGGTGGTGGCCCGCCTCCTGGAACGGATCCCCTGGTTCCGCCTCCCGCTGGGCCCGCTGGACCGGCCCCCAACCGCGTGGTGATCTGTGGCTCGATTCGAGCCACAGATCGGCACACGAACTAGACCGGCTGGCCGGCGCGCAGCACGGACTTGCGGACCAGGTCGGGGGTGAGCACGACCAGGTCGGCCCGGAGGCCCGGGGTCAGGGCGCCGACCCGGTCGGCGAGGCCGAGCAGGCGGGCCGGGGTGGTGGCGGCCATCCGGGCCGCGTCGACCAGCGGGAGGCCGGCCGCGACCGCGTTGCGCAGGGCCACGTCCATGGTCAGGGTGCTGCCGGCGATCGAGCCGTCCCGGGTCAGGCGGGCCACCCGGTCGACCACGTCGACCTCCTGGCCGCCCAGGTCGTACCGGCCGTCGGGCATGCCGGTGGCGTCCATCGCGTCGGTGATCAGCACGGCGCGGTCCGGGCCGGCGCTGCCGGCCGCGAACGCCAGCATGCCGGGGTGCAGGTGGATGTTGTCGGCGATCAGTTCGACGGTGGCGGTGGAGGAGAGCAGGCCGACGACCGGGCCGGGTTCCCGGTGGTGGGGTGGGCGCATGCCGTTGAACAGGTGGGTGGCCACCGTCGCGCCGGCCGCCACCCCGGCGTGGGTCTGGCCGTACGTCGCATCGGTGTGCCCGATCGCCGCCAGCACTCCATGGTCCCGCAGGTAGCCGATGGCCTCCAGGGCGCCGGGCAGTTCCGGGGCGACGGTCATCATCCGGACCGCCCCGGACGCCACCAGTTCGGTGATCTCGGCGAGTGACGGGTCCCGCAGGAACTCCGGGTTCTGCGCCCCGCACCGGATGCCGGAAAGGTACGGCCCCTCGAAGTGGACGCCGGCGAGCACCCCCTCCTCGATCAGCGGCTGATAGTCGCGTACCGCCGATCGCATCAGTTCGAACGGTGAGCTGACCAGGCTGGCCAGGATGGTGGTGGTGCCGTGCCGCAGGTGGAACGCGGCCGCCTCGCGGGCGGCCCCGGCGGATCCGGTGGTGAACGTGTGCCCGCCACCGCCGTGGCAGTGCAGGTCGATGAAGCCGGGCACGATCACGTCGTCGCCGGCCGTGTCGTCCGGGACGATCGCGGCGATCGTGCCGGAGGAGTCCAGGTCGAGGTGTCCGGTGACCACGGTGTCGGGGGTGACGATCCGGCCGGAGATGCGGGTCACGGGGCGCCTTTCAGCGAGTCGAGTGCGAGCAGGGCGGAGCCGAGGCATCCGGCGGCGTCGCCCAGCTCGGCGCGGACGATCGCCGGGGTGCGGTGGAAGGTGACCCGCCGGGCGACCGCCTCGCGAACCGGGTTGAGCAGGTCGTCGCGGGCCTCGGCCAGGCCGCCGCCGAGCACGACGACACCGACGTCGTAGAGCGCCTGTGCGATGACCAGCCCGTCGGCGAGGGCTTCGACGGCCTCCTGCCAGACCTGGCGGGCCGGTTCGTCACCGCCGGCGGCAGCGGTGGCCACGTCGAACGCGGTGGCCGACGGCCGGCCGGTGAGTTCGGCGTACCGGAGCCCGACGGCTCGGGCCGACGCCACCGCTTCCAGGCAGCCACGCTGGCCGCAGGGGCAGGGCCGGCCGCCGGGCCGGACCACGATGTGCCCCAGTTCGCCGGCCGCGCCGTGCGCCCCCGGGTAGCCGGTGCCGTCGACGACGAGCCCGGCGGCGATGCCGGTGCCGATCGCGACGAAGAGCACGTGCCGCTGTCCGGCGCCGGCGCCGAGGCGGGCTTCGGCGAGGGCGCCGACCCGCACGTCGTGGCCGAGAGCGGCGGGGATGCCGAGCCGTCGGACGGCGAGATCCCGCAGCGGTACGTCCCGGAAGCCGATGTTCGACGACCAGACCGCGACACCCTCGATCTCGTCGACGACGCCGGGGACGGCGATGCCGGCCGCGATCGGGGTGAGCCCGTCGGCGCGGGCCCGGCCGGCCAGCGACTCGGCCACCGACAGGATGGTCTCGGTGACCGCCTCCGGGCCGCGCTCGGCCCGGGTCGGGTGCCGTTCCTCGTGGTGGACGGTGCCGTCCGGCCGGACCAGGGCGCACTTCATCCCGGTGCCGCCCACGTCCAGGGCGACCACCGCGGTGGGGCCGGAACTCACGTGAGGACTACGGAACGGCTGAGGTTGCGTGGGTTGTCCGGGTCGAGGCCCTGGGTGGTGGCCAGCGACAGGGCGACCCGCTGGGCCAGGATCAGGTCGGCCATCGGATCCAGCGGGGCGCGGCCACTGGTCCAGCGGCCGATCGAGCCGTAGCCGCCGTGGTGCCGGCTGTGCACGAAGGCCGCGCCGGTGCGCTCCACCTCCTCGGCGAGCCCGGCCGGGACGTCACCGAACGCCCACACCGCGCGGCGCGGGCCGGCGATCGCGATCGGCCCGTGCCGGTAGTCCATCGCCGGGTACGACTCGGTCCAGAACCCGGCGGCCTCGCGGCACTTGAGGGCGGCCTCCTCGGCGAGCCCGACGGTCCAGCCCTTGCCGAGAAAGGTGATCTGGTCGACCAGGGACGGGTGCACCGGCAACGGCAGCCGGATCGCCACCTCGGCGTCGGCGGCGGCGGCCTCGATGTCGTGGCCCAGGTGGGCGCGCAGGACGGCGAGCACGCTGGTGGCGAACCGGGTCTGCACCACCGACTTCTCGTCGGCGAAGTCGAGCACGACGGCGTGTGTCGCGAGCTGAGCGGCCGGTTCGTCGGCGACGGCGGTGAAGACGGTGACCGGGGTGTGCTCACCGACGGCGCGCATCACGTCGAGGGTCTCGGTGGTGGTCCCGGATCGGGTGATCGCGACGAGCCGGTCGTAGCGCCGCCCGAGCGGGAAGTCGGAGGCCTGGAAGGCGTCGGTCTCGCCGTGCCCGCTCTGTTCCCGGAGCACCGCGTACGACTTGGCCATGAACCAGGAGGTTCCGCATCCGACGACGGCGACCCGTTCCCCGCGGGCCGGGAGCCCCGGTGACTCGGCTAGTTTCGCCGCCTGCCGCCAGCACTCGGGTTGTGTGGCGATCTCCGCTTTGACATGGCTCATGGTTGTTCCTCACCGGTAGGTGCTGCGCATTAGCGCTCGGTTCCCGGGTCTTTCGCGCGTTATTGTGCTCACTTCGCTGCCGCCGGGGCAAGGACCAAAGGTCCTTTGCGCATCAGGAGGCTTTGCTTCCGGGCCTTTCGCGCACTAATGTGCACACACTTATCATGAATCGTGCATCGCGGAGGCGTCGGTGGACCGGTACGCGCGGTGGAATGCCCTGCTGGAGCTACTCACGGAGAGCGGCCGGGTGACGGTCGAGGAGGCCTCCGAGCGCCTCGACGTGTCGCAGGCCACCATTCGCCGCGACTTCGACCAGCTCGCGCAGCAGCAGATGATCACTCGGACCCGGGGCGGCGCGGTCGCCAACGGCGTCTCCTACGACCTGCCGCTGCGCTACAAGAGCGCCAAACACTCGGCCGAGAAACAGCGCATCGGTGAAGCGGCGGCCCGCCTGGTCAGCCCCGGCACCGTCGTCGGCCTCAACGGCGGCACCACCATCACCGAGGTGGCCCGCGCCCTCGCGGTCCGCCCCGACCTCAACGCCGGTGGTGAGGGCTCCCAGCTCACCGTGGTCACCAACGCGCTGAACATCGCCAACGAACTGCTGCTCCGGTCCCGGATGAAGATCGTGGTGGCCGGCGGGGTGGTGCGCCCGCAGTCGTTCGAGGTGGTCGGCCCGCTCGGTGGCGCCCTGCTCAAAGAGGTCACCCTGGACATCGTGCTGCTCGGCGTCGACGCCCTCGACGTGGAACTGGGCGCGGCCTCCCATCATGAGGGCGAGGCGTCGATGAACAGCCTGATGGTGGCCCGCGCCAAACGGGTGGTGGTGATCGCCGACTCGTCCAAGCTCGGCGGGCACGCGTTCGCCCGGATCTGCCCGATCAGCAAGATCGAGACGTTGGTCACCGACTCGGGGGCGCCGCCCGCCACGATCGCCGCGTTCCGGGACGCCGGGGTGGACGTGATCACCGCGTAATCCCGGCAGGTGTCGTCAATCCGGACTTTCCGTAGTGGCATGGTGGCCTGAGGTAGCCTCGTCGGAAAGAAATACGTGATCACCGATGCCAGCCAGGGGAGTGTCATGCAGCCGGAGGAGCCGCGGCAGCTCGTCCCCGCGCCCCGTGAGGCGGAGCCGGAGACGCCGCAGAGCGGCCCGCTGACCGAGCGGGAGCTGGAGATCCTCGCCTTCGAGGGCAAGTGGTGGAAACACGCCGGCGCCAAGGAGCAGGCCATCCGGGACACCTTCGGCCTGTCCTCGACCCGCTACTACCAGCTCCTCAACGGCCTGCTCGACAATCCGGCCGCGCTGGAGAAGGACCCGGTCCTGATCGGCCGGCTGCGCCGCCTGCGATCCGCCCGGGCCCGCACCCGCCGCCGCTGACCCTGTGCCGCGATGCGGCACGCGAGGTGACGTTCGTGTGCCGCGTTGCGGTGCGGATCGGACCGTATCGCGGCACGCGAGGTGGGGGTGGGGTTGGTGTGCCGCGTTGTGGTGCGGAT
>NZ_JBNZCE010000070.1:0-24943 GCF_050589265.1 Actinoplanes sp. G11-F43
CGCAGAAGTCGGCGCGTGCCTCGGAGGCTCGCCGTCGGCTGTTGGCGGCACACGGGGAGGGCGTTCGCGCCCTGCAGCAGGCCTCCAACGCGATGGCCGCCGCGGCGAACGGTGCCCGGCACTCGGCACGGATTCTTGCCGGAAGTGGCACGGCGGGATCGAAGGCGACCGAGCTCACGACGGTGAACACCGAGGTCAAACGCCAATTGGGGTACGCCCGGACAGCCGCGCGGGAAGCCGGCATCGCAGCGGCGACGGCGTCGACGGCTGCTGATGACCTGATCGATACCGGTCTGGAGTACGGGGCTGAGTGGGCACAGATCGCCCAAGGAATGAGCGAGGCGGCGACGGCTGCGGTCGACGCGACGCAGACCGCGGTGTTCGCTTCGGATGCCACCATCGCGACGAACAACGCGCAGGGTGCGCAGGCGCAGGCTGAGGCGCATGCCGCGCAGGCGATCAAGTGGCGCCAACACGCTGAGGAGCACGCCAAGTCGGCGGCCAGGCTCGCGGCCGCGGCAGAGAAGCAGGCGAATGCGGCGAAGACGGCCGCCGCGCGGGCGAAGAAGGCCCGGGAGCAGGCACAGGCCGCTGAGGCGAAGGCGTGGGCCGAGGCGGAGAAGACCCGTCGGCATCGGCAGGAGGCCGAGGCGCAAGCCGCCGAGGCCAAGCGCCAGCGGCAGATCGCCGAAGCCGAGCGTGCCAACGCCGCCCGTCACCGGGCCGAGGCCGAACAGCAGGCCGCCATCGCCCGCAGTGCCCGGGCGAATGCGGAGGCGCAGGCCGCCGTCGCGAACGGCGCGGCCCAGCGTGCCAAGGCGGCGGACACCAACGCGGCCGCTGCGGACAAGACCGCCTGGGACAAGGAGCGGGCCGCGAGCCAGGCGCAGGACGCCGCGCTCGCCGCCGAGCGAAACCGGCAGACCGCCGAGGCGAAGGCACAGACCTTCAAGGCTTTCGTCGCCGCCACGGACAGCGACCAGGCCAAGCAGGAAGCGCAGGCTCAGGCGGACACGGCCGATGCTGAGTTCCGGACTGCCGACGGCGCGGCCAAGTCGGCCCGTGGCTTCGCGAACACCGCCACCGGCGCGGCCGCGAACGCGCGGGCCGCCGCCAGCCAGGCGCAGCAGGCCGCCAACCGTGCGTGGGCGGCTGCCGAGAAGGCACGCGCCGCAGCGGCCGCCGCCGACGCGGCCGCGGACCGGGCCGAGGCGTCCGCGAAGGCGACACACGCGGCCCGGGTCCGGGCCGATGCGAAGGCGGCCGAGGCGACCGCCCAGCAGGTCAAGTCCGCGGAGGCGGCGAGCGCCGCGGTCCGTCTGGCTCAGCAGGCCGCCGATGAGGCGGTTCGTGCTCTGTGGGCGGCAGACCGAACGAAACAGGAGGCCGAGGCCGCGACCACCGAGGCGGTCGCGGCCGCGGCTCAGGCCGAGATCGCGGTGAATGCGGCTGCCGCAGCGCGTCAGTCGGCGGCGGGGATCGCTGAGCCGGCGAACACGGCGATCGGGATGGTGTCGCCGTTCACCGGCACGGACATCGACGCCGACTTCGTGAAGCTGGTGGCGGAGCAGGCCAAGACGATCGGCGCGGAGCAGGCTGCCGCGGCGCAAGCTCGGGCAGCAGAGGCGCTGACCGCCGCGGCCAAGGCGAAGCAGGCCGCCGATCTGGCCAACGAGCAGGTGAAGCCGGCCTACCAGGCAGCGGCAGCAGCCGCGAACTCGGCTGCCGAGGCGGCGAAGTCGGCGGCGGAGGCGAAGAAGGCAGCTGCTGAGGCGGCCGCCGACGGTGCCGCGGCGCGAGCGGCGGCGGCCAGTGCCGGCCGGGCGGACGCGCAGGCGAGAGCGGATGCCGTCGCGGCACGGCAGGCAGCGCACGAGGCCGCCGGTGATGCGGCAGCCGCTGGGCGCAGCGCCCAGCAGGCGCAGAACGACGCGAACGCGGCCCACAGCGCGGCCACCCAGGCGGAGAACGACGCCGCCGCGGCCCGCGGCGCCGCGGACCGGGCCGAAGCCTCCGCCACCGAGGCGAAACGCTACGCCGACAGTGCCCAGAAGCACGCTGACAGCGCTGCCGACGCCGCCGGCAAGGCTCTTCAGCATGCGATCGCCGCGCAGCAGGCGTACCAGCGTGCCGCAGCCGCCGACCAGGCCCGGCTGGAGGAAGCCCTCGAGAAGGACGGCGAGCTGACGCCGGACCAGGAGAAGGCGATTCTGGATTCGCTGAACCAGAAGGACCGCGAGGACTACCTGAAGGCGAAGGAAGAGGCCGAGGAGGGCTTCGACGACTTCATCCGGGAGAACGGCCTGGAGATCCTCGGGGACCTGGTTCTCGGCGAGATCCTCACCTGCGTCAAGAAGCCGAGCTGGGGCGCCTGTTTCTGGGCGGTTCTCGAACTCGTCCCATTGAGCAAGCTCAAGAAGCTGGGCAACCTCTGGGACATCTACAAGAAGTACGAGAAGTTCGCCGATAAATCCCGGACTGCCCGGAAGAAGCAGGAGCAACTCAAGGAGAAGTCGCGGAAGAAGCAGAAGGACCGGGACGACGAGGACGACTGCTCCGGCCGTTCACGGCAGAACAGCTTCCTGCCCGGCACCCCTGTGCTCTTCGCCGACGGCAGCACCCGCGCCATCGAGGACGTCAAGATCGGTGACCGGATCCTGGCCACCGACCCGGTGCGGGGGATCACCGTGGCCAAGGCGGTCACCGACACGATCACCGGGACCGGGGAGAAGCAACTCGTCGAGATCGTCATCGACACCGACGGCGACCGCGGCGACCAGACCTCGGCGGTGACGGCCACCCACAACCATCCGTTCTGGGTTCCCGAGTTGTCGGAGTGGGTCGACGCCGGCCAGCTCTCACCGGGACAGTGGCTGCGGACCAGCGCGGGCACCCACGTGCAGGTCTCCGCCGTCCGGCAGGGCGCCGCCCATGCCACCGTCCACAATCTGACCGTCGCCGACATCCCCACGTTCTACGTGGCGGCAGGCGACATGTCGGTGCTGGTGCACAACTGCAACACCAAGGTCTACCGTGCTCCGAACGCCGGGAACAAGGGTGCCGAAGCGAACGGCCTCAACCCGGACCTGCACCGTCGCAACGCCGGTGACAACCACGCCTACCTCGGCGAGAAGAACGTCGTCACCGGCCACTACGCGGGACAGGCGGGTTACGAAGCCGGGTACTACGAGTACGAGATGGATCCGGCGTTCGACACTGAATTCAAGAAGTACAAGATGCCGTACGACGGCAGCAACGACTATCAGTGGGAGATCCCGGTCGAGAAGATTCCGCGCTTCAACGAGCTGATCGTCAGCAAGAAGTGGGTGAATTACTACAATGGCTACGAATGGGAAGACTGATCCCGAAGGGCGGGGCCGGGCCGGGTTGCACCGCGGCGACCGCGTGCGGGCCAGGGTCACCGGCCACCGTGATCGGTTCGGTGTGGACGTCGAGGTCTCGTCCGTGGACCCGCCGTTCCCGGCCTTCATCGACGCGGGGATCATTTCGGACCGGCATCCGCTGACGCCGCCCGAGGAGTACCCGGAGATCGGCTCGGAGTTGACCGCGATCGTGGTGGCGTTCACGCCCAGCGGTGAGCTCCGACTGGACGGCCGCCGATCCATGGTCCAGCAGTGGACGGACGGTGCCCGCCGAGCGGAATGACACAGCCTGTGGCGTGCCACCCCTGGGAGATGAGGGGCGGCACGCCACGGGCGTGGTCATGCCCGACACGCGGCGGGGTGCCTTGCGCGGCAATAGTCCGTCTCGCTAGCGTTGTCACTCAAGCCGCGCGTTTCGTACGGGCCTGTCTTCGGGTGATGGTGTCCGTCTCCGGGACGAGCGGTGTGCATCCCGGCGGGACTTCTCGTCGCTACAGCCCCCTGACCGTTTGCCGCGGTCCGGGGGCTGTTCGCATTCCCGGATGGTTCAACCAGTGGGACTGGCGTACCGGTGATCGGGACACGGGGGTAGCCTGGCCAGGGTTTACCAGACGTAGGGAGTGGACGTGAGCGTGGCGCGGATCGCGGTTGTCGGCGGCGACGGCATCGGAACCGAAGTGACCGCCCAGGCCCGCAAGGTCATCGACGCCGTCCTTCCCGGAGTCGACTACAACGAGTACGACCTCGGCGCCCGCCTCTACAACCGCACCGGCGAGGTCCTGCCGCAGGCGGTCCAGGACGAGCTGGCCGGCCACGACGCGATCCTGCTGGGCGCCATCGGCGACCCGAGCGTCCCGCCCGGCGTCCTGGAGCGTGGGCTGCTGCTCAAGCTCCGTTTCGACTTCGACCAGTATGTGAACCTGCGCCCGTCGAAGCTCTGGCCCGGGACCACCAGCCCGCTGGCCGGCGTCAAGCCCGGCGAGATCGACATGGTGGTGGTCCGCGAGGGCACCGAGGGGCTCTACGTCGGCGCCGGCGGCGTCCTGCACAAGGACACCCCCGCCGAGATCGCCACCGAGGAGAGCCTGAACACCCGGCACGGTGTCGAGCGGGTGGTCCGGGACGCGTTCGCCCGCGCCCAGCGCCGCGACCGGCACCACGTCACCCTGGTGCACAAGACCAACGTGCTGACCAAGGCCGGCAGTCTCTGGGCGCGCACCTTCGCCGCCGTGGCCGCCGAGTTCCCCGAGGTCACCACGGAGTACCAGCACATCGACGCGGCCAGCATGTTCATGGTCAGCAACCCGCAGCGGTTCGACGTGGTGGTGACCGACAACCTCTTCGGTGACATCCTCACCGACATCGCCGCGGCCGTCACCGGCGGCATCGGCATGGCGGCCAGCGGCTCCGTCAACCCGGAGCGCGTCTACCCGTCCACCTTCGAGCCGGTGCACGGCTCCGCCCCCGACATCGCCGGCCAGGGCATCGCCGACCCGGCCGCGGCCATCCTCTCCGCGGCCCTGCTGCTGGAGCACCTGGGCCAGCACGACGCGGCCCGGCGAGTAACCGAGGCGGTCGCGGCCGAGGTCGCGTCCCGGGCTCCGGGCGCGCCGCTGCGTACCGCCGAAGTGGGCGACCGGGTCGCCTCCGCCGTCTGAGCGGATAGTTATCCACAGGCCCGACGTGGGCCTTCCGTTACCCCTGCCGTTTCGGGGTAAATTCTTGGGGCGCTACGGGTGCCCCCGCATACTTGACTTCTTTGCATGCAGAAAGCAGGTCCACTTGCCATGAGTGGTGGTGACAACCTCGATTTCGAGATCCGTCCGGCCTCGGCACCCGTCAGCGACGCGGACCGCTCCGCCTTGCTGGCCAACCCCGGGTTCGGCCGCATCTTCACCGACCACATGGTCACCGTGCGGTATGCCGACGGCAAGGGGTGGTATGAGCCCCTCGTCACGGCCCGCGCGCCGATCCCGATGGATCCGGCCAGTGCCGTGCTGCACTACGCCCAGGAGATCTTCGAGGGGCTGAAGGCGTACACCCTGCCCGACGGCGGTGTGGCGATGTTCCGCCCGGACGCCAACGCCGCCCGGTTCAACCAGTCCGCGGCCCGGATGGCGATGCCGGCCCTGCCGGTCGAGACGTTCCTCCAGTCGCTGCACGAGATCATCACGATCGACCGCAGTTGGATCCCGTCGGACCCCGAGGGCAGCCTCTACCTGCGCCCGTTCGCCTATGCGAGCGAGGTCTTCCTCGGCGTCCGCCCCGCGACCGAATACCTTTATCTGGTCATCGCGTCCCCCGTCGGGCCGTATTTCTCCGGCGGCGTCAAGCCGGTGTCGATCTGGGTCTCACCCGACTTCACCCGTGCGGCCCCCGGCGGCACCGGCGCGGCCAAGTGCGGCGGCAACTACGCGGCCGGCCTGTCCGCGCAGGCCGAGGCCGCCGAGCACGGCTGCGACCAGGTCGTCTATCTGGACGCGGTGGAGCGGAAATACATCGACGAGCTCGGCGGGATGAACGTGTTCCTCGTCCTCGACGACGGCACCCTGGTCACACCGCCGTTGACCGGCACCATCCTGCCCGGCATCACCCGCGACTCGGTGATCAAACTGGCGCAGCGCTCCGGCCGCCGGGTCGAGGAACGCCCGATCAGTCTGACCGAGTGGCGCGAGGGCACCGCCTCCGGCCGGGTCCGCGAGGCCTTCGCATGCGGCACCGCAGCGGTCATCACCCCGATCGGCGTGATCAAGAGCGAGGACGGCGACTTCACCGTCGCCGACGGCGGCCCCGGCGAGGTCACCATGGCCATCCGCAAGGAACTGGTCGACATCCAGCGAGGCCGAGCCGCCGACCCGTTCGGCTGGGTCCACCGAGTCCTCTGACCATTCCCGGTCACCCGGGCCGCGGCAGCCACCACCCTCCGGCCACCGCGGCCCCGGCACCGGCCCACGCGCCGTCAATCCTGAGTCCCGCTGACCGGGCCACGCGCTGTCACCGTGAGTCCCGCTGACCGGGCCATGTGCTGTCACTGTGAGTCCCGCTGACCGGGCCATGTGCTGTCACCGTGAGTCCCGCTGACCAGGCCACGCGCCGTCAATCCTGAGTCCCGCTGGCCGGGTCGCTCGCTGTCACCTTGAGTTCTGCAGACCGGTCCACTCCCGGCCACGCGGGCCCGGCGCCCGGCTCGTTCTCGCGCTGTCGGCGGTCCTGGTAGCCGGCCGGTTCCTGGCTGGCTTGAGTTCCGGAGGCCGAATTCCAACCGCATTTGCCGGTACGACCGAGTGGTCCACAAACGCACCAAGCCGAACTCTCTCGTCCGCGCGAGCGCTGCGGCCCGTCCGGACCGGAGCGCGACCGCCGGGCTTGAGCGCTCCGTAACCGGCTACCCGGAATCGGTGAGCGCGGTGATTGTCAACACGGCGTCCACCAGCCCTCAGCGTCGAGCACTGCCTTCTGCCCCGCCGCAGGCATACTCGCGGTCAGTTCCCGGCACGGGATGCCCGCTATCAGGCGATCTTGGCCGGTTTACCACCGAAATGAGTCTTGCTCTCGGCTGCCTGATCATTTGCGGTCAATCCCTCGTTAGGGCAACCCGTCCAGCCGGGATCTTGGCGGATCTACCGCCTTATCGAGCCTCGCTCTCGGCCGCCTGATCACTTGCGGTCAATCCCTCGCGCGGGCGACGCGCTCAGCAGAGATCTTGGTGGCTTTACCACCGTTTTCGGTGGGAAATCCGCCAAGGTCGGCCAGGGTGGGGCCTGGGAGGTGGACACTCGCGCGGGGAACTGACCGCGAGCGGGCCGGTGGCTGAGAAGAAGGCTCTGTCCGGTGGTAAATCCGCCAAGATCGGCCAGGGTGGGGAAGGCCGGCCCGGGTGGGGCTGGAAGGTGGACTCTCGCGCGGGGAATTGACCGCAGGCGGGCCGGTGGCCCAGAGGAAGACTTTAAATCGGTGGAAAACGGCCAAGATCTGTTGCGGGAGGGGGCCTGCGCGGGGCATTGGCGGCAAGTAGGGCGGCGGTTGGGAGAGGGCTTGGCGATGGTGGCGTGTTGCCGAGGTTCAGTTGTGGTTCGGTTCGTGCTGGAAGTCGGCACGCGCCGTCCCTACTGGCCCACCCTGCCCAGCCGCTGATCTGGCTGAGGCCGGGTGCGACTTGGCTGGGGCCGGGTGCGACTTGGCTGGGGCCGGGTGCGACTTGGCTGGGGCCGGGTGCGACTTGGCTGGGGCCGGGTGGGACCTGGCTGGGGATTGTGGATGCCGGTGGCTGGTGAGGGACGCATTCGCCCGGCGGCCGCCGGGCGGTCTTGAGGGGGGACTGCCTTGCGGGGACGGGGCGGGGGTGGTGGATTCGGCGGGGGCCACCCAAGACGTACCGGAAAAGGGTTATGGGGTCAGCAGGTGTGACCGCAACGTGGACAACTCGTCCGGTGTGATGCCGATGTCGCGGGTGTAGGACTCGATGGAACCGTGCCTGGCGCGGAGGTCGGTGAGGAACAGCGACATCGCCCCGGCGGGGGAGTCGAACATGTGCTCGTTGCCGCGCACCGTCTCCGGGTTGGTGCGCAGCAGGTATTCGGTGAGGGGGCGCATCGCCTCGGTGGTGAGCGCGTAGTCGGCGGCGATGTCCTCGTCGGAGACGCCGAGCAGGGACAGGGTCAGGGCGCAGACCGTGCCGGTCCGATCCTTTCCGGCCATGCAGTGCACGACGACCGGGGCGGCCTCCGGGTTGGCGATCAGGCGCAGGGAGGCGGCGATGCCGTCGTGGCCGTCTTCGGCGAAGTTCAGGTAGCGGTCGGCCAGCCAGCGTTCGTGCCGGACGTCCGCCGGGTGGTCGACGGTCTCCCAGTCGACGTGGCGGAGCACCAGGTTGCGGTAGTCGACGCCGTAGCTCTCGGCGACCCGGCCGAACTTCTCCACCTCGAACTCGCGGCGCAGGTCGATCACCGTGCGGATGCCGAGGGCGGTGAACGCCTCGGCGTCCTTCTCCCGGATCCGGTGCAGTGAGTCGGCCCGGAACAGCCGGCGCCAGCGCACCCGGCGGCCGTCCAGACCGGAGTATCCGCCGACGTCGCGGAAGTTGTAGGCCTTGGTGAAAGGCAGATTGCGGGAGAAGGATTCGGCCACCACACCTCCAACCTAGCCGGGCCGTGCGATCACCGAGATGGTCGAATTCGTCACTCCGGTCGTCTCAGTCAGTGGATTTCCGGCTCTTGCCGAGTCGCCGCGTGGCATGCTTCGGGGCGTGACCCACACCGTGCTGATTATTCGCACCTAGCGCGCCGGCTGACTTCTCGCCGACGCGCAGACCTCCCGCATCCGCGGGGGGTCTTTTTGTTGTGGTGGGTGACCGACGAAAGGACGACTTCCCGATGGACTACCAGGTGTTCGACACGACGCTGCGTGACGGCGGGCAGCGTGAGGGAATCAGCTACACGGTCGCCGACAAGCTCGCGGTCGCACGCCTGCTGGACGAGTTCGGTGTGGGGTTCATCGAGGGCGGCTGGCCGGGCGCCATGCCCAAGGACACCGAGTTCTTCGAACAGGCGAAGACCGAGCTCGATCTCAAGAACGCGGTTCTGGTCGCTTTCGGGGCCACCCGCAAGGCCGGTGTCGACGTCGCCGACGACGCGCAGGTGAAGGCGCTCATCGATGCCGGTACGCCGGTGGTCTGTGTGGTGGCGAAGTCCGACATCCGGCATGTGGAGCGGGCGCTGCGGACCACCGGTGACGAGAACCTGAACATGGTCCGGGACACCGTGCGGCACTTGGTCGCCAACGGGAAGCGGGCTTTCGTCGACTGTGAGCACTTCTTCGACGGGTTCCGCTACGACCCTTCGTATACCGCGAGCGTCGTCAAGGCGGCCTTCGAGGCCGGTGCCGAACGAGTGGTCATGTGTGACACCAATGGCGGCATGCTGCCGTCGATGGTCACCGCGGCCATCGCCGACGTTGTAGACCGCACCGGCGTGCCCGCCGACAAATTGGGCATCCACTGCCAGAACGACACGGCCTGTGCCGTCGCCAACACGATCGCCGCCGTCGAGGCCGGGGTGAAGCACTTCCAGTGCACCGCCAACGGGTACGGCGAACGCCCCGGCAACGCCGACCTGTTCGCCGTCGTCAGCAACTTGCAACTCAAGCTCGGGCTGAAGGTCCTACCGGACGGATGCCTGGAGAAGGCGACGCGGGTCTCCGCCGCGCTCGCCGAGATCGCCAACATCGCCCCCGACACCCACCAGGCCTATGTCGGGGCCGCCGCCTTCGCTCACAAGGCGGGGCTGCACGCGAGCGCGATCAAAGTGGATCCGCTGCTCTACAACCACGTCGACCCGTCGGTGGTGGGCAACGACATGCGGATCCTGGTAACCGAGATGGCCGGCCGGGCCAGTATCGAGCTCAAGAGCCGTGAGCTCGGGCTGGACCTGGCCGGCCACCCGGACACCCTGACGTCGGTCACCCGGAAGGTCAAGGACCTGGAGGCCGGCGGCTGGTCCTTCGAGGCCGCCGACGCCTCGTTCGAGCTGCTCGTCCGCGGTGAGCTGCCGGGTGCCGACGTGTCCCGGCCGTTCACCCTGGAGTCGTACCGGGTGCTCGTCGAGCACCGGGAGGACGGCGCGGTCATCTCCGAGGCGACCGTCAAGGTGCGGGTCGCCGGCGAGCGGGTGATCGCCACCGCGGAGGGCAACGGCCCGGTCAACGCCCTGGACGAGGCGCTGCGCAGTGCCCTGCAGAACCACTACCCGCAGCTGAAGACGTTCGAGTTGACCGACTTCAAGGTGCGGATCCTGGAGGGCAGCCACGGCACCAACGCGATCACCCGGGTGCTGCTGGGCACCGGCGACCACAACCGGGACTGGACCACGGTCGGGGTGCACGAGAACATCGTCGAGGCGAGCTGGACGGCGCTGGTGGACTCGCTGACCTACGGGTTGGCGCGCGCTTCCTGACGGATCTGCTCGATCAACTCCGCCGGGGACATCGGCTGCTGCTCACCGTTGCGTCGTCGGAGCGAGACGTCTCTCGCTCCGATGACCGCGATGTCTGGGCATCTGCGGTTCTTTCGGATTCGTGCGCCCAGTGAACCGTCGTAATGGATCTCCAACCGTAGATCCGCCGCCGACGCCGCGAGCTCCCGCGCCGCGTCGTCCTGCTCCGGGCCGACCGGCAGGATCGCCAGCTGNACGACCGCGATGTATGGGCATCTGCGGTTCTTTCGGATTCGTGCGCCCAGTGAACCGTCGTAATGGATCTCCAACCGTAGATCCGCCGCCGACGCCGCGAGCTCCCGCGCCGCGTCGTCCTGCTCCGGGCCGACCGGCAGGATCGCCAGCTGGACCGGGGCATACCAGGCCGGGAAAGCGCCCTGATGCACCTCGATCAGATGACCGAAGAGGCGTTCCATCGAGCCGACCAGGCTGCGGTGCACCATCACCGGCCGCTTCCTGACATTGTCGGCGTCCACGTACTCCAGCTCGAACCGCTCCGGCTGGTGGAAGTCGATCTGGACGGTGGCGAGGGTCCACTCCCGGCCGGACGGATCCTGGACCTGCACGTCGATCTTCGGCCCGTAGAAGGCCGCCTCCCCGGGCGCCTCGGCGTAGTCCAGCCCGTGCAGCGCCTCCCGGAGCAGCTCCTCCGCCCGAGACCGGGCACCGGGCTCGGGCAGCGACAGCTGATACGAGACCGGCCCGGCCCCCAGCGCGGCGTGCGCCCGCCGCATCAGGGCCAGCACCCCGGCCACCTCGGCGCCCGCCTGCTCCTCGGCACAGAAGATGTGCGCGTCGTTGAGCTGCATCGCCCGCACCCGGGACAGCCCGCCGACGACCCCGGAACGCTCCGCGCGGAACATCGGGCCCAGCTCGGCGACACGCAACGGCAGTTCCCGGTACGAGCGCCCCCGCGACCGGAACATCAGCGCGTGATGAGGGCACAGGCTGGGCCGCAGCACCAGCTCGTCCTCACCGACCGGCATCGGCGGGAACATGTCGTCGGCGAAATTACGCCAGTGACCGGACAGCTCGTACATCCGGCGTTTGCCCATCGCCGGCGAGAACACGTGCTGGTAGCCGGCGCGGCGCTCCAGCTCGTACAGATAGGACTCGACCGCGTGGCGGGCCGCGGCCCCGGCCGGCAGCCAGAACGGCAGGCCCGCGCCGATCAGCGGGTCGGAGTCGAAGAGGTCCAGCTCGCGACCGAGCCGGCGGTGATCTGATCCTTGCGACATCGTGGGTCTCCTGAAATCGGGACCCCGGACGACAAAGCCCCGGGCATGTCGCCCGGGGCCGTCAGCTCAAACGCGATCGACGCCGGGTCTGTCCGGCGTGGTCGTCATCGAGCGAGGCATCATGCCCACGATGCTAGGCCGCCACCTCGCGGCCGGCCAGCCATTTATCGCTCAGCAGCTGGTAGAGGTAGTAGTCCTGCCACTGCCCGGCGATCCGCAGATAGCCCGGGGCCATGCCGAAACGCTCGAAACCAAGACGTTCCAGAACCCGCTGCGACCGTACGTTGTGCAACAGCGTGCCCGCCTCCACCCGGTGCAGCCCGTACGTGGTGAACGCGGCCTCCAGGATCAGCCCCACCGCGGCACTCGCCACCCCACGGCCCGCCACGTGCTCGGCCACCCAGTAGCCGAGACTCGACGACTGGAACGCGCCGTGCACCACGTTGTTCAGGTTCACCCGGCCGACGATCCGGCCGTCCTCGACGATCGCGTGCGGCAGCGACGTGCCGGTCCGCAGCACGTCCGAGATCAGCCGCCACTGTCCGTCGTCGGTGTAGTAGCTCTCGTCCCGCGCCGGATCCCACGGCGCCAGGTACTCCCGGTTGGCGCGGATCAACTGGGCCACCTCGGCCGCGTCCGCCGGACTGATCAGCCTGATCCCGATCATGCGGCCGGCACGATCACCGTCGCGGACACCGCGTGATGGTCCGAGTCCTTCAGCACGTGCACACCGTAGTCGCGGATGCCGATGCGCCTGTCGACGAGGACGTGATCGATGGTGACCGGGGGAATCGGATCACCGTCGTACGGCCCCCACGTGCCCTGCCAGCCCTCGCCGACCGTGGCGGCGGCGTCCCGGTACCCGGTGTTCAGCAGGTCCCGCATCGGCTTGTGATCGAGCGTCGCGTTGAAGTCACCCAGCAGGATCTTCGGGATCCCGCCCTCGGCCGGCACCTGCTCCCGCAGATCCGCCGACCAGCCGGACACCACACTCGGATGATGCGGGGCCAGCGGATGCACCGACTCCACGTAGACCGTGCCCGCCCCCGGCACCCGCACCGTCGCGTGCGCCTGCTGGAAACCACCGCCGTTGCGGCGCGCGGCCTGCTCGTCGAACGGGAACCGGGAGTACAGACCGGAACCGCTCGCACCGAACTCCGGCGCCAGCTGCCGGAACGGCAACAGCCCCTCCAGGCCCGCCGCCCGCAGCGCCGCCTCACCGTTCGGGGTGAACTCCTGCACCGCCAGCACATCCACCCGGTTCTCCCGGACCAGGCGGACCACCTCGCTCGGCTCGGCCCCGCTGAACAGCAGGTTCGCCGACATCAGCCGCACATCGACCCCGGCGGTCGGACCCCGGTCGGAGTTCGCCACCAGCCGGGGCAGCACCGCCATGCCGAACCCGAACGCGATCAGCGAGGCCACCGCGGCGGCCGTCCACCGGCGGGTGATCAGCGCCAGGACCAGCGGAATCAAGGTCCAGACCGCGACGTACGGCGTGAAGGCCAGGAACTGGACCCACAGCCCCGCCTCCCACCCGAAGGTGCGCGCCAGCAGCCAGACCGCGGCCGGCATGAGCGACAGCCAGAGCAGAACCGTCCAGACGAGGCGCCGTCGGCGAACCGGGCGTGCCGCGGGTGGCGCGTCGGTGATGGTCATGGCGGCGACGTTATCCGGCGTCCGCTACCCACCGTCGCCGAACGCGGTCCACGTCACAACATCGACCCCGGTGGTCATCGACAGTCCTGCCGGCTGGTGGCTCCGGCCCGGGTGGCGCGTCGTTGAGCCGCCCCGGGCCGATGCCGGCGGCCGTTCGGTAGGCCGCGAACGGCCCGCGTGCGTGCATTCCACGATCACCGCGCGGGCCGGCGTTCGAAGCATACCGCTAGTTGACCCGCGCACGCTGGTCTCGCGACAGGGCGTGCGGCTGAACCGCACACCCTGTCCGCCGTCAGACCTCCGCGTCCACCAGATCGCCGAACTCGGCCAGCTCGGACCGGATCACCGCGCCGTCACCCTCCACCACCAGGGTCAGCTTCTCCACCGACAGGTGCTCGGCAGCCGCCGCCGACACCTGCTCGACGGTCGCCTCCAGGTACTCCCGGCGCAGCGTCTCGTAGTAGTCGTCGGGCAGCCCGTGCACCACCAGCGAGGCCAGCGCCCCGGCGATCGCCCCCGGCGTCTGCATCTCCACCGAGAGCTGCCCGGCCCGCCACGACCGGGCCACCGCCAGCTCCGCCTCGGTGACCCCCTCGGCCTGGGTGCGGGCGATCTCACCCAGCGTGTCCCGGATCGCCGGGGCGGTCACCGCGGTCTGCACCCCGGCCGCCACCTCGAACCGCCCCGACCGGCGGGACATCGCATAGGAGCCACGGATGCCGTACGTGTAACCCTTCACCTCGCGGATCAGGTGGTTGAGCCGGGAGGTGAACGCCCCGCCCAGCACCGTCGCGGCCAGGGTCATCGGCACATACGCCGGAGTGGCGCGCTCCGGCGCCCGGTGCCCCAGCCGCAGCGTGGACTGCACCGAACCGGGCCGGTCCACCAGGATCGTCCGGCGGGCCGGTGGCAGCACCACCCCGAGCGGGCCACCCGGCTCCAGAACCGTCCCGGACGTGCCGGCGAACGCGGCCTCGGCCAGCGCCGCCAGATCCAGCGCGTCCAGATCGCCGGCGACCAGCAGCACCCCCGGGCGCAGCAGCCACGACTCGTGAAAGGCCAGCACATCCTCCACGGTGACCGCGGCCACCGAGGCGGGGTCGCCGTGCAGGGGCCGGCTGTACCGCCCGTCGGCGCCGAACAGATCGGCCCGCAGCGCGGCGTCGGCCCGCGGGCCCGGCTGCGCCCAGTCCATCCGCAGCGCGGTCACCTCGTCGTCGCGCACCCGGGTGACATCCGCCGGATCCAGGCGCGGGGTGCGGGTGGCCTCGGCGGCCAGCCGGACCGCGTCGGCCAGCAGCGGGCCGGGCGCCGACACCCCGACCCGGAAGGCGTCCCAGTCCACCGACGGGGACAGCTCGGCACCGAGCCCTTCGAGCGCCAGCGCGTACGCCGCGGAATCCCGCTTGCGGGTGCCCTCCTCCAGCGATTTCGCCAGCACCGTGGCGGTGCCCTCACGGCCGTCGGTCTCGTGGGCGGCGCCCGCGTCCAGCAGCAGGACCGCGCTGGCCAGGATCTGACCGGGCAGGTGGGCGGCGATCACCGTGCCACCGTGCGCGCTGATCCGGCGGACCCGCGGGAACGAATACGGCCGGGCGGCGCCGGGCTCCGGCCGGGTGGTGATCAGGGTCATGACGGGTCTCCTTGTGCGTGCTGGGCCGGCCGGTGCTCCATTGCGGTACGGACCGTCACTCGGACTCCCCGTCGCTCTTGCCGTCGTTCTCTCCGGGGATGTAGGTCAGGGTGATGCGGGACTCCGGGGCCAGCACCTGCCGGGCCGCCTCGGTGACCTCCTCCGCGGTCACCGCCAGCCACTTCGGCAGCCGGTCGGCGGCGGTGGCCGGATCACCGAACTGGGTGGCATACCGCCCCAGCAGGTCGGCCCGGCCGCCCACCGTGGAGACGCCCCGCCACCACGCGGTGGTCAGCAGCGCCTTGGCCCGGTCCAGCTCCTCGGCGGTCACCGGCTCGTCGACCAGGCTCCGCACCACCTCGGCCAGCCCGACCTCCAGGGTCTCGACGGAGACGCCGTCCTTCGCGGTGGCCGTGATGATCAGAGGGGCCGGGGCGTGGGCGAGATCCACCCCGTACGACCCGATGTAGTCCGGCTGGGCGATCCGGGAACCGTCGGCCAGCCGCTGGTAGAGCCGGCTGCCCCGGCCGTTGCCGAGAACCGTGGCCAGCACGGTGACCGCGTCGTACCCCGCCGTGCCGAACGGATAGGTGCGGTGCGACAGGTAGATGCGCGCGGCCGGCACCGGGGCGGTCACCGTCTCCCGGGCCCCCTCGGTGGCCGGGACGGGCAGCGAACCGTCCGGCGCCGGCGGGATGTCCGGCACCGTCGCGATCGGCCCGAAATACTTCTCGGCCAGCGCGAACACCTCGGCCGCGGCGACGTCGCCGACCACCGTCAGCACCGCGTTGTTCGGCGCGTAGTACTGCTTGTGGAACGCCTTGAAGGTGTCCAGATCCGCCGCGTTCAGATCCTCCATCGACCCGATCGTGGCGTGGTGGTAAGGGTGGCCCTGCGGGTAGAGCAGCGGCAGCAGGCGCAGCCAGGCGTCACCGTACGGCACGTTCTCGTAGCGCTGGCGGCGCTCGTTCTTCACCACCTCGCGCTGGTTGTCCAGAGTCTCCTGGGTGAGCGCCGGGACCAGGCCGCCCATCCGGTCCGCCTCCAGCCAGAGAGCCAGCTCCAGATGCTCGGACGGCATCGTCTCGAAGTAGTTGGTCCGGTCCGGGTTGGTGGTCGCGTTCAGCGAACCACCGTTGCCCTGCACCAGTTTCATGTGCTCGGTCTTCTTCACATGCTGTGAACCCTCGAACATCAGATGCTCGAAGAGATGCGCGAACCCGGTCTGACCGCGGGGTTCGTGCCGGGAGCCGACGTCATACCACAGGTTGACGCAGACGACCGGGGCCGTGCGGTCCTCGCTGACGACGACGCGCAGACCATTGGCCAGCTGAGTGGTTTCGATGGGCCACGGATAGCCGGTCGTGGCGACCGGTGCGGTTGGTGACGTCACCCGAGCAATCATGCCCTGTCCGGCACGATTCCGGCGCGGCTGCGCCTCCGCCTGTGGATAACCGCGTGGCGCTTGATCGGTGCGGGTGGAATCCTGGGCGGCATGCTTGAGGACGTACGGGTGAACGACCGCCTGACCATCCCGGCGGCCGAACTCTCGTGGCGTTTCTCCCGCGCGAGCGGCCCCGGCGGCCAGGGCGTCAACACGACTGATTCGAGGGTCGAGCTGTCCTGGGACGTGCTCGGCTCCGGCCTGCTGCCACCGTTCCTGAAGGAGCGGGCCGCCGAGCGGCTGGGCAATCGCCTGGTCAACGGGGTGATCACCCTCACCGCCACCGAGCACCGCTCCCAGCTGCGCAACCGGGAGGCGGCCGCGGCCCGGCTGGCCGCCCTGATCGCCGGCGCGGTGTCGGCCCCACCGAAGGCCCGCCGCGCGACGAAGCCGAGCCGCGGTTCGGTGGAGCGCCGCATCGCTGAGAAGAAGCGCCGCGCCCAGACGAAGCGAAACCGCCGTCCCGACCACGACTGAACATCTTTCACCTGTTGGAATGAAAAGCACGGGACAAGGCGATACGAGACTAGCTAGTACGGGTCAACTAGCGCTACGTTCCTCGCCGTGCCCTCACAAAAGCATGAACTCCTCATCGACATGTTCCGTGAACGGCCCGCGCTAGCTGCGCTTCTGCTGGGCGGTCCGCTCCACGGTGGCATTCCCGACTACGACGAGGTCCACCTCTCCTCGGCCGACCTTCCCGATGTCGTCCCGACCGAATACCGCGCCGACGCGGTCGTCACCCTGACCCGAGGCGGCGCCGATGTGCTGGCTGTCGTGGTCGAGGTGCAACTCCGTCCCGACGCCCGGAAACTACTGAGCTGGCCCGCCTACGTGGCGACGCTGCACGCCCGACTGGGCTGCCAGGTTGCACTTCTGGTGGTCTGCCCGAACCAGAACGTGGTCGACTGGGCGAAAGGCCCCATCGACCTGGGCCCTCCTGGTTCAGTAGTGACTCCGGTGGCCGTCGGCCCTGGTCAGACTCCCGTCATCACTGATCCCGAGATCGCCCGTCAGTACCCGGAACTGGCCGTACTGTCGACCGTCGCCCACATCGGCGAGCAGGACCCGGAACCGCTGATCAAGGCGTTTGTCGCGGCCCTCGACAGCCTCGAATCCGACCGCGGCCTTCTCTACCATGACTTTGTGCTCTCGGCGTTGTCGAACGCAACCCGCAAGCTCCTGGAGGAACACATGATCAAGCCCGGCTATCAGTACACGAGCGACTGGGCGCGCGGCCTGCTCGCCAAGGGCGAAGCCAAGGGCGAGGCCAACGCGGTGCTCACCGTCCTTGCCGCCAGGGGCGTGGAGGTTCCGGACGAAGCTCGTTCGGTGATCACCGACTGCACTGATCTCGATCAGCTCCGGGACTGGATCCAGCGGGCCGTGACCGCCGAGCGGGTCGAGGATCTCGGCGGGGCGCTCGGCGGCTGAGCCGTCAGTGGTTCGGGGGACTGCCGAGGGCCGGCGTCCCCCGGAGCACCGGGTGTGGAAGTGGGACCCGCTGGGGGCGCGCTGTCGTCAGCGCTGATTGAAAGGGGCGACCGCCTCGCGATTCTGCGCGGCGGCTTCCGGGCCGAGCAGGGCCTCGCAGACCCGGATCAGGCGGCTTCGCAGGCCGGCTGCCCGGCGGGCCAGCTCACGCTGCCTGGCCACATACTCCGCCTTGCCCTCCGGGGTCTCGATCTTGACCGGGGGATGGCCGTAGGAGGTCAGGTCGTAGGGGCTGGCCTGCATGTCGAGCAGGCGGATCTCACCGGCCAGGGCGAAGCAGTCCAGGGCCAGGGCGCCGGGGACGGCGGGGCCGAGTTTCTGCGCCCACTTGTGCACGTCCATCGCGGCGTGCAGGCAGCCGGGCTGGTCCAGGTCGACCTGGGTGGCCCGGGTGGGCTGCAGCCGGTTCAGCCCGACCGCCTCGGGGGTGAAGAAACGGAACGCGTCGTAATGCGTACACCTGATGGTGTGTTCTTCGACGACCTTGTCGGTGCCGTCCTGGCCGAGGCGCAGCGGCAGCTCGTGGCGGTGCTCGGAGTCGCGGTAGACCATCGCCCACTCGTGCAGGCCGAAGCAGCCGGAGAAGACCGGGCGGGACGCGGTGGCGGTGAGCAGGCCGTGGATGTAGCGCACGCTCTCGGCCCGGGCGTGCATGAACGCGTCCTGGTCGAGGGTGACCACTCCGTCGGGGAAGCTCATGTAGAACTTCCAGCCGGCGTGCTCGGCCCGGCCGTCGGGTGCCGGGGACAGCCCGGTGCCGACGCCGGGATGCCAGCGGCGCATCAGCGCCGGGCGGGTGCCGTAGTAGTCGTAGAGGAAGTCCTCGATGGCGTGTTTCTCGCCCGTCGATCGACGGGCGCGGTGGCCGGCGGTCATCTGGTCGGCGCGCTCGGAGTGCGCCCGGACGAGGGGAATCCAGGTGACCGAGGGCAGCGTGGTGGTGAGTGCCCTCACCTGCTTGATCCCCATCGCACCAATGTATCTAGCCAAGGCGATCAACACGATCACCGTTTGGCGCGAATGAGTTCCGCCACCACGGTTGGCACTAAAGACGTACGCCGATGTGTAGTACATCTACTACATACTTGATAGTGTGCACGACATGACGGGATCGGTAATGGCCGCGAGTGCCGCGGCCGACACGCCGGGGGCGGGCCCGGTCATCGAGGTCCGCGATCTCCACATGCGTTACGGCGACCGCGATGTGCTCGCCGGCGTCGACTTCTCGGCGTCGGCCGGCGAGGTGGTGGTGCTGCTCGGGCCCAACGGCGCGGGCAAGACCACCACGATCGAGATTCTGGAGGGGTTCCGGCTGCGATCCGGCGGCCACGCCCGGGTGCTGGGGGTCGATCCGGCCGCCGGCGACGAGCGGTGGCGGGCCCGGCTCGGGGTGGTCCTCCAGTCCTGGCGGGACCACAGCAAATGGCGGGTCCGGGAGCTGTTGCAGCACCTCGGGTCCTACTACGAGGCGTATTCCACACCGGAGCGGCGGCGGCCCTGGGCGGTCGACGAGCTGCTCGACGTGGTCGGTCTCACCGCCGCGGCGCGGACCCCGACCGGCAAGCTCTCCGGCGGGCAGCGGCGCCGGCTGGACGTGGCGATCGGCATCGTCGGCCGGCCCGACCTGCTCTTCCTGGACGAGCCGACGGTCGGGTTCGACCCGCAGGCGCGACGTGACTTCCACGACCTGATCCACCGGCTCACCGATGTGGACTCCACCACCGTGTTGCTGACCACTCACGATCTGGATGAGGCGGAGAAACTGGCCGACCGGATCCTGATCCTGGCCCGGGGCCGGATCGTGGCCAGTGGCTCGGCCGACGAGCTGTCCCGGCGGGTGGCCGCCGAGACCGAGGTGCGCTGGACCCGGGACGGGCAGCGGTTCGTGCATTCCGATTCGGACGCCACCGCGTTCGTGCGCGACCTGTTCCGTCAGCATGGGGAGGCCATCGGCGATCTTGAGGTGCGCCGGGCCAGCCTGGAGGAGACGTACATGCGGCTGGTCCGCGAAGCGGAAGGGCGGGATCGATGAACGGTCGTCTGATCAGGACCGGTCTGCGGCGCGGCTGGATCGAGACGCGGCAGACCTTCACCAACACGAGCGACATCATCGGGTACGCGTTC
Source organism: Actinoplanes sp. G11-F43 (assembly GCF_050589265.1). Taxonomy (NCBI): domain Bacteria; kingdom Bacillati; phylum Actinomycetota; class Actinomycetes; order Micromonosporales; family Micromonosporaceae; genus Actinoplanes; species Actinoplanes sp. G11-F43. The sequence goes on from NZ_JBNZCE010000070.1 coordinate 19,965, forward strand.
GCTCCCGCCCTGCTGGTCGGCCTCCTGTTCTTCCTCCGTGGTGACACGGTGCCCGGCTCGGACCTCTCCCTCGGGGCGTACTCGCTGGTCAGTTCGATGGCCATGCTGCTGGTGATCGGCGCGCTGGTGTCCATGGCGCAGTACCTGACGATGGACCGGGAGGACGGCACGCTGCTGCGGGCCAAGGCCACCCCGAACGGGATGGTCGGCTACCTGATCGGCAAGATCGTGATGGTGGCCGGGGTGAGCGTGTTCACCTGCGTGGTGGCGCTGGTCCCCGGCGTCTTCCTGGTCGAGGGGCTGCGGTTCGACGCCGGCACCGCGCTGACCCTGCTCTGGCTGGTGCCGCTGGCCCTGCTGTCGCTGATGCCGCTCGGCGCGGTGCTGGGCTCGCTGTTCGAGAGTGTCCGTGCCACCGCGCTGCTGATGCTGCCGGCGATGGCGGTGACCGGGATCTCCGGCATCTTCTATCCGATCAGCGCGCTGCCCGGCTGGTTGCAGGGCGTGGGGCAGAGCTTCCCGATGTACTGGCTAGGGTTGGGCCTGCGATCCGCGTTCCTGCCCGGGGAGCCGGGCCGGCATTGGCAGACGATCGTGGTGCTGGGTCTCTGGGCGGCGGCCGGCCTGGCGCTGGCGCCGGTGGTGCTGCGGCGGATGGCCCGGCGGGAGTCCGGCTCGCTGGTGGCGGCCCGCCGTGAGCGGGCGATGGCACGGACTCTCTGAGGGAGTAATGGCGAGCGGCGAGATCACCTACAACCGGATCGCGATGCTGCGTGCCGAGCGCGGCATCTCGCGACGGCAGCTCGCCGACGCTCTGGGGGTGCACTACCAGACGGTGGGGTACCTGGAGCGCGGCGAGTTCAGCCCGAGCCTGCACCTGGCGTTGCGCATCTGCACCTATTTCGAGGTGCCGGTCGAGGTGGTGTTCGCGCTGGAGCCGTTCCCGCGGCTCGGTGCGGAGACCCGACCGGCGTAGATTTCGGGGAGCCCGCATCGCTAGAGATGGGATTTACCCGTGCGCTTCGCCCGTTTTGTCCACCCTGGTGGAGTCTCGTTCGGTGTTGTCGAAGGCGACGGCTCCTCCGGCCTGACGGTGGCCGAGATCGACAGCATCCCCTTCAACGAGGTGCGCTTCACCGGTCAGCGCTGGGCGCTGGCCGACATCCGCCTGCTCGCCCCGATCTTCTCCAGCAAGGTGATCGGGGTCGGCCGCAACTACGCCGACCACGCCGCCGAGATGGGCAACGAGGTGCCCAAGGAGCCGCTGATCTTCATCAAGCCGTCCACCTCGGTGATCGGCCCGAACGACGCGATCCGGATCCCCAGCGTCACCGAGCGGGTCGACGAGGAGGCCGAACTCGCCGTCGTGATCGGCGCCACCGGTGCCCGCCGTGTCGACCGGGCCGGCGCCGAGAAGGCGATCTTCGGCTACACCATCGGCAACGACGTGACCGCCCGTGACCTGCAGAAGAAGGACCCGCAGTGGACCCGGGCCAAGGGCTTCGACTCGTTCTGCCCGATCGGCCCGTGGATCGTCACCGACCTGGACGTCAGCGACATCGAGGTGCGCTGCGAGGTCGGCCGCGACCCGAACGCGATGGAGGTGCGGCAGATCGGGCGTACGAAGGACATGGTCTTCGACATCCCGACCCTCATCTCGTACGTGTCGCACGTCATGACGCTGCTGCCCGGCGACATCATCCTCACCGGCACCCCGGCCGGCGTCAGCCAGATCACGCCCGGTGACACCGTGTCGGTCAGCATCCAGGGCATCGGCGAACTGCGGAACCCGGTCGTCTCACTCGACTGACCTCGCGATCCCGTCGAGGAGCAGGGTCAGGCCGTACTCGAAAGCGGTCTGGCCCTCGTCCTCGAACCCGCCGGCGTTCCACAGCGCGGTCATCGCGGGATGCGCCTCGACGTCGAACCACTTCTCCCAGAACTCGCCGCGCTCGTGCCACCACGACTCGGTGGACTGGCCGCTGACCCGGCTGAGCCGCGCGTCCTCACCGGCCTCCCGGGCGGCCGCGTAGACGTACGCCGTCACCGCCACCGCGGCCCGGTTGATCTCGCCGGTCGGCAGCCCGATCCCGGACATCGTGGCGATCAGGAACTCCCGCTCCGCCATCGTCCCCGGCCCGAGCGGCGGCCGGACCAGCGACACCTCGGTCAGCCAGGGGTGTTTCACGAACATCTCCCGGGTACGCCCGGCGAACAGCCCCACCCGCTCCCGCCAGGACAGTCCGCCGGCGGTCAGATCGCGGGCCAGCAGCACCTCGTCGATCATCAGCGCGACCAGGTCGGCACGGGAGGGCACGTAGGTGTACAGCGTCATCGTCGCCACCCGGAGATCCGCCGCCACCCGGGCCATCGAGGCCGCCTCCAGGCCGTCCGCGTCGGCGATCCGGATCGCGGCGGTCACCACCGCGTCGACGCTGAGCCGTGGGGGCCGGCCGGCCTTCTTCCGCGCATGTGCCGATCTGCGCCAGAGCAGTGGGTAGTTCTCCATGATTCCGTATACCCTACGGGAAACCATTTCCGTAGGGGGTACGAGAATGAGGATCCTGGTCACCGGCGCCACCGCCAACGTCGGCCGGATGGTCGTCGACGAACTGCTCGCCCTCGGCGCCGACGACGTGCGGGCACTCACCGTCGACCCGGCGCGGGCCGCCCTGCCGCCAGGCGTCGACGTGATCCGCGGCTCGTTCCGCCGCCCGGACACCGTCACCGCGGCACTCGACGGCGTCGACAAGGTCTATCTGGCGCCCGACCCGGCCACCGCGCCCGCGATCTGCCGCCTCATCGCCGACGCCGGGGTGCGGCACATCGTCGACATGGCCGGCCCCAAAGGCCAGCACTGGCAGGAGGTTGAAGACGCGGTGGAAGCGGTGGGTGTTCCGTTCACCCACCTCGAACCCGGCGAATTCATGGTCAACGCCACCCTGTGGACACCCCAGATCCAGGCCGGAGATGAGGTGCGGGACGCGTACCCCGACGCGGTCAACGCGCCGATCGCCCAGGAGGACATCGCCGCCGTCGCCGCCCGGGTGCTGCTCGGCGACGGGCATGAGGGGAAGTCGTACGAGCTGACCGGCCCGGAAGCGCTCAGCCGCCCCGCCAAGGTCGCCGCCATCGGCGCCGGGATCGGCCGCGACCTCCGTTACGTCGAGTTGACCGGGGCCGACGCGGTCGCGCTGTTCGCATCGTTGATGGGGGAGTACGGGCAGTGGTATCTGGACGGGCTCGCGCAGCTCACCGTCCATCCGCAGCGGGTCGTGCCCACCGTTGCCGACCTGCTGGGGCGCCCGGCAATGAGCTACCGAGAGTGGTCGGAGCGTCACGCTGATCTATTTGGGTAACCCGATTTGGCGGCCCGGTAGGCCTCGGGTAAAGTTCTCCTCGGCGCGGCAAGCCGGGCCAAATGGGGTATGGGGTAATTGGCAGCCCAGCTGATTCTGGTTCAGCCAGTCTAGGTTCGAGTCCTGGTACCCCAGCGCAGTCCTCCTTCGGGAGGGCAGTGCTGGTTTAAAGTAAGACAGCACGTTCTGGTCCCGTCGTCTAGCGGCCTAGGACGCCGCCCTCTCAAGGCGGTAGCGAGGGTTCGAATCCCTTCGGGACTACCAGAACGAAAGGCCCGCACCGTTTCCGGTGCGGGCCTTTCGCTTTCCACGACCTTTTCTTGGCGTACGCCGCCCCGGCCTGTTCGGTCCACGACGGTCGGGGCTTCGGCCCGTCAGCCGCGCACGATGAGGGTCCGTGAGCGCTCGGCGGTGCCCCGGGCCTGGTGGGCGCTCACGATCCGGTCGGGGTGGGCTCCTGGCGGGGCGTCCGGCCGGTCGGGCGCGCACGGACCGCCGAGCGTGTGCCGGTGGCCTGGCGGGAGCGGGCATGACGCAGGTCATGGGCGGCATAGCCGATTTCGAGGGGCGGCGGGGTGCTGATAGAGTTCTGTCATCGCTCACGGAGCGGTGAGAAACAAGTTCTGGTCCCGTCGTCTAGCGGCCTAGGACGCCGCCCTCTCAAGGCGGTAGCGAGGGTTCGAATCCCTTCGGGACTACCAGAAAGATCGGCCCGCACCGGAAACGGTGCGGGCCGATCTGCGTTCTGTACCCCGCGCGGCGGTGATCTGCGTTCGGGCTGCGGGCGCGGTTGGTCTGTGGTCGGGCTTCGTGCGGTGCGGGCTGCTCTCGGCGGCGAGTTCTGCCCTGCGGAGATCAAGGGTGCTGGTGCCGGTGTGAGCCGTGATACTTCCGGGATGAGGGAGATCTCGGTTCGGCGAGTGGATTTCGGGTGGTTTGTTCGACCGGGGGAGGAGACCGGGAACGGGCTGGCCCGGGTCGAGCCGACACTCGGTTATCTGATCGACCATCCGGACGGGCCGATCCTCGTGGACACCGGAATGGGCCACCATCCCTATGTCGAGGAGCACTATCGGCCGCGGCGGGTTCCGCTCGGCGCGGCGCTCGCGGCGGCCGGGACCACGATCGCCGGCATCCGGTACGTGGTGAACTGCCACCTCCACTTCGACCACTGCGGCGGCAACCCGGAACTGCCTGGTGTGCCGGTCTTCACCCAGCGAGCCGAACTGGCCGCGGCCCGGAGCGTCGAGCACTACACGTTGCCGGAGCTGATCGATCATCGCGGGGCCCGGTACGAGGAGCTGGACGGAGCGGCGGAGATCCTCCCGGGAGTACGGATCATGCCGACCCCGGGTCACACCGCCGGTCACCAGTCGGTAGTGGTCCGGACCTCCGACGGCACGGTCATCGTCGCAGGTCAGAGCCATGATCACGCGTCTGCCTTCACTTACGACGCACTCGCCCACAAGGCCGTCGCGGGAGCTGCGGGAGAAGAGCCAGGAGCGGTGGGGAAGGCAACGGGAACGACGCTGGGAGGGGCGGAGGTAACGCGGGGAGAGGCGGGAACGGCGCGGGGAGGGGCGGAGGTAACGCGGGGAGAGGCGGGAACGGCGCGGGGAG
>NZ_JBNZCE010000071.1:0-14433 GCF_050589265.1 Actinoplanes sp. G11-F43
TACGACAAACTCGCCGTCAGGTTCCAAGCCGTCCTGACCATCGTCATCATCTGCGAGTGGCTCTGACCGGCTTATGAAACACGCCTTAGGCGTGGCACCCGTCGGCGAATCGTTTCCGCCGCGAGACCGCCATCCACGAACAGCGGGTCCTGCCACCCCGCCCCGGCGACGACCACTACCGCCCCTAACCCGCCGCCACACCTCTCGGCCCGCACGCCACCACAGGTCGTGACCGTGTGCCGCGTTGTGGTGCGTTTCGGACCGCTTGTCACCACGTGGTTGTGACCGTGTGCCGCGTTGCGGTGCGTTTCGGACCGCATGTCACCACAGGTTGTGACCCGTGTGCCGCGTTGTGGTGCGTTTCGGACCGCAACGCGGCACGTGGTTGGGGGTTTCGGCGTTGGTGGGGCTCAGTGGGGGGTTGTGGCTGCTGTTCGTAGGGCTGCGAACTCGGCTGTCAGGGCCGGGAGCTGGAAGTGGGCGTTCAGGCCGCTCGGGTTCGGCAGGACCCAGACCGGGACGCCGGAGATCTGGTCCGGCTGTGGGCCGATCTTCGCCTTCGGGTGGCCGAAGGCCGCTCGGTAGGCCGTCACGCCCAGGACTGCCAGGTATCGGGGGCGGATGAGGGCCACCCGTTCGGCCAGCCGGGTGCCGCCGGTGACGAATTCGTCGGGGGACAGTTCGTCGGCGCGGGCGGTGGCCCGGGACACCACGTTCGTGATTCCCAGGCCCAGGGCCGGAAGAAGGTCCTGTTCGGACGGGTGCAACTGACGGCCGGTGAAACCGGAGCCGTGCAGCGCGGGCCAGAAACGGTTGCCGGGCCGGGCGAAATGGTGGCCGGTCGCCGCCGAGTAGAGGCCCGGATTGATACCGGAGAACAGCACCAGCAGGTTCGGGCCGACCACATCCGGAATGGTCCGGTCGGCCGCCGCCGCCATCTCCTCGGCGCTGGGCCGCCGGAGACGCGATGCGGAGGACGCGGGGTGAGTGGGTGGATTCTCAGAGGGCACGGAGGGCGCCACCGTCGACCGGCACGGCCACGCCTGTCACGTAGCTCGCGGCGGGGGACAGGAGGAAGGCCGCCACCTGGCCGAACTCGGTGGGTTCACCGATCCGGCGCAGCGGGATCCCGGCGGCCACCGCCTCGGCCGCGGTGGCCGGGTCGGGGGTGGCCTCGAAGAGTTCGCGGCTGCGGTCGGTCATGAAACGGCCCGGCAGGATGCTCAGCACCCGGACACCCCGCGGGGCGAACTCGTCGGCCATGTCCTTCGCCACCATCGCCAGGCCCGGCCGGAAACCGTTGGACAGGCCCAGACCGGCCAGCGGGGTCTTCACCGACGTGGACAGCACCAGGGCGATCGCGCCGCCCTCCGGCAGGGCCGCGGCGAACGTGCGGGCGGCCCGCACCGAACCCAGGAACACCGTCTCGAACGCACCGGTCCACTGGTCGTCGCTCATGCTCGCGGCGGTGCCCGGAGTGGGACCGCCGACCGAGATCAGCGCGCCGTCGAGCCGTCCGAAGCGTTCCTGGGCGGTGTGCACCAGCTCGCGGGGCGTACTCGGATCGGCCAGGTCGGTGGTGACCCCGGCCGCCCGGTCCGCGCCGCCCAGCGTCTCCACCGCCTCGGCGACCCGGTCGGCGTCCCGCGACGAGATCACCACCCGGGCGCCGTCGGCGATCAGCGCGCGGGCGGTGGCCAGGCCGAGCCCGCGGGAGGCGCCGGTGAGGATGAAGACACGATCAGCGAGTCCGAGATCCATGCCCCCGAACCTAACGCAGCCCGGCGGTCCCGGTGGCGCGGAGGAGGGGCGGTGAGGACGGGGAGGCGGGCCGCACGGGTGGTGGCGGGTGGACGCCGGAGGAGCGCGGCGCGGACAGCGCGGATCCGGCGGGTTCAGCGGCGGACGGCGTCCTCGACCACATCCAGGACGGCGGACAGCTCGCCGGCGGGACGGCCGGTGGCCAGATGCAGGACCAGACCGTCGTACGCCAGCTCCAGGAACTGGGTGAGCACCTCGACCGGCACGTCGTCGCGCAGCACCCCGGCCTCACGCTGGCGCTGCAGCCGGTCGCGGGTGGCGTCGGCGATGGCCGCGGAGCGCTGTGCCCACCGTTTGGCGAAAGCCGCGTCGGTACGCCTCCGGTGCGCCACCTCCAGCTGGGTGCCGAGCCAGCCGGCCGTGTCGCCCTCGCTGTTGCCGGCGCGGTCCAGCAGGTCGCGCATCACCTGGACGAGACCGTTGCGGGCGACCGTCTCGGCCATGCTGGCGGCGTCGTCCTCGGCCACGGCCAGGAACAGGTGCTCCTTGTCGCGAAAATGGTGGAAAATCGCGCCGCGGGACATGCCGGTGGCCTCTTCGAGCCGCCGGACGGTGGCGCCGCCGTAACCGAACCGGGCGAAGCAGTTGCGGGCCGCACTGAGGATCTCGTGGCGGCGCGCATCCAACTGGTCCTGACTCACCCTGGGCACGGGACAGATCGTTTCACGGGCCCGGAGCGCCTTGCAAGCCGTACGTACGGCTTCCTAGCGTCGCCTGTGCCACGAACGGATGATGCGAATTGCGTCATCTTCTCAGTGTTTTGTTAACGGTCCTGGACTGGTTGCTTCGGCAAGCGCTCACGTAAAGTGCCCGCGTGCCTCTAGTCTTCCTCTCCCTGGACGACACCCTGCTCGACCGCAGCGGTGCGTTCCGGTTGTGGGCCAAGGGGTTCCTCGACGAGATCGCCGCCCCACAGGACGATCTGGAGTGGCTGGTCTCGGTCGACGCCGACGGTCTCACCTCCCGCTGGGACCTCGCCGACCTGATCCGGGACCGCTACCGGCTGCGCGCCTCCACCATCGATCTGGTCGACGAGCTGAAGAACGGGCCGTTGACGTACGAACGGCTCGATCCGATGGTCGGTTGCGCCCTGGAGATCGCCGCCGACGCCGGGCTGGTGCCGCTGATCGTCACCAACGGCCCGGCCGAGCAGGAGGGGCGGATCCGGCGGACCGGGCTGGACCGCTATGTCGCCGGTTGGGTGATCTCCGAGGAGTGCGGGGTCAGCAAACCGAACCCGCGGATCTTCGCGATGGCGGCCCAGCGGGTGCGGATGCGGCTGGCCGGGGCGTGGGTGGTCGGCGACAGCCCGGAGGCGGACATCGGCGGCGCGGCCGCGATGGGCCTGCCCAGCGTGTGGGTGCACCGGGGGCGCAGCTGGATGGACAACCGGTTCGCGCCGACCCACGTGGTCGGCAACGTGATCCAGGCCATCTCCGCGATCATGGCGACCCGCTGAATAAATGAGTTGCGCGGCGTCGCGGTGATCCGCGACAGTGTGCGCGTTGTCGTAGTGCTCCAGCGAGAGAGAAGGGGGTGGACATCGTGGCTGTCTTTGTGATGACTGCTGTCCCCGTTTCCCCGAAAGCTTCTTTCTCCGAGGAGAACCTCCAGTGCGAGAGCACTCCGTGCGCCGTGGGCGCCGCAAGTTCGACGACGACGACGCCGACTTCCTGAAGATCAGCCGGCTGGAGCCGGCCCTCTCCGAGGACCCCGACCTGCCCGGCGAGGGCGATCGCTGGTCCACCTGGGACGGTGCGCTGCACGGTCCCGAACCCCGCCCGGACTGGGTCCGCACCGAGCACGGCGCGGTCGACACCGAACTGGGCATGCTGAAGACCGGTAAAGAAGCCGACGTCTTCCTGGTCCGCCGTCATGTCCCGGGCACCGATCGGGTGAGCATGCTGGCCGCCAAACGCTACCGCGACGGCGATCACCGGCTGTTCCACCGCGACGCCGGCTATCTCGAAGGGCGCCGGGTCCGCCGGTCCCGGGAGATGCGGGCGATGACCAACCGCACCACCTTCGGCAAACAGATGATCGCCGGGCAGTGGTCGGCCGCCGAGTTCGACGCCCTCGGCCGGCTGTGGCAGATCGGCCAGGAGGGCGGGCAGGTCTGCGTGCCCTACCCGGTGCAGCTGATCGGCACCGAGGTGATGATGGAGTTCATCGGCGACTGGGAGACCGGCGAGGCCGCTCCCCGGCTGGCCCAGGTGCGGGCCGGGCACGACCAGCTCGAAGACCTGTGGTCGCAGATGACCGAGGCGCTGTCGGTGCTGGCCCGGGCGCAGGTGGCACACGGTGACCTGTCGCCGTACAACACGATGGTCCACGACGGCCGGCTGGTGATGATCGACCTGCCGCAGATCATCGACGTGATCGCCAACCCGCGCGGCGGCGAGTTCATCGCCCGCGACGTGAAGAACGTGGCCGGCTGGTTCCGGCAACGCGGGCTGCCGGTCGACGAGACCGAGCTGATCGACCGGCTGCTCTACGAAGCGGGGTTGCGGTGAGGCCGGAGCCTCAGTTGAGGTAGCCCTCCACCTGGTCGACGCTGCGAGCCTGCTCGGCGTCCGGGTCCTGCCCGTTGTCCCGGGCGGCCCGGCGCCGGCGCAGCAGGTCCCAGCACTGGTCCAGGGCCTCCTCCAGCTCCTTGAGGCGGGTGTGCTCCTCGTCCGAGGAGATCTTGCCCTCGCTCAGCTGGCCGCGGAGCTTGTGCTCCTCGTCGACCAGCTCGCTGATCCGGCCCAGCACGGTCTTGTCATCCATACCCGAAGCCTATTCACCACACCGGCTCCGGTGGGGTAGCGAGTGGCGTGTCCGGCAGCCCGATCCGCGATCGGGTCGCACCGATGTCCGCCACCAGCCGCTGGAACAACGCCCGCCGGTCCCCGGCCAGTGCGGAGAGCGTCGCCGCCCGGTGCTTGAGCTCGTGCTCCCACGCCACCGCCATCCGGTCCGGGCGGATCCGAGCGAACTGCCCGCGCGCCAGCTCGGCGTCGCCGCTCAGCCCGGCCGCCGCCCCGGTGTGGAACGAGTGCCACCAGGAGGTGGCGCCGATCCGGCTCTGCGGCGCGGACAGCAGGCGTGCCACATCGGCCGGCGTGGTGATCTCCCGGCTCATCTGCTCCACCCGCTGCCGGGCGATCCCGGTGACCTGCTTCAGATCGGTGGCGAACCGGCCGTCGTCGACGTGCCGGACGCCGCCCACCCACACGTGGCCGTCGTGCGGCCGGTCGGTGGCGAAGTCGCCGGTCTCCTCCCGCCAGAACAGCGGCCCGCCGTAGTCGTACGTGAATTCGGTCATCGGTCCCCAGAGGAACTTGGCGGCCACCACCAGCGAGGTGCTGCCGCTGCGGGACTTGTCGAGGGCCACCAGGTGCAGCCACCAGCCGCGATCCGCCACCCAGACCCGGGTGCGCCGGTGGCGCCGGAAGCCGAGCGGGCGCAGCTCCGCCTGAGCCGCGGAGACGATCATCTGATCCGGAGTCGGCATCGACCGACACTAGCCGGGTTAGGGTCGGGCGGTGACGCTTGACGCTCAGCGGGAGCACATTCTCTCCGGCCGGATGTACAACGACCTGACCAGTGAACTCGTCGAGGCGCGGCAGCGGACCGTGCTGCTGACCGATGAGTACAACCGGAGTTTCGGGCAGCCCCAGCAGGTGCGGGAGGAGATCCTGCGGCGGCTGCTCCGTGACGTGGGGCGGGACTGTCACTTCGAGCCGTCGTTCCGGTGCGAGTTCGGGTTCAACATCAGTGTCGGGGACGCGTTCTACGCCAACTTCGACTGCGTGATGCTCGACGGCGGCGGGATCACCATCGGGGATCACGTGCTGTTCGGGCCACGGGTCGGGATCTACACCTCGAACCATGCCATCGACGCCGGGGAGCGGGTCGCGGGTGGCTGCTACGCCAAGCCGGTGACCATCGGAGACCGGGTGTGGGTGGGTGGCGGGGTCACCATCAACCCCGGCGTGGCCATCGGCAGTGACTCGATCATCGGGTCGGGGAGTGTGGTCACCAGGACGGTGCCGGCCGGGGTGATCGCCGCGGGGAATCCGGCCCGGGTACTACGGGAGATCACGGCCGAGGACCGGACCGGTTACCGGGCGGACGGCGTACCCAATTAGGGGTCTGGAGAAGCGGGACGGCCCGCCTCCCGTGAGCGGGAAGCGGGCCGTGACCGGAATGGATCAGCTGCGGAGCATCTTGCGGAGGACGTACTGCAGGATGCCGCCGTTGCGGTAGTAGTCGGCCTCGCCGGGGGTGTCGATCCGGACCACGGCGTCGAACTCGATGCCGGAGTCGGTGGTGACCTTGACCGTGGCCGGGGTGCTGCCGTCGTTCAGCTCGGTGACGCCGCTGACCGAGAACGTCTCGGTGCCGGTCAGGCCCAGCGACTCGGCGTTCTGCCCCTGCGGGAACTGCAGCGGGAGCACGCCCATGCCGATCAGGTTGGAGCGGTGGATGCGCTCGTAGCTCTCGGCGATGACCGCGCGGACACCGAGGAGCATGGTGCCCTTGGCCGCCCAGTCCCGGGACGAACCCGAGCCGTACTCCTTGCCGGCCAGGATCACCAGCGGGATGCCGGCCTCCTGGTACGCCACCGAGGCATCGAAGATGGTGGACTGCTCGCCGGTCAGGTGGTTCAGCGTGAAGCCACCCTCGACCCCGTCCAGCAGCTGGTTGCGCAGCCGGATGTTGGCGAACGTGCCGCGGATCATGACCTCGTGGTTGCCGCGCCGCGAGCCGTAGCTGTTGAACTCGTGCCGCGGGACACCGTGCTCGGCCAGGTACTTACCGGCGGGCGAGTCCGGCTTGATCGAGCTGGCCGGGGAGATGTGGTCGGTGGTGACCGAGTCGCCCAGCTTGGCCAGGACCCGCGCGCCGGAGATGTCGGTCACCGGGCTCGGGTCGGCCTGCATGCCCTCGAAGTACGGGGGCTTGCGGACGTAGGTCGACTCGCCGTCCCAGGCGAACGTGTCACCGGTCGGGGTGGGCAGCGACTGCCACTGCTCGTCACCGGCGAAGACGTCCTGGTACGCCGCGGAGAAGCCCTCGGCGCCGATCGCCTGCGCGATGGTCTCCTCGACCTCCTGCGGGGTCGGCCAGATCTCGTTCAGGAAGACCGGCTTGCCGTCCGACCCGACACCCAGCGGCTCGCTGGTGATGTCGATGTCCATCGAACCGGCCAGCGCGTACGCCACCACCAGCGGCGGCGACGCCAGGTAGTTCATCTTGACGTCCGGGTTGATCCGGCCCTCGAAGTTCCGGTTGCCGGAGAGCACGCTGACCGCGGTCAGGTCGGCCTCGTTGATCGCCGCCGAGACCTCCTCGGGCAGCGGGCCCGAGTTGCCGATGCAGGTGGTGCAGCCGTAGCCGACCAGGTTGAAACCGATCTTGTCCAGGTACGGGGTGAGGCCCGACCGGTCGTAGTAGTCGGAGACGACCTTGGAGCCCGGGGCCAGCGTGGTCTTGACCCACGGCTTGCGGGTCAGGCCGCGCTCGACGGCCTTCTTCGCGAGCAGCGCGGCACCGATCATGACCTGCGGGTTCGAGGTGTTCGTGCAGGACGTGATGGCGGCGATGACGACCGCGCCGTGGTCCAGCTCGTACTCCACACCGTCGTCACCCTTGACCCGGACGGGCTTGGAGGTGCGGCCGGTGGCGCCCAGCGCGGCGCTGAACATGTGCGGCTTGTCGGCGTCGTCCTGCACGCCGTTGGCCGGGGCGTCGGAGGCCGGGAAGGACTCCTCGCTGGCCTCGTCGGCGTGACCGTGCGCGGCGGTGTAGGCCGGCAGCGCGTCGCGCCACATCGCCTTCGCGGCGTTCAGCGGGACGCGGTCCTGCGGGCGCTTCGGGCCGGCCAGCGATGGGACGATCGTCGACAGGTCGAGCTCCAGCTTCTCGCTGAAGTCCGGCTCGGCGTTCGGGTCGAGCCAGAGGCCCTGCCGCTTCGCGTACGCCTCGACCAGCGCGACCTGCTGCTCGGAGCGGCCGGTGAGCTTCAGGTACTCGATGGTCTGCTCGTCGATCGGGAACATCGCGGCGGTCGAGCCGTACTCCGGGGACATGTTGCCGATGGTCGCCCGGTTGGCCAGCGGCACGGCGCTCACACCGGGGCCGTAGAACTCGACGAACTTGCTGACCACACCGTGCTGGCGCAGCATCTCGGTGATGGTGAGCACCAGGTCGGTGGCGGTGGTGCCGGCCGGGGCCTCACCGAACAGCTTGAAGCCGACGACCCGCGGGATCAGCATGCTGACCGGCTGGCCCAGCATCGCGGCCTCGGCCTCGATGCCGCCGACGCCCCAGCCCAGCACGCCCAGGCCGTTGACCATGGTGGTGTGCGAGTCGGTGCCGACCACGGTGTCCGGGTAGGCCTGGCCGTTGCGCTCCATGATCGTGCGAGCCAGGTACTCGATGTTGACCTGGTGCACGATGCCGGTGCCCGGCGGGACGACCTTGAACTCGTTGAACGCGGTCTGGCCCCAGCGCAGGAACTGGTAGCGCTCGCGGTTGCGCTGGTACTCCAGATCCACGTTGCGCTGGAAGGCGTCCTCACGGCCGAACAGGTCGGCGATCACCGAGTGGTCGATGACCATCTCGGCCGGCGAGAGCGGATTGACCTTGGTCGGGTCGCCGCCCAGCTCCTTGACGGCCTCCCGCATGGTGGCCAGGTCGACCACGCAGGGGACGCCGGTGAAGTCCTGCATCAGCACCCGTGCCGGGGTGAACTGAATCTCGACGTTCGGCTGGGCGTCCTTGTCCCACTGACCCAGCGCGTTGATGTGGTCGGCGGTGATGTTCGCGCCGTCCTCCGTGCGCAGGAGGTTCTCCAGGAGGATCTTCAAGGAGTAGGGCAGGCGCTCGTGCCCCTTCACCTTGTCGATCGTGAAAATCTCGTAGCTCGCGTCTCCGACGCGCAGCTCGCTCTTCGCACCAAAGGTGTCGAGGCTGGCCACCGTCTTCTCCTTCACACCCAGCGACTGGAATTCAAAGTCTTCCGCACCGAAAGGGCGACCTGTAGGTTAGGTATGCCTAACTCTCGGTTGTGCGTCTCCGCTAAACCGTACGTCCGTCTTGCTAGAACTCGCAAGGCGGGTTTCCCGCGCCGATCCTTCCAGCCCGTCGCCGGGAGCCCAGGAAAATGTCATATCCCGCTGCCATGATGTTGCGGTGACTAGATGGCTGGTCGTGCACTACCAGCGGCCCGACGACGACTACTCCGGCTGGGTCCTGCACGCGTGGGGAGACCTCGCCCCCGGTGCTGACCTGGCCTTTCCCGCCGGTGTGCCGTTCGCCGGGGAGGACGATTGGGGCCGGTTCGCCTGGATCCCGGTGGCCGAGGGCGCGCGGAAGGTCGGCTTCCTGATCATCGATCGGGACGGCGGCAAGGACGTCGACGACGACCGCTGGGCCGATCCGCACGAGACCCGGGAGATCTGGGTGACCGCCGGAGAGCGCCGGGTCGCGACCACCCCACCGGCGGTGACCGGTCCCGATCACGACGACGTGGTGATCCACTACCGCCGGCCGGACGGTGATTACGCAGGGTGGGGGCTGCACTGCTGGGAGGGTGTCCCGGTCAAGGAGAAGACCCGGTGGGGCGCCCCGCACATGCCCGACCGGTTCGACGCCTTCGGCGCGGTGTTCCGGGTCCGGGTCCGGCCCGACGCGGTCGGGCTGCGCTACGTCCTGCATCGCGGCGAGGAGAAGGACCTGCCCGACGACCAGCGGCTCGACCTCACCGTCACCCGGGAGGTGTGGCTGACCGCGGGGGAGAAGGCGCCGGTCCGGCCCGGCCTGGGGGCCACCCTCGGGCCCGAGCTGGATCCGGCCCGGGCGCACGCGGTCTTCATCGACCGTGGCACCGTGGCGTTGCCCGACTGGTTCGCCGCGCTCGGTTCGGCGTACACGCTGAACGGTTTGACCCTCACCCCTCGGCCGGGTGGCCTCTTCCAGGCACAGAGCCGTCGTTTTCCGCATTTGAGGGCCTATCGGGCGTACGCCGTTCCGGAGCTGGGTGATCACGAGTTACGGGCGCTCCTCCGGGACCGCCTGCTCGTCCAGGGGGCCGACTCAGGACAGCTGACAGCGCTGACCGCCGTCCAGATCGCCGGAGTCCTCGACGACCTCTACCCGGACGCCGTCGACGCCGAGCTCGGGCCGGTCGTCGACGGTCACGAGCCACCGCGGATCTCGGTGTGGGCGCCCACCGCGCACAACGTCGAACTGGAACTGTTCCGCGACCCCGGCGACGAGCCGCGGATCCACCCGATGCGGCGCGACGACACCACCGGCGTCTGGAGCATCACCGGCAAGCGCAAATGGCTCGGCCGGTGGTACCGCTTCCGCGTCGAGGCATGGCAGCCCGCCGCCCAGGCGGTGATCACGACCAGCGTGACCGACCCGTACTCACTGTCACTCGCCGCCGACTCCACCCACAGCCAGCTGGTCGACCTCGACGACCCGGCACTGCGCCCACCCGGCTGGGACCACCTGGTCAAACCACCCGCCGTCGCCCCGGCCCGGATGCAGATCAGCGAACTCTCCGTCCGCGACTTCTCCATCCTCGACGGCACCGTGCCGGAAGCCGAGCGCGGCACCTACCTCGCCTTCACCCGGCCCGGCTCGGACGGCATGCGCCACCTGCGCTCCCTCGCCGAAGCCGGGCTCACCCACGTGCACCTGCTGCCGGTCAACGACTTCGGCACGGTGCCCGACCGGCGCGCCGACCAGACGGTGCCCCTGTGCGACCTGACGTCGTTCCCACCCGACTCGGCCGACCAGCAGCGGGCCGTGATGGCCGGAGCCGACACCGACGGCTTCAACTGGGGGTACGACCCCTGGCACTGGACCACCCCGGAAGGCAGCTACGCCACCGAACCCGACGGGACCGCCCGGATCCTGCAGATGCGGGCCGCGGTCGCCGCCCTCAACAGCGCCGGGCTGCGCGTGGTGCTCGACGTCGTCTACAACCACACCATGGGCGACGGGCTCGACCGGTACAGCGTGCTCGACCGGATCGTGCCCGGCTACTACCACCGGCTGCTCGCCGACGGCAGCACCGCCGAATCCACCTGCTGCCCCAACACCGCCACCGAACACGCCATGATGGGCCGGCTCGTCGTCGACTCCCTCGTCACCTGGGCCCGGGCGTACCGGATCGACGGATTTCGCTTCGACCTGATGGGGCACCACCCACGAACCAACATCCTTGCCGTACGCGCCGCACTCGACGAGATCGACAACGGCATCGTGCTGTACGGCGAAGGCTGGAACTTCGGGGAAGTCGCCTACGACGCCCGCTTCGCCCAGGCCACCCAGGCCAACATGGCCGGCACCGGCGTCGGCACCTTCAACGACCGGCTCCGCGACGCCATCCGTGGCGGCAGCGCCCACGGCGACCCCGGCGCGCGCGGCTTCGCCACCGGGCTCGGCGACAACGTGCCCCTCTGGCTGCACGACCAGATCAAAGTCGGACTCGCCGGGGCCCTCGCCACCTACCGGTTCACCGGCCACGACGGGCACGAACACACCGGCGCCGAAATCGGCTGGAACGGCTCACCCACCGGCTACGCCCACGACCCCGGCGAAGCCGTCAACTACGTCGACGCCCACGACAACGAGATCCTGTACGACGCGATGGCGTTCAAACTGCCGCGCGACCTCAGCCCCACCGACCGGGCCCGGATGCAGGTGCTCGCCATCGCGCTCGTCGTCCTCAGCCAGGGCGCCGGATTCGTCGCCCTCGGCACCGAACGGCTGCGGTCCAAATCGCTCGACCGGAACTCCTACAACTCCGGCGACTGGTTCAACGGCATCCGCTGGGACCCGGCCCTCGGCAACGGATTCGGCATCGGACTGCCACCCGAAGAGGACAACGGTGACGTCTGGGACTGGGCCCGGCCACTGCTCGGCGACCCGGACCTGGTTCCGGTCACCGACGTGATCGAGATGACCGCCGAACGCTACCGGGAACTCCTCCGCATCCGGCGGTCGTCGCCGGTTTTCGGGCTGCCCACCGCTGAGGAGGTGCAGCGGCGGTTGACGTTTCCGCTCAGCGGGCCCGGCGAGCAGCCGGGGGTGATCGTGATGTCGCTGGACGGGACCGGGCTCGATCCGCACTGGGCGCGGGTGGTGGTGGTCTTCAACGCCACCGGGTCTCCGGTTGCTCCGGATATTTCGGGCGCTGGTGGGTTGCGGTTGCATCCGGCCCTGACCGAGTCGGCGGATCCGGTGCTGCGGGATGCCCGGCCGGACCGGGTGCCGGCCCGATCGGTGGCGGTCTTCGTGGGCGACCTTTCATGAGGTGGGTCTCCGGCCGGCGGTCACGGTGATCTGTGGTCGCGGGTCGTGGATCGTGGGCGCGGGTCGTGGATCGCGGGTCGCGGGTCGCGCGGCGTCGGCCTGGGGCATCGGCGGCGCCGGGATTCCGTCGGGTGCCCGGATCGGCTCGGGTCGGGGCTCCGCCGGGGCTCGGGTCGGCTCGGGCTGAGTCGATTGCCCGTGAATGCGGTCGGCACAGGTGGGGCCGTGGTTGCTTTTTGCCCGAATGAACCTTTTCCTCGGTTCGTCCGTTTGTTGCCGTGGTACCGCGCGAGAGTGCACTGCCCGGCCGGGCTTGATTGACTCATCACCGTTTTGAGTCTTGCTCTCGGTTTCGGCTCACTCGCGGTCGATCCCTCGCCCGGGCGCCCCTCCCGTCAGCGATGTTGGCGGATTTTGCCACCGTTTGAGCGCGTCCCTTGATCGGCGGCTCGCTCGTGGTCGATCCCTGGCGGTCAGCTCTCGCTCGGGCAACCGCACGATCTGCGATCTCGGTCGATTTACCACCGAGGTGAGCCCACTTTTTGGTTGCCTGATCATTCGCGGTCAATCCCTCGCGCGGGTGGCCTCTCCAGTCGAGATCTTGGTGGATTTACCACCGTTTCTGGTGGTAAATCCTCCAAGGTCGGCCAGGTTGGAGCGGTGGGGTCGGACAGGCGCGCGGGGAGAGGACGCGAGCGGGGCCGGCTACCAATAAGAAGGATCATTCGGTAGTAAATCGGCCAAGATCGGCCGGGGGTGGCATGCGTGCGGGAATTGCCTCCCAGTCGGATGAAGGTCAAGGAGAAGACTCTTTTCGGTGGTTTCGAGTGTTGCCATTTACGGGACGGTTCTCGGCAGGTAGGGGCCACATTTGAAGTTGATTTCTTGGTCACGTCCGCTGGCGTGGTGTAAGAGGCGGCCAGCGCTGATCCGTTGTTGTTGATCTTATGCGGCGATTGCGGTCGTTTCGATGATTCCGGTGTCGTGTCCTTCGGTATTGATGCTGTTCAGGCGGGCTTTGGCGAGGATCTCCAGGCCCATGTAGCGGCGGCCTTCGACCCATTCGTCGGTCTGTTCGGCCAGGACCGCGCCGACGAGGCGGATGATCGCGTCGCGATTCGGGAAGATCCCGACGACGTCGGTGCGGCGGCGGATCTCCTTGTTCAACCGCTCTTGAGGGTTGTTCGACCAGATCTGACGCCACAACTCGCGCGGGAACGCGGTGAACGCGAGCAGGTCGCCGCGGGCGTCGTCGAGGTGCTCGGCAGCATCGGGGAACTTCTGCTCAATGGAGTTCAGGACGCGTTCGAACTGGGCGGCGACGGCGGTGGCGTCGGGCTGGTCGAAGATCGTGCGGACCAGGGTGGCGACCCACGGCTGCGCGCTCTTGGGGACTTTCGCGAGCAGGTTGCGCAGGTAGTGGGTGCGGCAGCGCTGCCAGCCGGCGCCGGGCAGTGCCGCGCCGATCGCGGACACGAGGCCGCGGTGGGCGTCGGAGATCACCAGCCGGACCCCGGACAGGCCGCGGGCCGTCAGCGACCGCAGGAAGGCGAGCCAGCCGGCGCCGTCCTCGTCGGAGGCGATGTCGAGGCCGAGGACCTCCCGACCGCCGTCGGCGTTGACCCCGACCGCGACCAGGGCATGCACGTTGACCGTGCGGCCGTGTTCGCGGACTTTGATGACCAGGGCGTCGGTCCAGACGAACGTGTAGGGACCGGCGTCCAGCGGCCGGTTGCGGAACGCCTCGACCTGGACGTCGAGATGGCGGGCCATCTCCGATACTTGGCTCTTGGACAGAGATCTGACGCCGAGTTGCTCCACCAAACGTTCCATCCGCCGCGTCGACACTCCGAGCAGATACGAGGTCGCCACGACGCTGACCAGGGCCTGCTCAGCCCGGCGGCGGTGTTCCAGTAGCCAGTCGGGGAAGTAGGAACCGGACCGCAGCTTCGGAATGGCCAGCTCGATGGTGCCGGCCCTGGTGTCCCACTCCCGCTGTCGGTAGCCGTTGCGCGAGTTGGTCCGCTCAGGTGTGCGTTCGCCGTAACCGGCGCCGCAGAGGGCGTCGGCCTCGGCGGACATCAACGCGTCGGCGAACGTCTTGACAAGGGCTTGCAGCACATCAGGGCTCGCCGATTCCAAATGCGCGCCCAGCAATCCGGCAAGGTCCAAACTCGGTTCTGCGGCCATCGCAGGTCTCTCCTTCGTGATCTTCGAACAATCCGAAGGATCTGCGGTGGCCGCCTCGTTCATCCCGGAAAGTCCAGGTCATACACCACTTCGGTGGACGTGACC
>NZ_JBNZCE010000072.1:0-22994 GCF_050589265.1 Actinoplanes sp. G11-F43
ACGGCCGGGACGGGAATCCCGGGCGCCGCGGGAACGGCCGGGACGGGAATCCCGGGCGCCGCGGGAACCGCCGGGACGGAATGCCCGGCCCGGGCCGGAACGGGTGGTGCCCGGACACGGCAAGTGGGGCGGAACTGCCCGCCGAGCCGGCGGCCGAGGGCTGGAAGCCTGGTTGAAAAAGGTTCAACGGGCGATTTCGGGGGCTTCCGCACACGTAAGATCGACAAGTCGGTCATGGTCCGTGCCCGCGTTCTGCCGCGCGGACCCCGCCGTACCACTGCGGACGGGACGGCGTCGCATCGAGTCCGCCTGAACCATCGAACGAAGGAATGCCGATGAAACCGCAGATCTGGTTCCTGACCGGTAGCCAGCATCTCTACGGCCCGGAGACCCTGCAGCAGGTCGCCGACCAGTCCGCCGAGATCCAGCGGACCCTGGGCGAGGGCCTGTCCGGCGCCGAGATCGTCACCAAGCCGGTGCTCACCGACGCCGGCGCGATCAAGCAGGTCATGCTGGAGGCGAACGCCGACCGGAACTGCATCGGCATCATCGCCTGGATGCACACGTTCTCCCCGGCGAAGATGTGGATCGGCGGCCTGGACGCGCTGCGCAAGCCGCTGCTGCACCTGCACACCCAGCACAACCAGTCGCTGCCGTGGTCGACCATCGACATGGACTTCATGAACCTGAACCAGGCCGCGCACGGCGACCGCGAGTTCGGTTTCATCCAGGCCCGGCTGGGCGTGCCGCGCAAGGTGGTCGCCGGTCACGTCGCCGACCCCACGGTGATCGCCCGGATCGATTCGTGGGCGCGGGCGGCGACCGGTCTGCAGCATGTGCGCGGGCTGCGGCTGGCCCGGTTCGGTGACAACATGCGGAACGTGGCGGTCACCGAGGGTGACAAGGTGGAGGCCGAGCTGAAGTTCGGCGTCTCGGTCAACACGTACGGCGTGAACGATCTGGTCGAGGTCGTGGACCGGGTGGCGGACGCCGAGATCGACAAGCTGGTCGCGGAGTACCGGGATCTGTTCGAGGTGGACGCGTCGCTGCTCGGCGACCGGATCGAGTCGCTGCGGTACGCGGCCCGGATCGAGGCGGGTCTGCGCCAGTTCCTGACCGAGGGCGACTTCGGCGCCTTCACCACCAACTTCGAGGATCTGGGGGGCCTGCGCCAGCTGCCGGGTCTGGCCGTGCAGCGCCTGATGGCGGACGGTTACGGCTTCGGCGGCGAGGGCGACTGGAAGACCTCGGTCCTGGTGACCACGGTGAAGGCGATGGGTTCCGGAACCGGGCGCGGGACCTCATTCATGGAGGATTACACCTATCACTTCGGGCCGGGCGAGCCTAAGATCCTCGGCGCGCACATGCTCGAGGTCTGTCCGTCCATCGCGTCGTCGAAACCGCGGGCCGAGATCCACCCGCTGGGGATCGGTGGCCGGGAGGACCCGGTGCGCCTGGTCTTCGACGCGGCCCCGGGCCCGGCGGTGGTCATGGGCATGGCCGACATGGGTGACCGGTTCCGGCTGGTCGCGAATGAGATCGAGGTGATTCCGCCGGACGAGCCGCTGCCGAACCTGCCTGTGGCCCGCGCCGTGTGGAAGCCCGCCCCGTCGCTGTCCACCTCGGCCGAGTGTTGGATCATGGCTGGTGGTCCGCATCACACTGTGCTGACACAAGCAGTCGGGGCCGAGACTCTGCGTGATTTCGCGGATATGGTCCAGACCGAATTGCTGATGATCGATGAGCGCACGACTCCGGCCGACTTCTCCGACCGCGTGCGCTGGAACCAGGCGTACCACCGCCTGGCCCGCCCCCTGTAACACCGTTCTCAAAGAGGAGATCCACCGTGAAATTCAACCGGCTCGCGGCCGTTTTCACCGCGGTCGCGCTGACCGCCACCATGGCGGCTTGTGGCGACGCGGAGAAGACCGCTGACAAGGAAGCCGCCGCCGGCGGCGACAACACCGGTGCCCTGATCGGCATCACCATGCCCACGCGTTCCTCGGAGCGCTGGATCGCCGACGGCGACAACCTCAAGTCGCAGCTCGAGGGCCTGGGCTACAAGGTCGACCTGCAGTACGCGGAGAACGACATCCCGACCCAGACCCAGCAGCTGGACAGCCAGATCACCAAGGGCGCCAAGCTGCTGATCATCGCCTCGATCGACGGTGAGGCGATCTCCAGCCAGCTGGAGAACGCCGCGGCCGCGGGTATCAAGGTGCTGGCGTACGACCGCCTGATCCGCAAGAGCCCGAACGTCGACTACTACGCGACGTTCGACAACTTCAAGGTCGGCGTGCAGCAGGCCACCTCGCTGCTGACCGGTCTCGGCCTGGTCAACGCGGACGGCAGCAAGACCGACAAGAAGGGCCCTCTGAACATCGAGCTGTTCGCCGGTTCGCCGGACGACAACAACGCGACGTTCTTCTTCAACGGCGCCAAGAGCATCCTGGACCCGTACATCGCGGACGGCACCCTGGTCGTCAAGTCCAACCAGACCGACTTCGCGACGGTGGCCACCCTGCGCTGGGACCCGGAGACCGCCCAGAAGCGCATGGAGAACATCCTGACCTCCACCTACAAGGGTGACACCAAGGTCGACGGCGTTCTCTCCCCGTACGACGGCATCTCGATCGGCATCCTGTCGGCCCTGAAGTCGGGTGGCTACGGCACCGGCGGCAAGTACCCGATCGTCACCGGCCAGGACGCCGAGCTCGCCTCGGTCAAGTCGATCATCAAGGGTGAGCAGTACTCCACCATCTACAAGGACACCCGCCAGCTGGCGAAGACCACCGGTGAGATGGCCGACGCGATCCTCAAGGGCCAGACCCCGACGACGAACAACGACAAGGACTACGACAACGGCGTGAAGGTCGTTCCGGCCCAGCTGCTCGAGTCGCTGATCGTCACCAAGGACAACTACCAGAAGGAACTGGTCGACGGCGGTTACTACACCGCTGACCAGCTGAAGTAATCCGGGTTCCGCGCCCCGCCCGGCTGGTCTACGGGTGGGGCGCGGCCCTCACCGGCCCAAGGAGGGTTGGCATGACCGACACGATCCTGCGGATGAGCGGCATCACCAAGACGTTCCCGGGCGTCAAGGCGCTGCAGGACGTCAACCTGGAAGTACGCAGGGGAGAGATCCACTCCATCTGCGGGGAGAACGGGGCCGGCAAGTCGACCCTGATGAAGGTGCTCTCGGGTGTCTACCCGCACGGCACCTACGAGGGGGACATCGAGTTCGAGGGCGAACCCTGCAAGTTCTCCGGCATCCGCGACAGCGAGCATCGCGGCATCGTCATCATCCACCAGGAGCTCGCACTCGCGTCGAATCTTTCCATCGCGGAGAACATTTTTCTCGGCAACGAGCAGGCGACCCGTGGCTGGATCGACTGGAACAAGACGAACGCCGCCGCCGACGAGCTGCTGAGCCGGGTCGGCCTGGCCGAGCGCGGGGTCACGCCGGTGATCGAGCTGGGTGTCGGCAAGCAGCAGCTGGTGGAGATCGCCAAGGCGCTCTCCAAGCGGGTGAAGCTGCTGATCCTCGACGAGCCGACGGCGGCGCTGAACGACGAGGACTCGGCGAACCTGCTGCGCCTGCTGAGCGGGCTGCGTGACGAGGGCATCACCTGTGTGATCATCTCGCACAAGCTGAACGAGGTGATGGCCATCTCGGACCGGGTCACCATCCTGCGGGACGGTAAGACGATCTGGACCGAGGACACCGTCAACCTCACCGAGGAGAAGATCATCTCGGGCATGGTGGGCCGGGACATGGACCACCGCTATCCGGAGCACACGCCGACCATCGGCGAGGAGGCGCTGCGGATCGTGGACTGGACGGTCTACAGCCCGACCCAGCCGGACCGGGCCCTGGTGCACAAGGCCAATCTGACGCTCCGTCGCGGGGAGATCGTCGGGCTGGCCGGCCTGATGGGCGCCGGGCGTACCGAGTTGGCGATGAGCGTCTTCGGCCGGTCGTACGGGACCAACATCTCCGGCCGGCTGATCAAGGACGGCAAGGAGATCCAGGCCCGGAACGTGCGGGAGGCGATCGACCACGGCATCGCGTACGCGACCGAGGACCGCAAGCGGTACGGCCTGAACCTGATCGAGGACATCAAGCGCAACGTCTCGGCGGCCGCGCTCGGCAAGCTCGCCAAGGGCGGCTGGGTGGACGGCAACGAGGAGTACCGGGTCGCCAACGAGTTCCGCGGCAGCATGAACATCAAGGCGCCGAACGTCGAGGCGGTCGTCGGCAAGCTGTCCGGCGGCAACCAGCAGAAGGTCGTGCTGTCCAAGTGGATCCTCACCGATCCGGACGTGCTGATCCTGGACGAGCCGACCCGTGGCATCGACGTCGGCGCGAAGTACGAGATCTACACGATCATCAACCGGCTCGCCGACGAGGGGAAGGCCGTCCTGGTCATCTCGTCCGAGCTGCCCGAGCTGCTCGGGATCTGTGATCGCATCTACACCCTCTCGGCCGGCCGGATCACCGGCGAGGTGCCGCGTGCCGAGGCCACGCAGGAGAGCCTGATGACTCTCATGACGAAGGAAGTACAGGAGGTAGCGCCGTGACGGCCGCACCAAGCAGCGCCGGTATAGCAACCGGCAAGGGGCCGAACGGGCTTCAGGGCCAGGCGCCGCGGAAGGTCAACTTCGACCTGAAGCAGAGTGGTATCTACATCGCCCTCGCGCTGATCGTCGTGGCCTTCACCGTGGCGACCGGTGGCGACCTGCTCGCCCCGCAGAACCTCAGCAACATCATCGTGCAGTACTCGTACATCCTGGTGCTCGCGATCGGCATGGTGCTGATCATCATCGCCGGGCACATCGACCTGTCGGTGGGCTCGGTGGTGGCCGCCTCGGGCGCGTTCGCCGCGGTCCTGATGGTCGAGATGAACCTGCCCTGGCCGATCGCGGTGCTGGCGACCCTGGCCTTCGGCGCGCTCATCGGTGCCTTCCAGGGTTACTGGGTGGCGTACTTCGGCATCCCCGCCTTCATCGTCACGCTGGCCGGCATGCTGCTGTTCCGCGCGATCACCTACCGGATCCTCGGTAACAAGGGCATCGGCCCGTTCCCGGAGGACGTCCGCACTCTCGCCAACGGCTTCACCCCCGGCTGGCTGAACAACATCGCCCTCGGCCCGCTGGGTGGCGCTGACCTGTTCAGCATCATCGTGGGCCTGCTGGTGGTGGCCGGCATGGTGTTCGTGCAGTACCGCACCCGCAACGCCCGGATCCGGTACAACCAGGCCGTCGACCCGGGCTGGCTGTTCGGCCTCAAGGTGCTGGCCCCGGCCGTACTGGTGATGTTCCTGGTGGTCCAGCTCGCCCGGTTCCGCAACCTGCCCTGGGTGCTGATCCTGCTCGCCGTCCTGGTGGTCGGCTACACGCTGGTCACCAACCGGGCCGTGTTCGGCCGTCAGATCTACGCCGTCGGTGGCAACCTGCAGGCCGCGACGCTCTCCGGCGTCAAGGTCAAGTCGGTGGTGTTCTGGCTGTTCGTCAACATGGGCGTGCTGGCCTCGCTGGCCGGCCTGATCTTCGCCGGCCGGCTGAACCTGGCCGGCCCGACCGCCGGTAACAGCTTCGAGCTGGACGCCATCGCCGCCGCGTTCATCGGTGGCGCCGCCGTCCAGGGTGGTGTCGGCAAGGTGGTCGGCGCGATCACCGGTGGCCTGATCATGGGCGTGATCAACAACGGCGCCGGCCTGCTCGGCTGGCAGACCGAGACGGTCATGTTCGTCAAGGGCGTCGTCCTGCTGGGCGCGGTCGCCTTCGACGTGTGGTCCAAGCGCCGCACCGCGGGTGCCAAGTAGGCGCCGAATAGAAGTTCGTCCCGGACAGGGCCTTGACCGGGACGGCGAGGGCCGGTGCTCCCTGGGAGGAGCGCCGGCCCTTTCTTCGCGCACGACCGGGAATCCAGACCCGATGGGGGTACGCCCCACGGGCCCACGACGATCGGGCAGCCCTGCCCCGTCCGCGCGACCCGGGCGGCACACCGGACCGCCCGGCGACCGCCGGGCGAATGCGGTGGCCGGGGAGAAGGGGCCGGAGAAGCGGTCGGCGCGGAGTGGTCAGTCAGAGAGACACGTCAGCCGGCGGCCGTCGCCTCGGTCAGGGCGGCCACCGCGGCTCCCCGGGCACCGGCCATGTCCCGGTCCGGGACCAGCGCGAACGCCGCCACCGCCTTCTGCTCGTCGCGCAGCTCGGTGTTCTCCCGGACGGTGTTGAGGAACCACTGCCGGAAGTGCGCGGAGGCCTCCACCACCCCACCGCCGAGGAAGTAGGCCGACGGGTCGGTGAAGTTGGCGGCGATGGTGAACAGCTTGCCGATCGCCTTGGCCTGCTGACCGAAGACGGCCAGGGCCAGCGGATCGTCCTTCTCGCCGTAGCCGCGCAGCGCCTTGGCGGCGACCGCGACCGGCTCGGCGGCCAGCGGGTGGTCCGGGAAACGGGTCAGCCAGTACGGCAGCAGGTTGTTCCGGATGCCGGTCAGCGAGGCGATGCTCTCCACGTCCCCGGCGAAGCCGCAGTTGCAGAGCGGCACCGGCTGGCCGTCCTCGAGGACACCGAGCAGCGGGATCTGCACGTGGCCCAGCTCGCCGGCCATCCCGGCCGCACCGCGGACCACCTGGCCGGCCTCGACCACCCCGCCGCCGAGCCCAGTGCCGACGATCGCCGACACCGAGGAGTGTGCCGCCGCGTCGGCGCCGAAGTGCTGGTGGTGGGCGTACAGCGCGGCGGCGTTGCCGTCGTTGTTGTAGACCACCGGCAGGCCGAGCCGGGTCTCCAGGGCGCCGCGGATGTCGAAGCCGTGCCAGGACACCTGGTTGAAGTTGGTGGCGCCCTTCGACGAGATCACCCCGTGCGCGCTGGCCGGTCCGGGGGTGTCCAGCCCGACCGCGCGGACCAGCGACAGCGGGGTGCTGGTCAGTTCGAGGATGTTGCCGAACGCCTCGGCGAGGGCCTCGACCGCGGATTCCGGCCCCTCGAGGACACGGCTCGGGTTCTCCACCAGATTGTTGACGAGGAACTGCCCGGTCGCGTCGAGCACGGTGGCGTTGTTGCAGGTGCCGCCGTTGTCGAGTCCGACGACGACCCAGGAGGACGGGGTACGTACCGTATCTGCCTGATCCACGGTCTTGAGACTAGATGCTGACACCGTTTCCGGTAACGGGTGCGCGGGGATTGCGGCTTCGTTAGTCACGGTTGCGGCCGTGACTCCGCACGGCCCCCGGACCGAACGGATCTGCATGACCAGACCGACCCGCCGCACCGTGCTCGCCGGTTCCGTCGCCACCGTCGCCCTCAGCGCCTCCGGTCTCGCCGTCGCGGCCCCCGCCGCGGCCGCCCCGGCCCCGGTGCTGAAACTGGACGGCGACCCGATCGCCCACCTGCTGCGCCGGGCCACCTTCGGCGCGACGCCGGCCGCGCTGGCCGAGGCGCGGAAGCTGGGCGCGGCGGGCTGGCTGGACCGGCAGCTGGCACCCGGACGGATCGACGACGGCCGCTGTGACGCGGTCCTGGCACGGTTGCCGCTGGCCGGGGCCACCCCCGCCACGGTACGCGCGGGCAAGGCGAAGAACGACGCGTTCAAGCAGCTCGGCCGGGCCGCGATCGCCCGTGCCGCGTGGAGCGAGCGGCAGCTGTTCGAGCAGGCGGTGGCCTTCTGGGCGAACCATCTGCACATCACCGCCCCGTCCAGCGGGGTGTGGGACACCCGCGCCGACTACGACCGCACGGTGATCCGGGCACACGCGCTCGGCCGGTTCGCCGACATGCTGACCGCCAGTGCCCGCCACCCGGCCATGCTGACCTACCTGGACCAGCGGTCGTCGTCGAAGGCGCTGCCGAACGAGAACTACGCCCGCGAGCTGATGGAACTGCACACGGTGGGCCTGGACGGCTACGCCGAACGGGACGTGCCGGTGGTGGCCCGCCTGCTGACCGGGATGACCGTCGGGAAGTCCGGCGGCTACGTCTACGACGCGTCGCTGCACGCCACCGGCGCCGTCGACGTGCTCGGGTTCCGGCACGCCAACGCCGCCGCCGACGGGGAGGCCGCCGCGTGCGCCTTCCTGGAGCACCTGGCCCGGCACGAGCGGACCGCCGAGCGGATCGCCCGCAAACTGTGTGTCCGGTTCGTCGCCGACGAGCCGCCCGCCGCCCTGGTGAAGAGGCTGGCGAAGGTCTACCGGGAGTCCGACACCGCGATCGCGCCGGTGCTGCGCGCGCTCTTCCTGTCGCCGGAGTTCGCCGCCTCGGTCGGGAAGAAGATCCGCACCCCGTTCGAGGACACCATCGCCGCGGTACGCGTCCTCGGCCTCGGCCCCGACGAGTCGGGGGTGAAGTCCCTGGACGCGCTCTACAACCATCTGGTGTCGGCCGGGCACGCCCCGTTCCGCTGGAGCGCGCCGAACGGGTATCCGGACTCCGCCGCCGCCTGGGCGTCCCCGTCGGCGTTCCTGGCCCGCTGCAACCTGCACCTGAACCTGGCCACCGGCTGGTACCCGAGGCAGCTGACCCGGCCCGCCGACCTGCTGCGCTCGCTGGTGCCGGTGCTGCCCGGCAGCTGGGGCGCCCTGGTGGACGCGATCGCCGTACGGCTGCTGGGGGTGAAACTACCCCTGGACCACACCGCGGCGGTGCTCAGTGTCGCCGGGAAGCTGCCGACCAGTCCCCTGACCGGTGCGGACAAGGAGCTGACCGGTGCCGCGCCGTACCTGATCGCTCTCGTCCTCGACTCGCCGTCCTTCCAGCTGAGGTGATCACATGACCGTGACCGAGTGCTGCGAGATCTCCCGCCGTGGGCTGCTGGTGGGGGCCGGCGCCGCACTGAGCGGGCTGGCCGCCGAGGGGCTGAGCACCCGGATGGCGTTCGCCGACGGCACCTACACCGGGGACACCCTGGTGGTGGTGTCGCTGCGCGGCGGATTCGACGGGCTCTCCGCGTTCGCCCCGATCGGCGACGACGACTATTACCGGCTGCGGCCGCGGATCGCCGTACCGAAATCGATGGTCCTCGCCGGGGACGGCATGTTCGGCCTGCATCCGGCGCTGGCGCCGCTGCTGCCGCACTGGAGGTCCGGGAAGCTGGCGGCGGTGCACGCGGTCGGGCAGGAGAAGCCGACCCGGTCGCATTTCGCCGCGATGGAGGCGATGGAGAACGCCGCGCCCGGCAGCGCGGTGCGCACCGGCTGGCTGGACCGGATGCTCGGCCTGACCGGCGCGTCCGGCCCGCTGTCCGCGGTCTCGATGGGCGCCGCGATGCCGTCGCGTCTGCTGGCCGGACCGGCGCCGGACGTGTCGATGACCGGGATCGACGAGTTCCAGCTGGCCGCCGCCGGCAAGAAGCCGATGGCGGCGGCGCTGCGGGCGATGTACTCCGGCGCGCCGGCCGTACTGTCCGGTCCGGCCCTGGCCGCCGACCGGGCGCTGAGCGCCACCGCCCGGATCCCGGGCGCCGTCACCCCGGCGAACGGGGCGGCGTACCCGGACACCGATCTGGGCGCGGCGCTGCGCGACGTGGCCCGGCTGATCAGGGCGAAGGCCGGGCTGGTCACCGCCACCGTCGACTGCGGCGACTGGGACATGCACGAGGGGCTCGGGGCGGCGGTCAAGGGCCAGCGGATGTACGACAACCTGGCCGCGCTGGCCGCCGCGCTGCACGCCTTCGTCACCGACCTCGGTGAGGCCACCATGCGTGACGTGACCGTGCTGACGGTCAGCGAGTTCGGCCGCCGGGTCCGGGAGAACGGCTCCAAGGGCGCCGACCACGGCCACGGCAACGCGATGATGCTGCTCGGTGGTGGGATCAGGGGCGGCCGGGTGTACGGCGCCTGGCCCGGTCTCGGGCCGGGCGCGCTGGCCGACGGCGATCTGGCGGTCACCACCGACTACCGCTCGGTGATCGGCGAGGTCCTGCAGAAGCGCTGCGGCCTGGGCTCCCTGGCCGAGGTGTTCCCCGGAGGCGTCAAACCGTCCACGCTCGGCCTGGCCACCGCCCGCTGAACCCGGCGTCCGCGTGCCGCCGCGCGTCCGCGTGCCGCCCGGAGTTCGCGTGCCGCTGGGCGTTCGCGTGCCGCCCGGAGTTCGCGTGCCGCTTTACGGCTCGAATCGAGCCGTAAAGCGGCACGCGAACGTCAGCCGGGCTCGCCGTCCTTGAGGGCGGCCGGCACGTCCGGGAACATCGGCAGGTAGTCGCTGAGACCAAGGGTGTCGAACAGCCTGCGCAGGAATCCCGACGGGGCGGCGAGACGCACCCAGCCACCCCTCTCGGCGGCCCGGCCATGGGCGGTGACCAGCACCCCCACGCCCATCGAGTCGCAGAAGTCCAGGCCGGACACGTCCACCACCACCCGGGGGGTGGGGCGTTCGACGAGGCGGCTCAGATTGGCCTTCAGGGCCGGCGCGGTGTCGATGTCGAGGGATCCGCGCAGGACCAGGACGGCCGTGTTCGGTGGATGATGCGCGACCGATACCTGCATGTTCGTCTGTCTCTCTGGGTGGAGCGGGCCCGCTTAGGGATCGATGTTCACCCTATGCGAGCCCGCCTCACTACGCAGGTTGCGCCACTCAGGACGCGTTGCGCCACTTGCGGCCGTTGCGGCCGATCAGCCGGTCCGCGTCGGTCGGGCCCCAGGACGCCGCCTCGTACGTCGGGATCGGCGAGGTGTCCCGGTTCCAGTGTTCGATGATCGGGTCGACGATGCGCCAGCTGTGCTGCACCTCGTCGCTGCGGATGAACAGCGACGCGTCACCGATCAGAGCGTCCAGGAGCAGCCGCTCGTACGCCTCGGGGGACTCCTCGACGAACGTCTGGTCGTAGGAGAACTCCATGCTCGCCGTCCGCACCCGGAACGAGTGGCCGGGCACCTTGGCGCCGAACCGCAGCGAGATGCCCTCGTTCGGCTGGATGCGCAGGATCAGGGCGTCCGCGTCCAGGCCGGTCAGCTGGTCGGTGGGGATCGGCAGGTGCGGCGGACGCTGGAACTGCAGCGCCACCTCGGTCAGACGAGCCGGCAGGCGCTTGCCGGTACGCACGTAGAACGGCACCCCGGCCCAGCGCCAGTTGTCCACGTTGAGCCGCATCGCCGCGAACGTCTCGGTGCGCGACAGCGGGTCGACCCCGACCTCCTCGCGGTAGCCGGCC
The DNA here is from genome assembly GCF_050589265.1 of Actinoplanes sp. G11-F43. NCBI lineage: Bacteria > Bacillati > Actinomycetota > Actinomycetes > Micromonosporales > Micromonosporaceae > Actinoplanes > Actinoplanes sp. G11-F43. Next base: position 11,162 of record NZ_JBNZCE010000072.1, read on the forward strand.
ATCAGCTCCTCACGGGTGCCGCCGCGGGTGTACTGGCCGCGGACCGCGGCGTCGGCGATGTCCCGGTCGGTGGGCAGCCGGATCGCCTGGAGCAGTTTCACCTTCTCGTTGCGCAGGCCCTCGGCCTCGAACGACGCCGGCGGCTCCATCAGGGCCAGCGCGAGCACCTGGAGCACGTGGTTCTGCACGATGTCGCGCATCGCGCCGGCGTGCTCGTAGAACCCGCCACGGGTGCCGACCCCGAGCGTCTCGGCCACGGTGATCTGCACGTGGTCGACCCAGGAGCGGTCCCAGATGGGCTGGAAGATCGAGTTGGCGAAGCGCAGGGCCAGGACGTTCTGCACGGTGTCCTTGCCCAGGTAGTGGTCGATCCGGAAGACCTGGTGCTCCTCGAAGGCGTGGTGCACGATGCCGTCGAGCTCGCGGGCGGTGGCCAGATCCCGCCCGTACGGCTTCTCGATCACCAGCCGGGCGAAGGAGCCCTCCCGCGCGTGGTTGAGACCGGCGCCGGCCAGCCCGTTGATCACCGGCTCGAAGGCGCCGGCCGGGGTGGACAGGTAGAACAGCCGGTTGCCCGAGGTGCCCCGGATCGCGTCCAGCTCGTCGAGCGTCTCGGCCAGGCGCTTGTAGGTCTCCGGGTCGTCGTAGCCGCCGGCCACGTAGCGCACCCCACCGGCCAGCTGCCGCTTCTCCGCCAGGCTGCGGCCGCCGAGCGCGCTCTCCGCGAACTGGTCGTCGCTCATCGGTGTGCGGGCGACACCGACCAGGGCGAACTGGTCGGGCAGGCGGCCGTGGCGGGCGAGGTTCTCCACGGCGGGGAGGAGCTTGCGCCGGGTGAGGTCACCGGAGGCGCCGAAGATCACCAGAGTGGCTGGTGGGGCGCTGCGCTCCTGGATGAGCTGAGGTGCGTGGTCCATCTTCTGCGTGTCCTCCGACCGGGTCGTAACCGTCCGTTCGACCTTACGGCGGAGGGGCCCCGAAGAGTTCACCCGCTTCCTGGAAAGCGGGACGAAGTGGCGGTGAACACGTACACAATTCGATGCAGGCCGGGCTAACGCGAAAAAAGTGGCAAACTGGGCTCAAAGGTCTGGCAACGGAGGGGGACCCCGTGAAGTACCGGCTCGTGACCCGAAGTGACTTCGACGGGCTCGTGTGTGCCGTGCTCCTGCGCCATCTCGACATGATCGACGACATCCTGTTCGTGCATCCGAAGGACGTCCAGGACGGCGTCGTCGATGTGACCGACCGGGACATCCTGACGAATCTGCCGTACGACGGCCGGGCCTCCATGGTCTTCGACCACCATCACTCGGAGACCCTGCGCAACGAAGGGGAGCGGGGCAACCACGTCATCGACCCCGACGCGCCGTCGGCGGCCCGGGTGATCTACGAGCACTTCGGCGGGCGGGAGCGGTTCCCCAAGGTCACCGACGAGCTGATGCTGGCGGTGGACCAGGCCGACTCGGCGGACTACTCGCTCACCGACATCCTCAGCCCGACCGGCTGGACGCTGCTGAACTTCCTGATGGACAGCCGCACCGGGCTGGGCCGGTTCCGCAACTTCCGGATCTCCAACTACCAGCTGATGATGCAGCTCATCGACGCCTGCATCGAGCACAACGACGTCGGCGAGATCCTCGCGCTGCCGGACGTGGTGGAACGGGCCGAACTGTTCCACGAGTGCTCCACCCGGTTCGTCGAACAGCTGCACCGGGTCTGCCGGATGGACGGCGACGTGGTGATCGTCGACCTGCGCGACGAGGAGGTGATCGAGGCCGGCAACCGCTTCATGGTGTACGCGCTGTTCCCCGAGGCCCGCGTCTCGGTGCACATCATCTGGGGCCGGCAGAAGCTCAACACCGTGTTCGCCTGCGGCAAGTCGATCCTGGACCGGACGTCACCGGTGGACGTCGGCGAGGTGATGCTGCGCTACGGCGGCGGCGGTCACCTCGCGGCCGGTACCTGCCAGGTGCCGCACGACGAGTCGGACCGGGTGCAGCAGGAGATCATCGACGCGCTGCGGACCGAGCGCGTGGTCACGGTCTGACTTTCGACCGCACGGGCGGGGCTGTCGGACAGCCCCACCCGTGCGGCACGCGGATCACGGGCCTTGCCCGGGCCCCACCCGCTGGTCGTGGCGGTGCGCCCCACGCGCGTCACCACGACGCCCTCACGCCCACCCGCGCGAGGTGGATGTCGTTCGCGAACGGAAGCCGGTTACGGTCTCCGCCGTCGCGAGCGACACCCCTTTCTTCCCATGTGCAGGACCCGGCCTGCAGGAAGATCTCTCAACCCTTGAACGCCCACTTGCTGTCGCCGGTGCCGGCGCCCACCGGTTCCCTGTCCTCGGTGACCTCGTCGGCCGGCTTGTCCTCCGGCTCGCCCGGCTCCTCCTCGGCCCGGTGCCGGCCGCGCAGCAGCGCCCACCCGGCGCCGAGCAGCGCCAGCACCGCGACGATCCAGCCGGAGACCGACATCCAGGACGGGCCCTTCTCCGCCTCGGCCACGATCGCGGCGAACGCCAGATCCTCGGCGGACGGCCCGGCCGCGGTGCCACCACCGTGGTGCGACACCGGCTGGGTGCCGTCCGACGGGGTCAGCGTCATCGACGCGGGCATCACCGGGCCGGCCTTGCCGTCGGCGTACTTCGTCTCCACCGAGAACCGCATCGAACTCAGCGACGGCAGCGGCCCGAGCGCGGCCCGCAGCTCGGCGGACTGTCCCGGCGCGATCGTCGTGCCGTTCACCGCCACCCAGGTGATCGCGTTCGCGGCCTCGGTCACCGGCGCGCCACCGTGGACGCTGTCCATCGGCTTCAGCAGCTTCTGATAGGTCAGCCGCGGCGCCCAGTCGTCGATGGACAGCGGGTACACCTCGGCGATCGGGGTGTCCGCCGGAATCCTCAGCGTCACCTCGGTGATCGGGGCGGTGCCCTCGTTGGTCACCTTGAAGTCCAGGCTCACTCCGCTGCCCTGCGGCGCACTCGCCGGACTCACCGTCACATCAGCCGTGGCCGGAGCGGCGGCCACCAGCACACCGACAGCGGTCACAGCGGTCATCACGCCCGCACGGCGGGCCATCCCCAGATAGCTCACGACATGTAGTTCGGATCACCGGCCGGGATGGTTCAACGTGACCCCAGAAGTTTTCACAAAAGATCTCGTGGCGGAGAATGACGGCATGCGTGACGTGCCCATCGACGGCGACATGATCCGGCTCGGACAGTTCCTCAAGCTGGCAGATCTCATCGACACCGGTGGCGAGGGCAAGATCCTCATCGCGTCCGGCGACGTGACGGTCAACGGCGAGATCGACACCCGGCGCGGCCGTCAGCTCCATCCGGGTGACGTGGTGGAGGTGCTCGGACGGAAAGCCCGGGTGGTTTCTTGAGAATTGCCGGAACCTGAGCGGCCGCCGCCTCGTCAGACCTGACATGACCATCAACCGCGGCCTTCTGACCGCCGCCGCCCTCCCCCTGCTCATGCTGGGCGCGTGCGCCCGGCCCGGCACCGCCGACGAGGCCGGGTCGCCCGGTGCGGCACCGGTCACCGAGAGCACCACCGCCGGCCCGGACACCATCGCCCTGCGCGTGGAGTACCGCGGCGGCTTCGTCCCCGCCGAGTCCATCCCCGGCCGGATCCCCCGGTTCAGCGTCTACGCCGACGGGCGGGCGCTGAGCGAGGGCCCGGTCCCGGCCATCTATCCCGGCCCGGCCCTGCCCAACCTCCAGGTGATCACGCTCAGCCCGGAGCAGGTCGAGAAGCTGACCACCGAGGCCCTCGCGGCCGGCGTCAAGTCCGGCGGCGACTTCGGCACCCCCAACGTCGCCGACATCCCCAGCACCCGGATCAGCGTGGTCACCGCCGAGGGTGAGCAGAGCGTCGAGGTGGTGGCCCTCAACGAGGCCGCCCCCGACGACACGTCGCTCACCGCCGAGCAGCACGCCGCCCGGAAGAAGCTGACCGAGTTCCTGGCCTCCCTGGACCGGCTGTTCGCCGAGGCCACCAGCCCGGCCGCCAAGCCGTACCAGCCGGCCGCACTCGCCGTGCTGGCCCAGCCCTACCAGGACACCGGTGACGGTGCGGGAGGCGCCGCGGTCGCCTGGCCCGGCCCGGCACTGCCCGGCCCGGCCCTCACCGAGCAGCCGAAGGTGGACTGCCTGACCGTCGAGGGCGCCGACAAGGACGCGGTGTGGAAGCTCGCGGAGAAGGCGAACGCGCGCACCCCGTGGGAGTCGGCCGGCAAGAAGTACCAGATCGTGTTCCGGCCGCTGCTGCCCGACGAGACCTCCTGCGACTCGCTGAAGAGGCAGGCGTGACCCCGATCGAGGAGCCGCTGCTACCAGACGTCGCCGTCGCGCCAGTCGCAGACCAGGGTGCCGCCGGCGGGGCCGGTCGCCAGGCGTACCAGGGTGCTGTCGTCGTCCTCCGGGGTGCGGACCACCCCGGCGGGGGACAGCACCGCCGTCGGGCCCGGCCAGGGCACCCAGCCCCGGGCCAGATAGAGCCCGCGCCCTGAGTCGGAGGCGGAGAGCGCGCCCAGGTCGTACCCGCCGTCGATCAGCCTCTCCGCCTCGGCCATCACCATCGCGGCCAGCCCCTGGCCGCGATGGGCCGGATGCACCGCGACCGCCTCGACGTACCCGCAGCGCACCGGCCGGTCCTCGATCAGGAACCGGCGCTGCACCACCGAACCGTGCGCGACCACCGACCCGTCCCGGACCACCAGCGTGTGCAGGCCGCCGAGCGCGTGATCCCAGTCGTGGTCGTCGAAACCACCGTCGAAGGCCAGATCGAGCAGCCCGCGGATCGCCGACCGCTCGGCGCCGGACAGGTCGGCGGTCGGGGCGGTACGCACCGCCCCGGACCGCCTCATCTCAGTGGACCTGGAGCAGGTCGACCACGAAGACCAGGGTCTCGTTCGGCTTGATCGCGCCGGCCGCGCCCCGCGAGCCGTAGCCCAGGTGCGGCGGGATGATCAGCTTGCGGCGGCCACCGACCTTCATACCGGCGACACCCTGGTCCCAGCCGGCGATGACCTGCTGGCCGGCCACCCGGAAACCGAACGGCTCGCCCCGGTTGTAGGAGGCGTCGAACTCCTTGCCCGTGGACTGGGCGACACCGACGTAGTGGACGCTCACGAAGTCGCCGGCCTTGGCCTCCTGGCCCTGACCCTCGGCGATGTCCTCGATCACCAGTTCGGTGGCGGGGGCGTCGGGAATGGTGCCGACATCGGGCTTGCTCATGAATCCTCCAGATTTCTCACCTGACTCGGCCATGCAATCACAGCCCGGAGGCCGGTGAACGAGCGGTGCCTGAAGTCCGTACCCACGGGTGGCTCTTCCCACCGCCGCCCACCTGGAGATCCTCATGCACGTCCGCCACCTCGCCGCCGCCGGGCTGCTGGCCGCGGCGGCCGTACCCGGGCTGCCGTCACCCGCCCTCGCGCACGGCTCACCGACCACACCGATCAGCCGCAACACCGCCTGCGCCGGCAACGGGACACGACGCGACACGGCCGCCTGCAAAGCCGCCCTCAAGGCGACCGGCGGGTTCCTCGGGGCGTACGACAATCTGCGGCTCGCGAACGTCGCCGACGACCGGAAACGGGTGCCGGACGGGAAGCTCTGCTCCGGCGGGCTGCCCGCCTACCGTGGACTCGACCTGGCCCGCGACGACTTCCCGGCCACCGAGGTCGAGTCCGGGCAGAACCTGAGGATCGCGTACCGGGGGACCATTCCGCATCGCGGGTCGTTCCGGCTCTTCCTGACCGAGCGCGGTTTCGAGCCGGACCGCGAGCTCGCCTGGGACGACCTGACGAAGCTGGACGAGATCAAGGATCCGCCGCTGACCGGTGGGTCGTACCGGATGAAGGTGAGACTTCCCCAGAGGACCGGACGGCACATCCTGTACGTGGTGTGGGAGACGTCCAGCACCCCGGACACGTACTACTCGTGCTCGGATCTGGTCTTCCCGGACCCGGGCCCGGCGGTGCCGCCGGCTTCTCCGGTTGCGAAGAGCGCGCCGCCGTCCCCGGCCCGGTCTCCGTCCCCGGCCCCGTCCTCGACCCCGTCCGCGTCGCCCGCCCCGGTGGTCGCGGCGGCAGACACCGGGATGACCACTCTCGGACACTGGCTCATCGGGGGCGCGATCGGTGCCGCCGCCCTGGCAGCGGCCGGTACGGGCGTATCCAGGATGCGCCGGCGGCAAACCCATTGAGGTGCCTCAAAAAATTCTTTTGAACCGCCGGCAACTGGATCTCGTATTGCCGGGCGTCGACGATGCATCGCCTGTCAGGCCCCCCAAAACGACGAAAGGCCAAGCATGAGTCGTGTTCGTTACCGCGCACCGGGCCGCACCAATTCGTGGCTGTCCCGCCGCCGTGTGCTGGCACTCGCCGCGACCGGTGTGGGTGTCTCCGCCGTCTCGGTGGCAGGACTCAGCCTCGCCGGGGAGTCGTCCGCCGAGAGCAACGACGACGGCGCCCCCCTGGTGATCTCTCTGCGCGATGTCAAGAAGGGCACGATCGAAGTCTTCTCCGGGGAGAAGTCCACAGTCGTCACCGACAAGGACCTCGTGAACCGGCTTCTCAAAGCCGCCGGACGCTGACCTTTCCTCGACAGGAGAAACCCCGAGCATGTCCTCTCACCGCGAAGCGCCGGAAATCAGCAAGGACCCGGTCGCCGACAGCTCCGACCTGTACGCGTTCGTCAGCCCCGACGACCCGGACACGGTCACCATCATCGCCAACTACGTGCCGCTGCAGCTCCCGTCGAGCGGCCCGAACTTCTTCGAGTTCGGCGACGACGTGCTGTACGAGATCCACATCGACGCGAACGGTGACGCCCGGCCGGACATCACCTACCAGTTCCGGTTCCGTACCGAACTGCGCAACGACAAGACGTTCCTTTACAACACCGGCCAGATCAAATCGCTCGACGACGAGAACTGGAACCGCCGGCAGTTCTACTCGGTCACCAAGGTCGACAAGAACGGCAAGAGCACGGTCCTGGCCAACAAGCTGCCGTGCCCGCCCGCCAACGTCGGCCGGGTCTCCATCCCGAACTACGCCAAGCTCGCCGAGGACGCCGTCCACAAGCTGAAGAGCCGTGAGAAGGTCTTCGCCGGCCAGCGCGCCGACGCCTTCTTCGTCGACCTCGGCTCGATCTTCGACCTCGCCGTGCTGCGCCCCTTCCGGGACAAGCACCTGGTCGGCCAGGACCTGTTCGCGGCGGCCAGCAAGGCCGTCAACGCCACCGACAAGACCAACGTGCACAGCATCGCCATCCAGGTCCCGCTGGACATGGTGCGCCGCGACGGCAAGAAGCGGGTCCGGGCCAAGGACGCCGGAGCCGTCATCGGCGTGTGGACGTCGGCCAGCCGCCGCCAGGTCGAGGTGCGCGGCGACAAGGGCGGCGGCGACGTGGTGGTCGGCCCGCAGGTGCAGGTCTCCCGGCTCGGCAACCCGCTGTTCAACGAGGTCATCGTCCCGATGGCGGAGAAGGACAAGTGGAACAGCCTGCCGCCGAGCGAGGACAAGCGCTTCGCCGAGTTCGTCGCCACACCCGAGCTGGGAGCACTCCTGCCGGTGCTCTACCCGGGTCTCTTCGACAACCTGGACGCGCTGAACAAGAAGAAGGAGCCGCGCGCCGACCTGCTCGCGATCCTGCTCACCGGCATCCCGGACGGCATCATCGACGGGTTCCAGAACAACACCGGCAAGGTTCAGGCCGACATGCTGCGCCTCAACACGGCCATCCCGCCGGCGGCCAAGGAGAACAAGTTCGGTGTGGTCGGCGGTGACCTGGCCGGCTTCCCCAACGGCCGGCGGATCGCCGACGACGTGGTCTCCATCTCGCTGCGGGCCGTGGCCGGCGCCACCGTGCCGCTTGTCGACGCCGAGTTCGAGGCGGACGCCGCCGCGGGCCTGGTCGAGCAGGGCCTGAGCATCAACGACGTGAGCGCCAAGCTGCTCAAGAAGTTCCCGTTCCTGCCCACTCCGTTCGACGGTTTCAACAACCCGTCCTGAACCAGCGCGTCCCCCGGAGGAACACAGTCATGAGCATCGGCCACGGCGACCACCACCATCACCACCACACCCTCGCCCCGTCCGGGCAGGGCACGGTGATGCTCGACATCGGCGACGGGATCGGCGCACTGATCATCCACACCCCGAGCTGGCTGCACGGGCACGAGATCGAGGTGTCACCGGTCGACGACACGTCGGCGCGTACCCACGCCGCGGTCCGGGCCCGGTACGTCCGCTCCGGTGTCACCTACTGCGTGGTCATCGACAGCCTCGCCGAGGGCCGGTACGTGGTCTGGCAGGACGACGACACCCCGCTCACCCAGGTCGACGTGCGTGGCGGCGCGGTGGCCGAGGTCACCTGGCCGGCGAATGTGGTCCCCGGAAGGACGCCGGTAGCGGTCTAGTCTGGACGGCATGGCAGTCGGTCGGCTCCCGGGTCCGGCGGCGCCGGGAGCCGACGCCCCGGCCCACGCCGGCCTGCGCACCGGCGACATGGACGAGGCCCGGGAGTTCTGCCGCCGGCTGTACTACGGCAGGCTGGAGATCGAGCCGGTCGGTGATCCCGGCCGGCTGGAGTTCAGCGCCGACGTGGCCGCCTTCGGCCCGGTGACGCTGGGCGAGATCCGGTACGGCACCGACATCCGGATCTCCATCGGCGCCCTGGAGACCGCCTACCACGTTCTGGTCCCACTCTCCGGGCGGCTGCGCTCCCAGCACCGGGGCACGGTCAGCCTGGCCGACCCGACCCGGGCGCTGGTCTACCGCCCCACCGGCGACATCGAACTGGAGTGGCCGGCCACCTGCCACCTGATGAGCGTCAAGGTCGAACGCGCCGCCCTGGAACGCGAACTGGACGCCGCCCTGGACCAGCGGGTCGTCTCCCCGCTGCCGTTGGGCACCGGTTTCGACCTGGTGGACGGCCCCGGCCGCACGTGGTCCGCCCTGGCCCGCCTGCTACTGCGCGAACTGATCACGCCCGGCACCCTGTCCACCAGCCCCCGGATGGCGGCCCGCTGGCGAGACATGGTGGTCAGCGGCCTGGCGTTGACGGTGGAACACCCGTACGGCGAGGAGCCGGCCGGACTACAGGGCCCTCTTCGCCCGCGAACGGTGAAACGAGCCCTGGACGCGATGCACGCCGAACCCCGCCGGGGCTGGACGACCCGCGAGTTGTCCACGGTGGCGGGCGTAGGAGTCCGGGTCCTCCAGGAGTCGTTCCGCCAGCACGTGGGCATGTCCCCGCTGACCTACCTACGCCGCCTGCGCCTGGACGGAGTCCACGCCGACCTGTCCCGCTGCGACCCCGGCCAGACAAACGTGTCCGAGGTTGCCTACGGCTGGGGCTTCACCCACTTGGGCCGCTTCGCCGGCGCCTACCGCTCCCGCTTCGGCACCACCCCTTCCCAAACCTTACGAAACCGCCTCTAACCACCCCCGGACCTCACCCCCGGACCTCACCCCCGGACCTCACCCCCGGACCTCACCCCCGGACCTCACCCCCGGACCTCACCCCCGGACCTCACCCCCACCTCACCGCCGTCTGGCTGTCTTGCCGCCGCCGTCTTGCCAACGCCGTCTGGCTGTCTTGCCGCCGCCGTCTTGCCGCCGCCGTCTTGCCAACGCGGCCTTGCCGCCGTCTCGGCATTTCCTGTCTCGCCGCCGTCTTGCCACCCTTTTTCGAGTCACCTCATCTCGCGACGCCCCCATCTGGCGGCCCACCTGCCCCCGTGGCCCGCCATCCGCTCACCCCGAGCCCAACGGCGCCGAGACATCCACCTGACCCGCGTCCTGACGGCAGCGTGGCATTCAGATACGTCGAGAAGCCAATACCGCCGAGCGGCAGCCCTTAAATATTTACTGAGGCGGTCCGGGTTTCCCAATAAATTGTCAGCGCCGTCACATGAACCTAAGAGGAAGGAAGTTGGCATGATCCAGTTCTGACACTTCGCTCGCGGGATGGGGGAAGATTCTTGTATGGGGCAGATGGCGTTGTTCAGCGTTGCCGGTCTACGCGACCGGACAAGGGCAAGAAACTATTCTCCAAGCCGAGACGATTTCCGGCGAGACCACGAGCGCCGCCGCCACTTCGGCTTACAGCGCCGCCACGCGGAAAAGCTTCGCCGCCTAAATCTGGACGCGCCAGGAACATTCGAAGATCGCGCCGCCAAAATACGAGAAAAATGGTCAGACCCCGCGTCGTCCGGTTCTGCGCCGTCGTCCGGTTCTGCGTCGCTCGGCTCTGCGTCGCCTGGATCCACGCCGTCCCGGTCCACGCCGTCCCAGTCCACGCCGTCCCAGTCCACGCCGCCCCAGTCCACGCCGCCCCAGTCCACGCCGCCCCGGTCCACCTTGCCTGAGCCCGTGGCGGCCCGGTCCAAGTCGTCTGGGCCCGTGGGAGTCCGTTCTGCGGAGCTCTGGCCTGTGGTGCCCCGGTCCCATGGAGCCCGGTCTACGGAGCCCGATCCTGTGGCAACTTGGCCTGCATCGCCGCAGCTCGCGACAAACCGGTCCGTGGGGCGGCCAGCGAGGATTCCGTCCGGCCCGAGTGGTGTTCCCGCAGCGGTTCGTTCTGCGTACCGGCAGGGGCCTGCCATGTCACACCAGCCGTGCTCTCGTCTGTTGTGTCATGCCACGTCTCGGCCGGCTGTCACTCCGCCACCAGGGTCGCTCGTGTCGTGGTCGCAGCGAACTTCGCAGTCATCCGATTTCCTAGGCCTGTCCACCACGGCGAGCCTGCCCACCACACGCGGCTGTCCAGCCTCGGTTCTCCCGCCTGCTGTTTCCGTGTCTTCTATCTCCCGCCAACTCGCCGTTCCTCGCCCGCCGGCCGTATCTCGCCCGCCGGCCGTTCCCCGCTTGGTTGCCGTTCCCAACCTGCCAGTTGCTTCCCGTCAGCTTGCCGCTCCTTGCTTGCTTGCGGCTATTTCGGGCGTTTCGCCCGCCCAGCTGAGGCGTCTTTCGGTTTTTGCGACAGAGTCGCGTTATCGCAAATATATTGCGTTACGACCGGCTGCTGCTAAGTGTTCGTATCATGCTATTTTGCGAATTTGCGCGGGGCGCGCTCCTCCTGTTTTGCGGTTTTGAATTCGACCGCACTATAGTTTGCGGGGCTGTTTCATTTGTGAGGTTGGTGTCTGCTGTGTTGCGTCCCTGTATTTAGGGAAGATTTTATTCGCTGGACGTCATTAGTCGTGGATTATTTTGCCTTTTGTTCGCTTTGTGGTTGCGATTTGGGTGGTGTGGCGGGTTTCTACGGCTGTGGCTGCGCGTCACGGAAGAGGTGAGCATTCGGAAAGGCGAGCATTGCGGAAGGGGCAAGCCTCCGGGCAAGGAGAGCAGCAGGGCAGCATGACAGGCCGGTGGGGCAGCAATGCGGTCGGGACGGTAGTGCGCAGGTCAGGCGGGTGGGGCGGTGGTGCAGCAGTTCAGGCGGGTGGGGCGGTAATGCGGCAGGACAGGCGGGTGGGCGGTAGATGCGGTGGGCCGGCAGTGCGATGGGCCGGCAGTGCGCGGTGGGGCGGCGAGGCGTGGTGCGGGGGCGGTGGGGCGGCAGTCTGATCGGAAATGGACGGCCCGCCCGGTCTCTGGTGTGGAGACGGGGCGGGCCGTTGTGGCTGGGGAGCGGCTTGGGAAGCCTGGCCGGGCGGGCGGCTCCGGGCGGGGCGGGCAGCTCTGGCCGGACGGTCGGCCCCTGCCGGGCGAACGGGGCAGACGGTTCCGGCGGCTCCGGTCGGGGTCGGCGGTTCCAGGTGGGACCGGCGGTTCCGGCGGCCCCTGCGGCTCCGGCTGGACAGACCGCTCCGGC
>NZ_JBNZCE010000073.1:0-12680 GCF_050589265.1 Actinoplanes sp. G11-F43
CGCCCTCCGCCTGGCCGGCCGCACCGACATCACCGAAGCAACCCGCTGGGCCAACCGCGAAATGACAAGGCCATTCACCATCCTCGGCCTCACCGGATGATGTTGAAACGACCGTGACTGCGCTCTTCGGAGCGAAGGAACCGTTAACTCAGGCGGGACGCCTTCAGTATTGGGTGGGACAGGGGAATCCGCATTACAGGGACCACTGGTACTCGACGCCGATGGAGCAGGAGAAGCCGCCACCCTCAGTGCCGAACCAGCCGAGTAGTCGTCGGTGCCGTCTCGAATGTCTTCGCCCACCCCAACGCTGAACCGCCGGCGCCGCATTCTCCGGTGACCGAGCCGGCGTCGTCGAAAGTTCCCGTGCTCTCCGAGTAGCCGACACCGGCACCACACCGGCGATTTTCAACCAGAAGCGCTGATGTGTTAGCAGCTTTTATAGTGTCGACGCAACAAGGTGACGAAATTCAACGGTTCCGCATCGCGGTTGACTTGGTGTAGGAGTTTCGGTTCGAGACGGACGGCCACGGTTCCACCCAGAAGTCACGGAGGCCCATATCGGCAACAGGCCGAATCAAATGACCGAGTTGACACTGATCTTATGGTCGGAGCAGCACGCAATAACGGTGTGAGCCGCTTCCGTCCACATCATCGAGCACGTGCAACAGCGCTCGGACGTCTGGCGTGACACCATGAGTTGGTGGACAAACGGATGCGGATGTGGTGATTGGGGATGTCGACGGCACCCTGATTCCGGCGGATCTTCGCCGGCTGCGGCGAGCTGTGGCGCAGACCTACGACATCGATGAACAGGCCGTGAGGTTTCCGGACAAGAAGGTTCACCGGTGCCATTCTCGCGCTCCATCACGTGGAGTACCGACCTACTCAGGATGAAAACGGCTCAGTACGGTCGAGGTCGGTTGCCAGCAATTCCCGGGCCGAGGCCATCGCGGCCCAGAACCGCTGGTCATCGGGCCACATCCGCCGGCCCATCCGCTCCAGGTGGTGGTAGGCCCCGTCGAGATCGCCGGTCCGGAATCGGGTGAACAGCCCGACCGCGTACCCGCTGGGCACTCCCCGGACCACGTCCACCGCGGCATGCAGCCTGCTCAGCACGATCCGCTGCCGCTCGTCGAGGACCGCGTCGGGCCGGAAATATCCGTGCCGGGTGAGCAGGTCGGCGCCGTCGGCCTCCTCCCCCGGTTCCAGAAAGTCCCACAGGTCGTCGAACTCCCGGATCCGCCGCTCCGCCTCCTCCGGCGTGGCACCGCACGCGACACACACGGCGATCGCCGCGTCCCGGGGTTCGGCACCCCCGTTCCACAACCCGAGAAAAACGTCCCCCGGAAGCTCCCCCGCCGCCAGCCGCCGTCCCACCTCGAGGGGGTCAGAATCGGTCACCGTTCGGCCGCCCGCCGGAGAGTGCCGGCCGCCTGGGTGCCGGCCGCCTGGGTGTCGGCACAGCGCAGGATCACTTTGAACGGCACCGGCTCGTGCCGTCTGCTGGTCTTGAAGTCCGCCAGAGCCCGGGCCGCCCGCCACAGGATGGCGAGGAGCGTCGCCAGGTATGCCGATTCGTCGGCCAGAAGGCGTTTTCGATGACGACCAGATAGCGGTCGGCGGGAAGCCGCCCCGGTTCCGGAAAGAGCGATCCGACGCTCACCGCCGGATCCCAGAACCCCTGGTCGGTCACGGTTGTCGTTTCCTTCCGGTCAGGGCTAAACCGATTGCGGTACGGGCGGGCCGCCGGTGATCATGACCGCCGTGACCGTACCCTTCCCGTCCGTACTGACCGTTCGCCCCCTGACCGCCGGTGACGCCCGCCGGATCGCCGGGTGGCGTTACGACGGGCCGTGGCGGATCTACGACCCCCGCCCGGAGACCGGACTGCTCAGTGACCTGCCCGGCTACCTCGCCGTCGCGGGAGCCGACGGCGGCCCGCTGGTCGGATTCTGCTGTTCCGGGCCGGAGGCGCTGGTGCCGGGCCTGGCCGTCGAGGAGGGTGTGCTCGACGTCGGCGTGGGTATGGATCCGGCGATGGTCGGGCGGGGCAACGGCGCCCGGTTCGCCGCCGCGGTGCTGGACCACTACCGCACCACGACCGGCGCCCGGCGGTTACGGGCGGTGGTGCAGTCCTGGAACGAGCGCAGCCTCCGGCTGACCCGCTCGGCGGGTTTCACCCCGGCCGGCGAGCACGTCTGCGAGCAGAACGGCGAGCAGGTCAGATACACGGTGGTGACGACCGGGACGGTGTGAATGCGCCTGCACGAGGGTGAGATCGAGGCGGCCGGCTGGCGGGTGGCAACACTCCTGGAGACGGTCGATCGACTGCGCGCGGCGTCACCGGGTGTGACCGGACGCCCCCGGTTGATCGCCGTCGACGGCCGGGGCGGCGCGGGAAAAACCTTTCTGACCCACCGATTGTGTACGGCCGGGCAGGGCGATGCGGTCGTCCACACCGATGACATCGCCTGGCATCACGCCTGTTTCGACTGGTGCGCGCTGCTGGCCGAGCACGTGCTGCGGCCACTGCACCGTGGCGAGGCGGTGGACTTCCGCCCGCAGGCGTGGGCCGACCATGGCCGACCGGGTTCGATCACCGTCCCGGCCGGTGCGGGCATCGTCTGGATCGAGGGCACCGGTGTGATCCGCGCCGAGCTGTCCCAGTGGCTGGACGCCTCGATTTACGTGCAGGGTGACCTGGACGAGCAGGAGCGCCGCCTGACCGCCCGGGACGGCGACTCCCCGGAGCAGCGCGCCCACGTGGCGGCCTGGCTGCGTGAGGAGCTGCCGTTCCTGCTGAGCGAGCGCCCGTGGTCGCGCGCCACGATGGTCGTCGCCGGCACTCCGGTGCTCCCGCACGATCCGGAGACCGAACTGGTCGTCGCGCGCTGACCGGGTGGTGTGACCACCGTGACCATGGCCTTAAAACCTACCGTCGGGCTAGGGTTAGCGGAGTCAGCATCAAGATCAACATTGAGGTCGTCATGACACTCACCACCGCCCAGGAGCACAGCGACTGGCAGCGGGCCCGGCACCGCGCGGTCACCGCTCCCACCGGCAACCTGGCCCTGATCGAGACCCGCTGGGGCGCCACCGACCCGGACGCCGCCCTGATCGGGCAGCCGTCCACGGTCACCGCCACCCGCCTGACCCGCCGTGACCCGCACACCGGCGCCGAGCAGCACGGCATCCGCCTGTGGGACGCCGCCTCCGACGCCATCCAGCACTTCCAGGGCATCGACGCGTTCCCGTACGACCCGGCCTGGGTCCTGGAAGGCCGTTATGTCGAGGTGGCCGCCGAGCGCCGGGTGCCGTTCCAGCACGCCCAGGACACCGGCTTCACCCGCGACCTGCCGGTGCCCGGCGACCTGCACGTGACGGTGGCCGGCCGGGACTACGTGCTGAACGCGTTCGACGACGACGGCACCCTGCTGCTGGTCTTCGGCGACCCCACCAACGGCACCCAGACGTACGGCGCAGGGCGGTTTTTGATCGTCGAGCGCCGGCCGTTCACCGACCGGGCGGTCCTCGACTTCAACCGGGCGTTCGTCCCACCATGTGGATTCTCCGAGCACTACAACTGCCCGATGCCGCCGCCGCAGAACCGCCTCGCCGTGCCCGTCCCCGCCGGCGAGAAGCTCCCGCTCTTCCGACAGCCCCGCTGAAATCCGGAGTACCACCGTGCGCAAACTGACAACCGCCCTGGCAGCGCTGGCCCTCGTGGGCACGCTGGCCGCCTGCGGCAACGACGCGGACAGCGCCGCGACCAGTCCCGACCAGGCGATCATCCAGGTCGGGTCGGTCTACGAGCCGCAGAACCTGGACAACACCGCCGGCGGCGGGCAGGGCGTCACCGAGGCCCTCAACGGCAATGTGTACGAGGGGCTGTTCCGGCTCACCGACACCGGCGCCGTCGAACCGCTGCTCGCCAAGGACCAGAAGGTCAGCGACGACGGCCTGACCTACACCTTCACCCTCCAGCCGAACGTCACGTTCCACTCCGGCAAGGCTCTGACCTCGGCCGACGTCAAGGCCAGCGTCGAGCGGGTGACCGCGGAGAACTCGAAGTCGGCCCGCAAGAGCAACCTCGCGGTGATCAAGTCGATCGCCACGCCGGACGACGCGACAGTCGAGTTCACCCTGTCCAGCCGGTCCATCTCGTTCGTCTACAACCTGTCGTACATCTGGATCGTCAACGCGTCGGCCACCGACCTGACCACCAGCACCGACGGCACCGGGCCCTACAAGCTGGGTGAATGGAAGCGCGGCTCGACACTGTCGCTGACCCGGGCCGACGGCTACTGGGGCACGCCCGCGAAGAACGCCGGTGTGGTCTTCCACTACTTCACCGACGCGACCGCGCTGAACAACGCGCTGATCACCAACGCCGTCGACGTCGTCACCAGCGAGCAGAGCCCGGACGCACTGGCCCAGTTCGACGGCAACGCCGATTACAAGGTCAACAACGGGCAGTCGACCACCAAGCTGCTGCTGGCCTTCAACGACCGGGTCGCGCCGTTCGACAAGGTGGCCGTCCGGCAGGCGGTCAGCCAGGCGATCGACAACAAGAAGCTGCTCACCTCGATCTGGGGCGAGTACGGCACCCTGATCGGCTCGATGGTCCCGCCCAGCGACCCCTGGTACGAGGATCTGACCGCGGTCAACGCGTACCACGTGGAGAACGCCAAAAAGCTGCTGGCCGACGCCGGTCTGGGCGGCGGATTCACCTTCACCATCGACACGCCCAGCTACGACCCGCACCCGACGGCGGCCACCTTCATCAAGAGTGAACTGGCCAAGATCGGCGTCACGGTGAACATCAACACGATCACCGCCGACGAGTGGTACACGAAGGTCTACCAGAAGCGCGACTTCCAGGCGACGCTCCAGGAGCACGTCAACGACCGGGACGTGGTCTGGTACGGCAACCCCGACTTCTATTGGGGGTACGACAACAAGCAGGTCACCGAGCTGGTCACCAAGGCCGAGCAGTCGGCCACCGCCGAGGAGCAGACCACCCTGCTCAAGCAGGCCAACAAGATCATCGCGGAGGAGGCGGCCAGCGACTGGCTGTACCTCTACCCGCAGATCGTGGTCGCCTCGTCGAAGCTCTCCGGCTACCCGGTCAACGGCCTCAACGCCCAGTTCTTCGCGTACGGGATCGTCAAGAACTGATGCTCGCCTACCTGCTGCGCCGGACCGCGATCCTGGCCGGGTCGCTGTTCGGCGCCGCGGTGGCGCTGTTCGTCCTGCTCCGGCTCCTGCCCGGCGATCCGGCCAACGCCCTGCTCCCGGTCGGTGCCACCGACGAGCAGATCGAGGCCGCCCGGCGGGAACTGGGCACCGACGCGCCACTGCTGTCCCAGTTCACCGCCTGGCTGCACGACGTGGCCACCCTCGATCTCGGCAAGTCACTGGTCAGCACGCTGCCGGTGGGCCCGGAGATCGCCGGGCGGCTGCCGGTCACCATCCCGCTCACCCTCGCCGCGTTCACCCTGGCCGTGCTGATCGCGGTGCCGGTCGGGGTGCTGGCCGCGGCCCGCGCCGACCGCTGGTACGGCCCGGTCATCAACGCGATCGCCCAGCTCGGCATCGCGGTCCCGGCGTTCTGGGTGGGCCTGCTGCTGGTCACCCTGTTCGCCCTCAACCTGCGGCTGCTGCCCGCCGGCGGGTTCCCACCGGACGGCTGGGCCGACCCGGGCGCGGCCGTCGAGTCGCTGATCCTCCCGGTCGTCACGATCGCGCTGGTCATGTCGGCGTCGCTGATCCGCTACGTCCGCGCCGCCACCCTCGACGTGCTGAACGCCGACTACCTGCGCACCGCACGGGCGCTGGGCGCGGGCCCGGTCGAGGCGTTCGCCCGGCACGGTGTCCGCAACGCCGCGATCCCGGTGATCGCCGTCCTGGCCATGGAGCTGGCCACCACCTTCCTGGGAGCCGTCGTGGTGGAGAGCGTGTTCGCACTGCCCGGCCTGGGCGGGATGCTGGTCCGCGGCATCAGCCAGCACGACTACCCGGTGATCCAGGGCATCATGCTGGTCAGCACCGCGACGGTCCTGCTGGTCGGCTTCCTCGGCGACCTGGCCCAGCGCCTGGTCGACCCGCGCCTGACCCACCGGGCCACCTCATGAGCCGCCTCATGACCCGCCGCTCCCTGCACCTCGCCGTCGGCCTGCTGCTCGTGCTGACCGTGGTCGGGGCCGTCCTGCTGTCGTACGTCTGGCTGCCCTTCGCCCCCGAAGACACCTCCGGTGGGCGCCTCGCCCCACCCGGCGGCGACCATCTGCTCGGCACCGACAAACTCGGCCGGGACCTGTTCACCCAACTGTTGATCGGTGGGCGGATCGCGATCGGCACCGCCCTCGGCGCGGTCACCGTCGGCGGGCTGATCGGGGTGACCACCGGGCTGCTCGCCGGGTTCGCCACCCGCTGGCTGGACGACGCGGCCGCCGTCATGCTGGACATCCTGATCGCGTTCCCGACCCTGCTGCTGGCCATGCTGATCGTCGCCGGCGCCGGGGCCTCCCTGTTCACCGCCGTGATCGCGATCGGTCTGGCGATGGCCGCCGTGGTCGCCCGGCTGACCCGGGTGCTGGTCAAACAGGTGCTGTCCCGCGACTACATCACCGCCGCCCGGGTCGCCGGGATCTCCTGGCCACGGATCGTCGCCGACCACGTGCTGCCGAACATCGCACCCACCCTGCTGGTCAACCTGGCCCTGCAGGCCGGGCTCGCGGTCCTGGCCGAAGCCAGCCTCTCCTACCTCGGGCTCGGCACCCCACCGCCGAACGCGTCCTGGGGCCGGATGCTGTACGAGGCCCAGGCCACCGTGCTGACCGCGCCGGTCGCCGCACTGGCACCCGGCATCGCCCTGGTCGTGCTGGTGATCGGGGTCAACCTGACCGCGGACGGCCTGCGCACCTGGAGGGACACCCGATGAACCTGCTCGACGTCGACGGCCTGACCATCCGAGACACCACCGGCAGGGTCCTCGTCGACGACGTGTCGTTCCAGGTCCGCGCCGGGGAACGGGCCGGCCTGATCGGCGAGTCCGGGTCCGGCAAGTCACTGACCGCCCTCGCCGTGACCGGACTACTACCCCGGGGCCTGACCGCGACCGGCGAGATCCGGCTCGACGGCGCCGACATGATCCGGGCGCCGCGAGGCCGGGGCGATGTCGCGGCGGTCGTCTTCCAGGAACCGCTGACCGCCCTCGACCCGCTGATGACCGCCGGAAAACAGATCGCCATCCCGATCCGGCGATTCCAGGGACTGCGCGGCACCGCGCTGCGCACGGCGGTGGCCGACGCCCTCGACGCGGTCCGGCTGACCGACACCGAACGCATCGCCGGCTCGTACCCGCATCAGCTGTCCGGTGGGCAGCGCCAGCGGGTGGCCATCGCGATGGCGCTCGCCTGCCGGCCGCGGCTGCTGATCGCCGACGAGCCGACCACCGCGCTCGACGTGACCGTACAGGCGGAAGTCCTTGATCTGTTGAATCATGTCGTCACCGAGCGGGAGACGGCACTGCTGTTCATCACCCACGACCTGCCCGTCGCCGCCCGCGTCGTCCAGGACACCCATGTGCTGCGCAACGGCCGGATCGTCGAGTCCGGCCCGATCGCCCGGGTGATCGCCGAACCCGGACACCCCTACACCCGTACGCTCGTCGACAGCGCCCGCCGCTTCGACGCCGCACTGCCCCGGAGCCGGCCATGACCGCACCCATCCTCGCCGCCGAACGGGCCGGATTCACCTACCGGCAGTCCGCCGCGCCGGCACTCACCGACGTCAGCCTGCGGGTCGACGCCGGCCGCAATGTGGCCCTGGTCGGCGAGTCCGGGTCCGGTAAGACCACCCTGTTGCGGTTGCTGCTGGGCCTGGCCAGACCCACCACCGGGACCATTCGGTACGAGGGCAGTCCACTCACCCGCACCAACCTGCGCCAGTTCCGGCGGGCCGCGCAGGCGGTGTTCCAGGACCCGTACTCCTCGCTGGACCCGCGCCAGCGCATCGCCCGCATCGTCGCCGAACCACTACGCGGCCTGGGCCTGGACACCGACCCGGCCCGGATCACCGAAGCCCTGGACGCCGTCGGTCTACCGGCGGACACGGCCGGCCGCTACCCGCACGAGTTCTCCGGCGGCCAGCGCCAGCGCATCGCCATCGCCCGCGCCATCGTCGGCCACCCCCGCCTGCTGCTGGCCGACGAGCCGGTCAGCGCCCTCGACCTGACCACCCGCGTCCGCATCGTCGACCTGCTGGCCTCGCTGTGCGCCGAACGCGACCTGACCATCCTGCTGGTCTCCCATGACCTGGGCGTCGTCGCCGAACTGTGCGCCCACACCGCCGTCCTGGAACGAGGCCGCCTGGTCGAACAGGGCGACACCACCGGCGTGCTCGGGGCGCCGTCCCACCCGTACACGATGCGGCTCTTGAACAGCGTCCCCCGCCTGCCGTGACCGGTGGCAGGTATCAGGCGGGCGTCAGCGCGCTCCTCTGATCGAGCGGCCGGAACCACCGGCCGCCGTCGGGGGAAAGGCGACACCGTGAGTCCTGTGGACATCGCACGTCTGGAGCGTGAAGGACGTCATCTTGAGCCGGCGCGCACCGGCGACCCGGATCTGGGGCCGTTCACGCTGCTGCCCGGCACCTGGGCGAACCTGCCCGGCCTGCCCGGACGCGGCTGGAACATGATCGCGCTGCCGTTCGTGCCGCCGCCCGGTGTGGGCGGGCCGCCGTTCCGGCTGCTGGTGAACCAGTTCAACGAGGAACTCAAGTTCCAGCTGGTCGACAAGGCGGTCCCGAACCGTGGCGTGAACCTGAGCGTTCCGGAGAACACCGACCAGCTGGTCGTGACGATCGACTACGAGCAGGCGATCGCGCAGATCGCCGCCGACGACTTCCCGGTGAGCGGGCTGGCCGGGCCGGCCGACCTGCCGATCCACCACGAGCCGGGACTGTTCCTCCACATGACCAACCAGACCGGCGGCGGCCCGACCATCGCCCGGCTGGCCACCATCCCGCACGGGGACGCCGCCCTGGCCATGGGCGACTTCCAGGTGCTGACCGGGGCCCCGAACATTCCGCAGGTCAACGCGCTGCCGATCGGGGTCAGCCAGGACCTGGACAGCCGGTACCTGGCCGCGTACCGGCACTACCACGACAACCCGTTCCTCGGCCTGTTCGACCCGACCGACCCGACCGCGCTGCTCAACGTCGCCAATCAAGGCGTCAACATCGTCCGCACCACGGTCCTGGAATTCGACACCACTGTCGAGCACGGCGGCATCAACAACATCCCGTTCATCGTCAAGCAGGCCAACGCCTCCGAGATGAAGGCGACCTTCTTCATCCAGGAGGTCGAGGACGAGCAGGGCCGGATCACACTGCGGCTCCAGTACGTGCAGGTGGTCCAGCTCGACTTCTTCCCCCGTCTGGACGGCGGCCCCGGCCGGATCAAGTGGCCGCACGTCAGCATCAACACCATGGAGAAGGTCTCCCAGCACGTCGACACCACGTCGTACGCCCGGATGCCGGGCCGGTCCTGACCCGTCCGCGGGGGACGGATCACGTCGTACGGTGCTCGCCGTCAGATCTGATAGGCGCCCGGCGCGATGGCAGCCGCTGTCGTGCCGGGCGTCCAGGCCAGCATCCCGAGCCCGTCGACGGTGGCCTCACTGCGGCGCACACCTCCGACGATGTCGATGCTCATCTCAGCGGCCACCGTTCGGGCGGTGCAGGCGAAGGCGAAGGCGTCTCTCTGTTCCGGGGTGCCGGCGGTGCCCGAAGCGTCGAGGTGGCGGCGCTCCACTGGTAGGGGCTGGCCGATCGCCCAGGCCGGATCGGTCTCGCTGTAACGCCGGACGGTGCGGCCGGACCGGGCGATCAGCCAGTCCGATTCGTCGCCGTACTCGGTGAGGGAGAATGCGTGCGCCTCGCCGTACCGCTCGCTGAGCCGCTCGACCAGCCGCCGCACCTCCGCACCGCGCTCGCCGGACTGCGGATCGCACCAGCCACCGGCGACGACGGTCCACCCGTTCAGCTGCGGGGTGACGAACAGCAGGCCACCGGGACCGGCGATGTCATCGGAGACCACCGTGTCGGCCAGGACGAACGTCGCAGGTCGCGCCGGGATCAGCCCGAGAGCCGCCATGATGCCGCGCTGATCGCCGCCCCGGACGCATATCCACGCGTCCCAGCAGAGACTGACGTTCAGGAACGGCTCCACGGGTGCCTTGATACGCACCAGACGCTCCGCCGCGGCCAGGTCAGCGGGATCCAGCCCCGCCTCACCAACGATGTTGACCAGCACCTCGAGCGCGGCGGCACGGAGCCGGCCGGGGCCCTGCCGCCGGATCCGCCGCAGGGTGGGAACGAGAGCCGGTCCTCGCTGGATGAGCCGCCCCAGGAGAGTCCGGTACTCGCTCTCCGGACGACCACGGAGTCCACTGAGCTCGACCTCCACATCGGCGCCGCTGTCCGTCACCCTCGCCCCTCGCATCGAACTACCGAGGTGAGGGTGCACCGAAATGCACCCGCACCCCGGGTCAGGTTCGAATGTTCTAGTCGCGCTGGTCACCCGGCCGCGGACCAGCGCGGACCGGGATGTAGTCGGGCGCGGTCTCCGGGACATCCGGATAGCGGACGCTGCCCTCGGTCACCCACCAGTTGCTCACAAATTCGGTGGGGTTCTTGTGCTCGAACACCGCCACCAGGCCGAGCAGGGAAATCGGATTGTCAGCCCAGAAGTCCCAGCCGTCTCGCTGAGCACAGAACGTGTCACGCCCCCGGTCGTACCAGACGGAGAACCCCTTCTGCTCCAGAACCGCGATCGCCGTCGTATAGACATTCACGTGTTCACTCAGCGTCGGCATTCCGCCCCCTATCCTTTCCACATGGGTTTCATCGCGTCGTAGGGGATCAACCCGACGAACAGAACCTCCTCGGCACGCCTCGCATCGCGCACCACCTTCGAGTCGCGACTTCTCTTGGCGGCCTGCATGACATTATTGTGATCGATATACCGGGCCCCACCAGCGATCGCCTTGTCGATATCGATTTCCACCATTCCCTGGCCTGACGCGAAGCGTTCGCTTGCTCCCTCGGTCAGCGAGGCCGAGATGTGCTTGGTCGGGCGGCCCGCGATGTGGTCGATGATGGACCCGCCGGTGCCATGAGGCTCCAGGCCCTGGCGCTTGTCGAAGCGTACCCGGTCGTCATAACTCAATTGCCGGTAGACCTTGCGCTTGCAGTTGGCGTTGTGGACCAGAACCGGCGTTTCGCCGGCCATCACATAGTAGGTGTGGATCTCGGCGACGGTGACATTGTGAACTCGGGTATTCGCGGCTCGATGACCGATAGCGGAGATCTGCACGTGGGTGCCGTCGCCGGTCCGCAGCCACTGCTGAGGCGACAGTCGTTCGGCGTCCACCCAGGCGGAGAGCGCCGGAACCCAGAAGGGATGGTTGTGCGTCGCGGTGACCATCGCGGTTTCGGCACCGCGGTCGCCGTCGGTGTCGATGGTGATGTCGATCAGCTTCTTGTCGCCATCACCGATGATGGTGGCGGTGACGGGCCTGGCAGAGGTCGAGCCGGTGAGTGGATCGGTAGCGGCGACCATGTCACCGATTCTCAGCTCTTCGATGGGTCGGGTGCCGCCATCGGCGAGCAGGACGGGCGTACCCGGCAGGAAGCTGTTCTTCCGATCGTCCTCGTCGCAGGAGTCCGCACCCCTGGACTCCTTCTTGAGACGCCGGGCGAGTTCCAGGAGCAGGTGGCGCCGGTTTTCGGCGTTCTTGATCTTCTTGAGGAAGTTGATGATCTTCGGGAGCGCTTTGACGATCTTGTAGCCGGCGCGGACGGCTTTGATGCCGCCGATCAGGCCGGCCAGGCTCCAGAGGCAGGCTTCGACGTTGCCGTCCCGGAAGCAGCGGACCAGGTCGCCGGCGCCGGACAGTTCGTAGAGCAGGTCGGCGGCTTCGGCCTGGAGGAAGTCGAGGACGCTGAGCCCGGCATCCGCGTGTGCCTGGCGCAGTTCGGCCTGCTGTTCGGGGGTGAGGTATTGCAGCAGGTCGGGGTCGAGCGGGTCGAGCGTTGCGCCGGCTGCGGCGTCGGCGATGGCCTGGGCCTGCCGTTGGCGTTCGGCTTCCTCGGCGCGGTCGGCGGCCCGCTGGGCGTCGGCGGCGTGTTGCAGGGCGTCGCTCGCCGCCTGGGCGGCACCCTCGACGTGCTGCTGCGCGCTGTCGGCCGCGCGGCGAGCCGATGCGGCGTCGGCTTCGGCGGCGGTGGCGGCTTGGTGGGCGGCTGCGGCGTCGGCTTCGGCGGCGGTGGCTGCCTGGCCGGCGCGGTCGGCGTCGTCCTGGGCGTCCTGGGCGCTGCGTCCGGCGGCGTTGGCGTCACTGGCCGCGGCGTTGGCGGCGGCACGGGCCGCGGCGGCGTCGGCACGGGCCTGCGCGTCGTGCCGGGCCGCGTTGGCTGCCGCGAGACGGGCCGCGGCCCCCTCGGCGGCGGCCTGAGCGGCGGCTTGTTTGGCCTCGGCCGCGGACTGCGCCGCGTCGGCGGCCGACGTGGCGGCTTTGGCGGCTTCCTCGTAGGCGAATTTGACGTGTCGTTCGGCTCGTACGGCGGCCTCGCCGGCGAGTCTGGCCGCTTCCAGGGCCTCGGTGGCGCGGGCG